>LBWY01000007.1 GCA_000995135.1 Parcubacteria group bacterium GW2011_GWE2_39_37 | reverse complement strand
TTTCCTTGCGGAAATGATTATAGTTCTTATAACGGCTTATTTTCGGTTTGTAGCAAATCAGCCGGAATCCCGCTCCCCCACACCTATATCAATAAGTGTGAAAGGGTAAAATCGCATGGGAGAATTCACCTTCCCACGTTGATCCTTTTACGGATATAGGCGTGGGGGTTATCTTGCCGTTTGGCTGGACCTGGTCCGAAGACCGAATCCAACGCAATGCATTTCGACAAAATTAGCTTGCTGGTTTACCAAAACCTCATAAAAGCTAATTGTCATAAGAACTTTCGACTTTATTAGAAGTAAAACCTCCGCCTCAAGCGGACCGACCCTTTATGATTTTACCCGCCAGTTTTTCTATCCTTAATGGATAAAGTAAAACCGGTCCTGACACCATACCTCCCCGGCCTATCGGCCACCCCTCCTTGTTAAGGAGGGGAGAAATATGGTGGCATTGAGTTATATTCCACATGCATGGGGTGAAATAGAATTCAATATGAGAAATTATAATTTTAAGTATTTTCCCCTCTCCTTACGAAGGAGAGGGCTAGGGTGAGGTTCATAATTAACCGGACCTCACTCTACAAAATCAATTCGTTGTTAATCCACCGACCTCACCCCGTCCCTCTCCTTCGTAAGGAGAGGGGGAGATGCTTTTCAATTTATTTCGTAGAAGTAGCGCTACTTGTCGCAACCGGCACTGTCGTGGTTGGTGTAGTCGGTTTAGTTGGCACTGTTATTTCTGTTGGATTGTTGATTGTTTCGGTGACTTCTTTTAATTTATCAGTCGTCCCATTGTAATCTTTGTTTTCAAATAATTTTTCCGCCTCGGCCAAGCTTCTGGCTACCGGTTCTGTCGGTGCTGAAAGCTGCAAGCTTTGATCGTCTTTTTCTAAAGCTGCTCCGACGACTTGAATTTTTTCATCGCTATTGTCAGCAACGTTAGTAGGGTTATTGTTATCATTTTTTTCTGGTGCTTTTGCAATCTGAGTACTATCAATCGTATTCAATCTTGTTTTAGCTTCGTTTATTTCTCTTTTAAAATTGTCGGTCAAACTACTGATATCGCCATTTTTCTTCTCACTCTCGGGCGATTCTGTAAGCTTGGCCAGCTCTTCTGCCCTATTACCGGCAAACTGTAAATTCAGTTTGGCTTTAGAGGTGTTGTCAAAAGTCAGAGCCAGCTGGGTTTTTTCACTTACGATTTTTGCTATATATAATGAATCACCGGGCTTGGTTTCTCTGGCTGCCTTGATACTCAATACACTTCCGCCCAAAACGACCACCAGGATGGCTGCAAAGACCATAGCTGGCCTTGAAGCCAACATCGTGATTGATTCCGGCAAGAAATTGTCCAAAACCGTCCAAAAGCTGACCTTCTTTGAATCATCGGTGCTGTTGCCGATCTGGGAAAGCAAAATCTCCCGATTGCGATCTTTCCATTCGCTATCAGGCTTAAGCTGTTTTAAATTATTCAGTTTTGAAATCAAGTCTTTTTCGGTCATGGCGTTTAATTTGTCATCTCGAATCCCCTTTAGGGGTGAGAGATCTCGGCAATAAGTAATAACTTATCTTTTTTATCTACGTTGAAAATTCTACTAAATATTATTTCTTTCTCCCTTAAAACTCTTTTACCTTTCCCAGAGATCCCTCGTCGCTGCTGCTCTGTCGGGATGACAGAGGGGGAGGTAATTTTTACTTCTTAACTCTTACTCCTAATTCTGACAAGTTTCTCTTTTTATTCAATTTCCAAGGGTGGATTCCAGCATACGCCGAAATGACACAAGAGAGATTGACTTTCAACTTTATAACTTTTTACTTTCAACTCCTTCCCCTTCCTCCATCAACTCTTTCAAAGCATTCAGGGCGCGGAAGGACAAGATTCTTACATTGCCTTTGCTCTTGCCAAGGATTTCTGCAATCTCGGTGTTAGACAATTCGTCTACATATTTTAAAACAATTATTTCTCTATATTCATCTTTGAGTTGGCTCAGCTTCTCTTTCAAATTCTCCATGTCTGAATCCAGCTCGAACTTTCTTTTCAAATCCTGTCTATTATCTTCGATATCAACAATCTCGTTTTCACCTTCAAGCGATACCTTGTTTTCATTACTGAGCTTTCTGTAGTAATCGATAACGGAATTTCGCGCAATCTTGTAGAGCAATGCCGGCAAAGTCTTTTCATCAGTAATGGTGTTCTGCTGGACATAATTCCAGGTTTTCAAAAAAACCGAAGATGTGACATCTTCCGCCTCAACAGGATCGCTTATCTTGAAATAAACAAATCTATATATCTTATCAATATATAAATCGTAGGCTTCGGTGAATGCCTGCTTGTCCTTACTTTTCAGTTTTGCAAACAAAAGCTTTTCTTTCATCTTTCTAATTATATATACGTGCGATTATTAAAACTGTTACAGTAAACGCCAATTTATTTAATTTATCAAATTAAGCAAAAATAAGGTAAATTTATTACCGTATTTAATTTATTTACTGATTTTAGCCAAAACAAAAGCAATACTTGATTCTATTCTGACTCTATTTACGAATAAATCCTCTTTTTTAAATTCCCTTTTAAAATTCAAATTTATTCGTTTTTTTATTCTTGCGGGATTCCACTCGAGCAAGAGAAATTATAGTTTTTCTATAATTTTTTATTAAGAAAATCTTAACACAATTGCAATAAATAATCAAACAGCCGGCGTGAACAACTCCCATCTTGAGCTTGTCGTGAGCTCAGTCGAACGAGGGGTAGACTGCCAAAGGCTGGCGGGATGTGTAACCAAGGCGGATAAACAACACAATTTGATTCTTTGGACAGTTCGTAACACCCCCGGCCTATCGGCCCTCTCAAGAGGGGAACAAATCCCCTTTTTACACCCCCCCCCTCTCTCTGTGTCATCCTGAACTCGCTTGCCCGCCAAAGCTTCAGCGTTTTCAGGATCAGGTGTATAACCTATAAACAAGGATTGATAGACAAGACATGGCCTTGGGTATTTCTGGATCCCCGCCTCCGCGGGGATGACATGAAAATGAAAAATACTTCAAAATTCTTACTATTTTCCTTGAAAAAATGAGTCTTGATTTAATTAAAAAAGTATGAGAATATACATCCAGAAACATGATTTAAGTCCAAACCAGCCTAGACTTTACAATTGATTAATAATATATTCTAATTTAATTTCAGCTTCAAAAAATAACTTCCATCTTCATAAAAGGAGGTTTTTTATTCCAAGCAAAGTCTAAGATTTATTGGACTTAAATCTTACCCTCTTTGAATTAAGCTTAAGTTAAGTCTACAATTCTGTAGACTTAAGTTGCCATAATGACCGAGAACTCAAACAATTTTACAGAAAACGAAATTGAAAATTTGGGAGCAAACCCGATCTGGCTTTCTGTTTCCGAAGCCGCAAAATTCGGCGGAGTAACCGGTAAAACTATCAGAAGAGCAATTCAGGCAAAATCAATCAAATACAAAGTCGTCAAAGACAGATATTTAATAGAACTATCATCGGTAGTTTCATATCTCAACACCTCGATCAAATTAAAAAATAAATTCAACATCTACGGCTTCGGCCAGTATGTAGATAAGTGGGTTGAATAAATTAACGTACTAAGGAGGGTGGAAAATGCTCTTTAAATGCTGCGAAGAGGGATGTACAGAAACCACGGAAGCCAAAAATATAGATGAGTTATGGGATAAAGGCTGGACGATTTCTGTTTTCGGAGATGAAAAATACACAGCCTGCCCATCACATGGCGGAGAAGTATTCGAATAGCTTCAGGCAATCAACCTGAAGTTTTTTTTACCATTCATTATTTATTTTGTTCCTGCGAACTCAGTCAGAATTCGAACAGAGGCCAAGGAGAATGCTGCAGGCGCCGCCTAAGGCATCGTAAATCATAGTTGGGTAATAACGGAGTCCGACTCCGTCGGATGACGGAGTCGGACTCCGTCAATCTATTTGACAACTCAATATGCTTGATATATACTTGATATGTAAACTAATTAACTATTATGAATAATCTACTTAGTTTTTTCCTTCTCCTGGCAAAAGCCGATGCTATAATGACTCGCCGTTTAAGCTGCCACGGTTTAACTTTTGCCGACTTCATGATATTGCATTATCTCAATGAAGCACCCGAAGGGAAAATGCGTCGGATAGACCTGGCAGAAAGCATTGGCCTTACCGCTTCCAGCATCACCCGCATGCTTATCCCAATGGAAAAAATCGGCCTGATATCGCGAGATGTTAATGAACGAGATGCTCGCGCCAGATATGCCTCCCTCACCCCGGCTGGCAAAAATCTACTTGACGATGCGACCGAAACCATCAAGAACAAAATCGAAGATATGATTACCGATCAACAAAGAAATAATATTCCAGAGCTAACCAAAACATTGTCTTCTATAATCCATTAATCAACAAAAAAAACAGCTTTCAAGTGAATGCTGTTTTTTCTCTAAATTATTTTTTAAAAATATATAATCTGTTTTCAAAATCAACTACCCTTCCATTTTTAATCAAAACCCCCTCATCTTTGAGCAAACCAATTTTCTTTTTTACACCCCAAGCATAACCCCCAAGCCTGCCGTCCGATTTTACCACCCGATGGCAAGGCACGGTAGGCGCGTCAGGATTCTTATTTAGCGCATTACCCACTGCCCTGGCTGACCGTGGCCGCCCGATCGCACAAGCCAAGTCTTTGTAGGTTGTTACCTTGCCAAGAGGAACCTTGGCAATATTTTTTAAAACTTCTTTTTCAAATTGAGTTAACATAAAAATATATAAACTACTATAAAAAAATGAGTTTATAAGCTCATTTTAATTAGAAATCTTTACATGTCAAATTTCTGTCGAGCAATCTCGTCTGCTGAAGCATACGGATGCGAGTATCTACCCTTTTTTTCTGTAAAATTTTTAATCTGGACAGCTTGATTGGGGCAATAGTTTAGACAAGCATAGCATTTAAAACATTTAATCTCTTTTTGCCAAATTGGCCGACCCTCACTCATTTTAATTTTTCCCGAGAGACAAACTTTTTTGCAAATGCCACAGCCGGCACATTTATCATCAGCATAAAAATTTTGCTGTATTCCATCTAATAGTGTCACTAAAGGAGAAAGTAGCCGAACAAAAGGGATGCGGGTCAAATAATTCTTATCCTTGATTGGCAATTGTTCTTTATTATCAATTGCCCTAGAAATCACTTCTAACTGCCTTTCAACTTCCTTCTCTAATTCCTTCATCTCATACCCTCCTGCTGGAGTAAAATTAAATTTCGGGTCATTGCTTGGCATATTCAAATTAAAAGAAGAGCTCAGGTGTTTACCTTTCTTCCTCAGGATCTTTTCGATCTCAAAAAATGCGCTATGTTCCGTGCCTATTCTGGTGGCCACGGCAAAAATGTATTCAGCAGAGCTAAGATCTACTTTTTTTATAAAATCTTTAAGAAAAATTGGGATTGTAGAAAGATGGACAGGAAAAATGAAGCCCACTACCGCACCCAATGCGCTCACCTTGTCTTTTTTTAACAAACTGGCTATGGGCAACAAACTGACATTTGGGAGTCTTTTAGCTAGCCCTTGAGACCCATGCAAAGAATTCCCGGTTCCAGAAAAATAATAAACTTCGATTTTATCCATATTATTCATTAACCTCTTGCCAGAGTTGTTATTATTAATAACCCGGCTGAATTAAGAACAAATGATACGATTAAAAATTGCCAACGCTTAATCTTGCTAAGCCCCATCAAGCTTATACCGATTTCATCCGGGAAAGGCGAAGCGATTATCAGTGCCCCAATAATCGGCAAGAACCAGGCAAAGTATGAGGAATTGATCATTCTTAAAAATAATGGCTTTTGAAAGAAACTGAATAACGGTCTGATTTCATCAAAAATCCCATCTCTTAAAAAACTGAAAATCAAAGCATCCCCGATGACGGCGCCAATACCGGCAAATATCGCCACTTCCCATGGATTTAATGATTGGGCCAAATAATAGATTACCAGAACGGATGGAGCGACGGTAAAAGTGGAAACAAAAAATATGCCAACCAAAAAAGCTCCGAAATAGCCCCACTCACCGATTTTAGCGATGAATTGCTTAACAAACTCAGTTTCCGCCACAAAGTACAAAACAATAAGGCTTACGAGCAATAAAAAAGTATTCTTATATTTCCATTTCATAGGCTTTTTTATATTTATATTATATCTAAATAATAGCATAGAAAAGATAAATTTTGCACAAAAAAACAAGGCCTATTCCTGACCTTGTTGTTTTGTTTGCTATCTTCGCCCTTTGAATGGGCTAGGTTTTCTATTGCCCTTACGAGCTCCTTGGTAAGTTTTTCCAGAAAAATTTCTGTTAGGTCTATCTGCTTCAAATCCATCCACAACCCTGACTTCAATCGGTCTGCCTTTGAAACGTGAGGCTCTAAAACTTTTTGCGATATCATTTTGTCTGGCTTTCTCAATGCCAAAAACAGTGAAAGTATCAGACATTTTGATTTTACCGACTTCAGCGCCCTTCAATTCACGCTGGCTGTTGATCAATCCGAATAGAGTTTTAATATCCAGTCCGTCTTTTTTGCCGATATTAATGCGTGCATTGATAAAATTTTCATCCGGTTGTCGTTCTTTACGTTCTCGCCCGCCTCTTTCATTCTCGTATTGACTGCCGGCTGAAATCGCCTCGATGTCTTTAGAGTCTTTATATAAAGATAAAAAATGGTTGAATTCAGCCGAAACAAAACGAGCTAATAGTTCAGATCTGGACATGCCTTTAAATCTTTCCTCGACCGCCGGCAAGAAAGGCGCGATTTCCTTCTCGTCCACCTCAATGCTTTTCATCTTGTCCACCAAGCTAAGTAATTGCTTTTCGCAGATCATCTGTCCGGTCGGTACGTGTTTTTGTTCAAAAGTTTTGCCAGTCTTGTGTTCCAATTCTTTAATTTTTCGTAATTCTCTAGTGGTTAAAATAGAAAGTGAAACTCCGCTTTTCTGCGCACGACCGGTTCGGCCGCTTCGATGCACATATATTTCACTGACATCCGGTAAGCTATAGTTGATCACATGGGTTAGGTCGTTTACATCAATTCCGCGAGCTGCCACATCTGTAGCAACTAACAGCTGAATCTTGCGCTGGCGGAAACGATCCATAATTAAAGTTCGCATGTTTTGTGAAACATCGCCATGCAACGCCTCGGTGGAATAGCGATCCTCCTTAAGTCTGTCTGCTATTTCCTGAGTTTCATTTCTGGTACGGCAGAATAAGATTCCGTAAATGTCGGGCTCAGAATCAACTACACGACGCAAGGCTTCATACTTTTGACCGGGCTTAACCAGATAATATTGGTGGACCACTTTATCGGCTCCCACATTCTTTTTACCCACGCTGATTTCTTTCGGCTCATCCATATACTTCTTAGCAATGCTGTAGATAGTCGCTGACATGGTGGCAGAGAAAAGCAAGGTCTGTTTTTCCCTTGGTGTTTCCGCCAAAATAGCATCAAGCTCATCTTTAAAACCTAAATCAAGCATTTCATCAGCTTCATCGAGTACTACAAACCGGATGGTTTGTAATTTTAAAATTTTTCTTCTAATTAAATCGTGAACGCGGCCCGGTGTGCCAACTACGATATTCGCGCCAGCTCGAAGCTGTTGAATCTGCAAATCAATTCTTGCTCCGCCATAAACCGTGGCCAAAGTAACGCCGACGGAATGTTTGGCAAAATTAGTAATCTCTTTGCTGATTTGCAAACATAGTTCGCGGGTCGGGCAAAGAATGATCGCTTGCAGCTGTTTATTTTTATCTAGCTTTTGTAAAATCGGCAGACCGAAAGCAGCCGTTTTGCCAGTGCCGGTTTGCGCCAGGCCGATCATATCTTGATCACTTTCCAAAACAAACGGGATCGCCTGTTCTTGGATTGGAGTTGCTTCGATATAGCCAAGCTCCTCTAAACTCTGTTGGATGTGGGTATTTAGACCCAATTCTTTAAATGTTTTCATAATTTATGGTAGCTAAAATACCGACTCATGAGTCGGCCCCGTCCTAAGCTAATCTAAGAACTTCTTGAGAAGCAAAAGAGACTAATATTAATTAAAATTAGCCCTTAAACTGATATAAACTACCCTGAATATACCCAATCTAAAAAGCTACCGACCAAATATAACACATTTTTTATATTTTGTAAAGGATGATTAATATTGACAAATTATCACTATTATTTTATAGTTTAAATTCAAAACGACCTTTGTAACTCTGATACAAAAAAATACAATGTTTTTAATAAGGGGGAAGAAATGGAAACACTGGATTTGGTAATATACGGTCTCATTGCGTTGGTTGCTGTGCTGCTTAAAATTTTAGCACTTCTGAATTCGAGAGATGGGAGCGCAAAGACTAAGCAGAGACCTAAGACAACAGGATGACTTCGAGTCATCCTTTTTTTATTTCTCGACCATATTTTCTTTACTATAAAATTTAATTCTACAACAAAGAGAAGTCTACAACAAAGAGAAGGTTTTCAGTTACCAATCTGATCCTGAAATAAATTCAGGATGACACGAGAAAGTTAGTTTTTAGATTGCCATCCGTCTATTCCGTCATCCCCGCGAAGGGGGGAATCCATTTAGAATCACCGATCTTCCCTACTATAACAAAGAGAAGGCTTTCTTTTTATTCACCTCATCCTGAAAAGAGTACACAAGAGAAATAGTTTTTTTGATTGATTACCTTTTTCCGTCATCCCAGCGGAGGCGGGGATCCATTTGGAATCTTTTTATTATAAAATTTAATTCTACAATAAAGAGAAGATTTTCTGTTTTTCACCTGATCCTGAAACCCGCTCTCGCTAAAGCTTTGGCGGACAAGCAAGTTCAGGATGACACAAGAGAGATAATTTTTTAGACTGCCGCCGTCTACTCCTTCATCCCAGCGCAGGCGGGGATCCATTTAGAATCACCAATTCCTTTAACTGGAATTCAAAAAAATAATATCTACGGTTCACTGCGTGGCAGAACACGAAAAATCTAAAGGCAAATTATTCAAAAACAACTTTAGATAAAAATCTTTCAATTAATATTTTATCTGCCGGAAATAAATTCAATTTTAAAGCTTCTTCCGGTGAATACCAACCCCAATCCAATCGTCCTTCTTCATGTGAATCCCTAACCTCGCCAGAACTAAAATCGGCCTTCATGCCGATTGTCACATAACTTTTGTCTTTATCTTCGCGATAGAAATCATAAACAGAAACTATACCAATAATTATACAATCTATCCCTGATTCTTCTTTAACTTCCCGAATTGCACACTCTTTGAGGGTTTCGCCATTTTCCCAATGCCCGCCAGGTACGCCAAAAACAGCGTCCCCTTTTCTGGTGTCTTTGCCAATCAAAATTTTGTTATCCTTTATGACCACGGTTGCCACACCAACCGATGGTCGATTTTGCTCGTTCATAATTTTTTATTTTAAAAAATTAATTACGTTGTCATAAAAAGGCCGGGCAATTGCTTTGGCTTTTTCGGATTTGAAACGGCTGAAATAATATTTTATTTTCTCGATCATTTCCCCTTCCTTGCCTTCATGCTTGGCAAGTATTGCCCAACGCATCGCTTTTTCCTCAAAATATGCCAGGCAATCAGCATCACAGAGAACATTTTGCTCCTCATCTCCCCCTACCTCATGATTTGCAATCAAATTCTTAACTTTTTCTACCAATTCTTTGGATGCATTTTCTTCTTTCATGAATTTTTCAACTTCAATGGCGCTTAAATCTTGATGTTTCCGCAAAAAGTCTGGATCAAAAGAGCCTCTTTTCCAGTCGCCATTAAAAGCCCGGTCAATATCATGAGCAAGACCCGCAATCAACAATGCCTCATCAGCGTCCGGTTTCAGTTCCTTTATCCAGTGCACAGTCCTCTGCGCATGAAAAACGTCAGTCGGCTTATTGGCTTTTGTAAACGCATCAGTCACAAATTGTTCGATTTTTTGATATAAGTTCATAAATTTAATTTAAAAACTTGTGTCATTCCTGCGAAAGCAGGAATCTAGAAAAACTGGGGAAGTTGTTTCTAGAATGATTGCTTATTATTATTAAACATTTCTGCCACTGAGTCCCCGCATACGCGAGGATGACACGAAAAATATTATTTTTTCAAAATTTTAATTCCTTATAATCATGAAGCTTAATGCCGTGTTTTGCATAAATATTTATCAAACCGAAATGGCCATTTTCTTTTTCTTCCAAGCCTAATAATTTCATGCCTCTTTTCACATCTTCCTCGCTCTTCCCCTCTATCTCTAAAAATGGCGGAATGTTCGGCCAATAATCAATATCGAATTCCAAATCATTCAAAAAAAATTGCTTGCGTCTGTTTTCTTGAAAATATTGCCCAGTGAAACAGCTTAACTTGCTTAATAAAGCAGCAGCTTTATCAAAATCATCAATCGCTAGTTCTATCTCTTCTGTACCAGTAATACTAAAATCTTTTTTTCGTTTATAAGTCATATCGACCTTATCACCGGCTTGACGGACTCTTATCCACTCTCCCAGCCCCGGCTGTTCAGAATTCAGGCAAACAATATCAAAAATCCAACGTTTCTGAAAAACTTCCTCCTTTTCCTCCGCCCCCAAAACACGAAGCTTTTCAATTATCTCCCCCGGGTTAATATCTAGTATTTGTGTTTCAAATTCTATGGGCATTTTAATAACTAATTAAAATCAATTTTTTGATAAGCTTCCAATAATTTTTTCCATGAATCATAAAGTTCTGATAAATCTTTTTGAACTTCAGGAAACCAAGACAAATCTCTAAAATCACGTTCCATCTTTGCGAAAACCCTAGGCTCGGCCTTGTTATTCTTGTCTTCCCTGACGATATCAAGATACATCGTATCCGTCATGTGACTTGCCGAATCAATAAATGCAATGATTTTTGCCTCTTTAGTTTCCGGCATCACATCCCTACAACGGTGTGCCCTTACACAATGTAAAACCTTTTCAATTTTTTTATCATCATAATTATGATCTTCTAAAAATTTTCTTGCTCTTTCTTCCCCGCGAACTGCGTGATCTTGATCTGTGGGCAAGGGATAGTGTCCGATATCATGGAGCCATACTGACAACAGTACAATCTCCTGTTCGACATCTGGATATTTTTCAATCATAAAATGAGCCCATTTCTCCATTTCTTTCAAATGATTAACTAGACCGTAAGGATCGGAATTGAAATCCTGAACCATTTTATGAAAATATTTTTTTGCTTCTTCGATTATTGACATATTATTTTTCCTCAACCATTTTTATTGCTTCCAATATCCAACCATCCCGCAATTTATCAGCCATATTTATTATTTCTTCAAAAGCAAACCATTGGACGTCTAATATCTCATCATCCGGAAAGTTTATTTCTCCACCGATTATTCTTGCTTCAAAAGCATGCTTAACCGGATCAGTAGCCAAATTTTGAAAAATATCTAATTTTCTAATCAATTCAACGTCAAAGCCTGATTCTTCCTTGGCTTCCTTAATTGCGGTGTACTCAATAGTGTCGCCAACATCAACTCTGCCGGCAGGTAAATTCCACAAGCCATAAGCCTTGGGTTGTTTTTCTTGAACCAACAGATATTTTCCATCTTGTTTTATGACTACGCCAGCAACTACATTGGCAAAAACAACTTCTTTTTCCATAATGTTTTTTAATATCAAAGTAATCATTATATTAAATTGTAGATTTGAAATCCACGTTAGTACCAACCAACCCTGGATCCCGGACTAAATCAGGGATGACGGAAAAAGAGGTTAAAGGAATTATTTTTATGCCCTAGAGCACATTCTCTGGCAGAAAATCCTTCCCTCCCCGTCATCCCCGCGGAGGCGGGGATCCACTTTATATTTACAAAATATTTTTTTAGTGAAAACTAATAAATTGAATTGGTTTTAATAATTATAGCTCAAATAACCTATTTTAAAAAACATCGTTCTGTGATTCATAATGGATCCCGTACTAAATCCGGGATGACACAGCTGAAAACGTCCTTTGTATCATTCCTGCGCAGGCAGGAATCCAGAAATTTTGTATTAGGACACAAAACTATATTTTATCTATCCAATTCATGAAAATTGTTTTTATTTCTTTCAAGTGCTCTTCTTTGTCAAAATTATGTTTAGCATTTTTTATTACATGCAGCTCTTTCTTGCCCGGTAATCGATCAAATAATACTTGCTGATGCTTTAAAGGTGTGACTTTATCGTTGTCTCCGACAATCATTAAGACCGGCATTAATAAGTTATTTGCCTCCCCCAAGAGATCATGTTTTAATTTGTCTTCGTAATATGCATATTTTAATTTTTTTATTACCCCTGGCATGGAAACACTTGTCCAAATCCTATATCCCGTCTTTTTCCAGTCTTCTATCTCCTCTTTGGTATAAAAAATCAATGTGTTGGAAACTACGGTTGAAATTGGCGCTAAAGCTTTTACTTTTGAGGGGTATTTCTCTGCGTAAAGAGATACGCACATACCGCCGGCACTATGTCCGCATAAAACAAAAGGTTCTTGATACCAATCTTGAATTCCTGACCACTTGATCACATCTTCCAGATCTTCATAATAATTTGTAATTGTTGCATCTTCAATATTTCCATCACTTTCACCCATGGCATTAGTCGCATCAAATCTTACAACCGTATATTTATTCTCCTTAAATGCATTAGCGATTTTTTCAAGCTGCGGCTGCTCTTTATAAACGCCCATGCCATGCATCACAAATGCCAAACCTGCTTGTTTTTCCGCCCTTTCAACAATAACGGAAATTTTTTGTTCTTTTCTATTTTTTATAAACAACTTTTCCATTTAAAAACGATTACACTTATTTAATGAGAAGCAAAAAACTGTTATATAACAAAAATACCTCAAAATTGCCAAAAGTCAATTTGACTTTAATCTTGAGGTATCTATTTTTTCCGCCAATAACGCATATCTATCTTTTGGATGATGGATTTTGAATTCTTCGGGTCTAATTTTTTGATTATATAATCGATTTTTTCTTCTTTCCGGTCATCACTTTCTTTTGATTGTGAAGAACCGGCGTAATATAAAAATGACAAGCCCACGACTTGCCAGATTAATTGCAGGAACTCTGATTGCCAATTCTCAAAAACACCCCTTGATAATTGAACCACATAACTTCCTATCTCGATTGGCTGACCATGTTCCTCCTGTTCATTCTTGTATTCATACCAACCAAAAACCCATTGCAAGACTAGGCTTGCGATGAAAAATACCAAAGTAATCCAAAAATATGAATATCTGTACAAATTTTTTTTCATAAACATATTTTTAAATGTTTTCCTTAAGAATAAATTAAACAAAAAAACTGGACGTTCAAATGTCCAGTTTTTAATAAAATTTATTTCATTTAATCCAAGAAATAGAGTGGTACTCCCAGCTTTTTTATTTCGCTCAAACGATAGTCGAGCATCTTGGTGCCGACAAAGATTGCAGTAACACCATCATTTTCGGCCAATTCGTTTATATTGGTCTGTAATAATCCTTTACGACTGACGATAACGAAGTCAATCGGCTCAAGGCCAAGCTTTTTTGCCTCCTCATCATATTTTATAAATTCTTTTTCGGCGGTTTCCTTGATTTCTTTTTCCAGCTCCTCAGTGTATTTGTCCTCCAAACACAACAACAATTTTATTCGTGAAATATTTTGTTTTCTGGCCCATTCTATCACTCTTGGCAATCTTCTGATAAAAGTGTGTCCACGAGAGGCCAGTATAACAACTGGAGTAGTTGATAATTTAATTTTTTTCTTATCCTCAAGTATATCTGCTACATTTAATTTTTTTGCAACCCATGGTGTAAAGATCGGTTCAATAATAAGAGTTAACAAGATAGTCCACATACCTACCTCCACCAAACCATGAATATCCTTTATGCCCAAACCTACCACGGTTACCATTAATACGGCTGGGATCGCACCTGTCTCGCGAACGAATGAGATGAAGCACATATCACGTATACTCATCTTGTCTTTGCCCCAAAAGTAAAATGGCAACAGAGAGACAAAAACAGCAATCGGTCGAATCACCGCCATAAAAACAATCGCTGCTAAGATTCCTAATGGCGCATAAGCCAATAAAGAAACTGGATCAACCAATGAACCTAATAAGATGAAAATTACCGGTTTAAAAAACCCCTCCACCAAACTATTAAAAAAATGTTCTGTCTCTTGCAGATGATCAGCCAAATGAAAAATCAACCCTGCAATAAACGCAGCCAGGTACCCACTGCCGCCAAAAATCAAAGCCAAAACAAAGATGACAATCGGCACAAAAAGGAAAAAAGCTGAATCAGCTTCGAACTCTTGTTCATATTTTTTCTTGAAACGAGAAAGGCCCTCTAGCAATAGATAGCCGAAAAGACCAAAAATTCCACCAAAAAATAATTGTTTCAACAAGATAAGTCCGCTTTTGCCATTAAATATGCTGCCGTACCAAGTTTGGATGCTCAAGAAATTAACACTAGTTGTTACATAAGCCAAAAAAACAATGGTCAACAAAGTGCCGACCACATCCGTAACGGCACTTTCAGAAATGATTATATCCTTGGTGGAAGGATTTTTAAATCTTAATTTCTTTAACACCGGAATAATCGCTGCCGGATCCGTTGAGGCAAGGATAGCGCCAAGCAAGACTGCCGTAACCATGGAAATCTGACCCCACATCTGGCCCCCGACTAGCCAAACGAACAAAGAGAATAAGAATGCGGTAATCAGCAAGCCCACAAAGGATAAGGAAAAAATCTTTAAGATATTTTTTTTGAAGTTGTGGAATGGCGTTTCGATCCCTCCCGAAAACAAGATCAAGGTAGCGCCTAAACCGACCATAATACTTAAAGCGACTTCATTTTCAGTAATTGGCAGAAGTAAAGGCTTGGCAGCGATTCCAAAAAAGATCGCAATCACGAACGAGGGTAATTTGATCAAGTGTGAAATATAAAAAATAACGAAAGACAGGGCAAAAAGAATGGCAATCAAAAGAAAAATCAGCAACATTTCATGCTCCGGATTTATTTCAATATAATGCATCAATTGATCCCTTAAAAAGGCATGCGAAAAAACAGCTACTACCGCCAATGAAAAAATTGAAATCAGATATTTTTTTATATTGGATAACATATCGTTGTTTTAAAACAAAAAGCAATTCTCTTTAACAGAGTATTGCTTTTATTATTATTTATTTTTATATGCTTTATGAGTCTCGATAATGAATTGTTCTGCGGCTTTCAAAGATTCATAGCCAGTCACATCAACTTGCTTGTTCTCCAGTTTCTTATATTCTTCAAAAAAATGCGTAATCTCATCAAGAAGATGAGGTGCTAAATCGGCTAACTTCTTTTTATGATGATAGTGAGGATTATTCGCTTGGACGGCGATAATCTTATCGTCTTGTTCTCCCCCATCTGTCATCCTAAGGATGCCAAGCGGACGAACCTCCACCACGCAACCGGTCATGGCAGGACTATCGGTGACTATCAAAACATCCAGGTGATCACCATCTGGGGCTAAGGTCTGTGGAATAAAGCCGTAATCCACGGGGTAAAATAATGGCGAATGCAAGACTCGATCAAGCTTAATAAAACCGGTTTCCGGCTCTACTTCATATTTATTATGTCCACCCTTGGAAATCTCCACTACTGCGGTCAAAATTTTAGGGAATTTTTTGCCAATTCCTAGTGAATCGTAATTCATTTTTTTATCTTAATTTTATATTGATTTTCAATAAAAAATACCCAATTGGGTAAATATGCACAAAAAATATTTTAGCACTAAATAAATATACCACTAATAAAAAGCAAAAACAAGAGGCGCGCTTAAAGCACGCCTCTGTTAAAAAAGTCTTTTTTTAGTATAAAAAGCCGGACCTGATTTTCCATAGATTAGCATTTGACATGCCTTGGCCGAAAGATTTCAACAAATCAAAGCCTGAAGCCGCATCCGCAATATAGTATAGTCTTTTATTGACTGGGTTGAAATAATACATTTTATTTCCATCATCTACATCTACTAAGAATTTGCCGCCATGGACTGAAAAATAATTAGCATAATTGGTAATAATATTATGTCTGACTGCCCTTCCTAATTTTTTAACTGCGATCAGAAGATCGCCTGGGCTGCTGATGAAATAACGCTTATCGGATGGATTAACATACCACATTTGGCCTTCGGCTTGAACCTTTAAAATAATTTCACCCGAATATTCCTTGGTCAATTGACTGTTGTAACTTATTCTTCCTGGTCCGAAAGGATCATAACCATTCAATATCTCTTCCTTATCTCCATAACCATCATTGTCCATATCGGCGTCGTATCTATCGGTACCCAGAGCATTTTCATAAATATCGCTCATACCATCTTTGTCGCTGTCAATAACTGGCATTTGACAGTTCTGACTCAGTACCGGTGCACCATTAACACAGTTCAAAGGAAAGCTATAAAGAACAGTTCTGGTCTGCTGACCATTGGTGCAGCTGCCCCAATTGGAATATGTCCAAGAAGTGCAGATCGGTGGCGGAGCTACGACTGAAGTGCTCGAGATGATATTGGCCTGGATACAACTATTGCTTTTTGTTCCCGCAGCCACGGTGCATATATTTTTTCTTGTTCCCACCGAACCCGAATTGCAGATAAAATTAGCAGCAGTTCCACTCCAGCCCGTCCAACTACAATATCCTATATCGTTTTTTGCGTTTATCGAATCTACGATCACTCCATAATCACAACTGATTTTATAAGTATTATTCTGAGTTACACTCGACTGAACACTACCTCCTTTGAATGACAAATCAATGCAGACCGGGGCTACCTGACAACCTTGCAACAAAATCGGATTGCCACCGCTACAATTCAAAGGAGATGAAGAAAGCACAGATCTAGTCTGCAAACTATTTACGCAAGTGCTCCAAGCAGAATAGGTCCAAGAAGTGCAGGTCGGAATAACAGTACAATTTTGAGTTAAGACAGGATTGCCACCGGAACAATTTGCTGGGAAACTTGAAGTAACATTCCTGGTTTGACTTCCATTTACACAAACTCCCCAGTCTGAATAATTAAAGCTAGTGCAAGTTTCTGGCACGACGATATCCGATTCGTAGACTCCGATGTCTGGTAAATTTCCAAGATATGGCCTGCTAATAGTCGAGCCCTGGCTCCAGTAAATACTCGTGTCCACTTCAAGAAGCTTATTATTATAATCAACCTTTTTTATTCGAACGATGTCTTTGCCAACCTGGATCTTATCACCCAAAGTTATGCCAAAGCCATCCGTAAAATAGTTTGGATCTTCAACGTAAAATTTAGTTCCGTTTGCGCTTGCGCTAGTTATTTTGGTCAGATAAACCCCCTTATCGATTGCCGGGGAATTAATTTTTGGTTTGTAAAATAAATCTAATGCCGGTTCTTTTTGTACGTTGCCTGAAAAATGCGCTCCGTCAGCGGTCTGTTGCGCAGCAACATTCCTGGCTACACCCTTTATTTTAAATACATTACTGCTTTCTGAACCGTTATAAATTATATTATTGATAAAAAAATAATTGGGACTGGCAACATACGGGGTGACAGTAACCTGAATCCCATCCGCAGTCGGATTTGCAAATATTATATTATTCTTGTAAACATTATCATCGGCATTACATTCTGCCGGCTCATCATTGCCGATCACCAAAGGTGAAGCCTTGATATTATTAATGACATTATTATAAGTTCTGTTGTGCAGATAATTGTTTGCTGGAGCAATGCCGTTCCGATAGACTACTGAGCTGATTCCGGCGGCACGGTCAGAAATATTACTGTGGATAATATTATTCCTTAATATATTGTACTGAGATACTGATTTTACAGCCTGGGGCGAAGAATTGTTATTAGCGGTCGATTTCCCACCTGATACTTCGTTGCCTTCAAAAACATTCCGGTTGGCATTAGATTGGATCTCAACCATCGCCCCTTCAGGATTATTGATCTTATTATTTCTGATGATATTATAACTGGCGGTGTACTTAGAATAAGGAATGGTGTATTTACTGCCGTCAGGGTTAGTAGCCACAACATCCTCGGTAGATCCCATAATAGTCAGCGCGTAATGTGTCGCAGTGCCAATAATATTGTTCTCTATTAAATTATAGTTTGCATTATGTTTTAAGTTGACTGCATCGTTTTGCGCAATTAGGTTCTTATGTTCTATGAAACAGCCACGCACCACGTTGTATTCTGAATTTTCCCTGATGGTGAGGACGGCATAACCAGTGTTGAGCGGACCAGCAATCAAATTACAATCCTCCAAAACTATATGGTCAGAACTATCAATATATACTATCCAATTCCCTGGTGCATTATTGTAAAACTCAAGTCCTTGGAATTTGATATAAGACTTATCTTTTAAGGTGATATTGTTCAATTTCGGCTTAGCTCCGATACCGTATGCTCCATAGGTAATGTAGGCATCGGCCATACCTGATTTTGCCGCGAGGGAAACTTGGGATTGCCAAGTCTGCCCTCTCTTGAATAAAACCGAGTCTCCAGCCAGCAACGCCTTTTTGTTCAGCGCAGAGATGGTTTTTATGGGCGACGCCTGGGTGTTGCCGATGGCAGCGTCATTGCCGTTTATCGCATCAACATAATAAGTTGCGGCTTGAGCTTTATTCGTAATTAAGCTCAGGGCAAAAAACAGGAAAAGAAAAAATATGCTTTTTTGCCAAACATTAAAGCTTACCTTTTCTTCTGAGGTGAACTTTTTAGTCATAGTTTTATTTTAATAACCGAAAACAGGGTAATTTTTTAGCCTATTTTAGATTAAAGAATAAAAATAAAAGTTAATTAAATATTAATAAATAATTATCTTTTAAATATATTAAGCAAACATTAAGAACTATTAATCTTTTTGTGTGATTTGTTGGCCAAGCTTAAAAGCCTTGTTTTCCCATTTAGCTTGCCAAGATGGCTTGATTGCCATGCCGCCAGCCATAATCATTTCAACTTTTTCGCAACCGAATAATTTGCAGCCAAGCTTGAGCATGAATTTTGGATAACGTGTTATCCCCATCAGATGATTAAAAGGAAAGGGCGCACCGGAAGAGCAAATTACCACCCCCACCTTTCCCTTGGTTACCTTAGCCCGCGCAACCGGACCTAGTCTGAAAGTAACTAATGTCAAGCATCTTTCCAAAAATCTTTTCATTGAAGAACTGACGCAGTATTCATAAATCGGCGTTGCAAAAACCACCACGTCGCTCTCCAGTGCTATTTGTTTGATTTTTTTGCAATCATCTTCGATGACGCATTCGGCATTGATTGGGTCTTTGTCTTCGGTACACTTGCCGCAACCAAGACAAAATTCTATGTTCTCATTCAATAAATCATAAGTCACAATTTCTGCATCTGGTTTTCCTTTTTTTACCCCTTCCAAAAATTTATCAACCAACTTTAATGTCATGCCTGTTTTGTTGTGGCTTCCATCGAATATTACAATTTTCATTTATGATTCTTTAATATTTTAATCTTACCATAAAAAACCCATTTAAAAAACTGCTTTTATTTATAAGCAGTTTTTTTAATTAATCTATTCTATGTTTTTCCTAATAACCTGCCTCACTAATACTTGATCTTCAGATACTATCCCCTTGATTTCAACTCTACCACCGTTAACCAAGCCGAAATCAGAAACACTTAATGCCATACAGACAATACTTCTTTCTTCATCACCGCAAAGGCTTTTTTCATCAAAAACCAATTTTTTTCGCAAAGCTGGTTTGCCTGGCTCTTCATATAGAATATATAGATTTTCTCCATTCATACCGCCAGCTTCTTTAATTATTACTCCAGTCTTAAAGAAGTTTAATCCGGTTAAACAAACCTCCTCCCATGCCCGGATGCATCTATCTGAGCTTTCACACCAGCTATAGCCTGCGCTAGGGATGCAGCCGTGCTCATCCCGATCTCCGCCCAATCTTTGTCCTGGCAGTGCGTTCCGAACGGCCACTTTTCCGATTATCTCCGTTTCTGATCCTAATTTATCCGCTTCATAATCCAAAAAGCCGGAAACATCGACACGCTTTAGGTTTGGTCCCTTGATCAAGATTTCAACCGGCTCAGAAATCACTAAAAAACCATTTCTTCGCTTGCTCATGATTTTTAAATTTACAATCTTCTGCGAACTAGTTGCTTGCAGGATGAATTCAACTTTTTCAACATCTTTTTTTAGGCCTCTGGCTGTGACCGAATACTTATCCGCTTTTTCCAAGATCAAGTTCGCATAGGCGACACCAGAAATCTCATTAAACCCTTCAATCTCTATATTTTTTTCTATCATATTCTCGGCTTTATATTTTTCATAAACCGTTTTTATCTGTCCGGCTAAATCAAAACCAAAAATCGTTACTACTGTGACATTCAGAGTAAAAATGACGAACAGAATAGTCATCACCAGAATGTTAAATATTCTTCTTTTAGCGATTATACTTATTGCCAACATAAGCACCATGACCAACACTAATAACACCGTCAAATATACGGACACTACCGTTATTATATATGCTTTTGTCTTTGCAATTTCAGTCAGAGGAAAATCTCCTTGAAATAAAGGGGTGCCGTTTAAAAACAACAGATTTGCCAGCCAAAAACTGGACATGACGAAACCGACAAAAAAGAACATTAGCATCAAGCTTCCGCTTATTATCCTTATCGCGGGCGATAAGCCTGAGATCATCCTGCGGAAAAAATTCACTATTTCTCTTATTAAAATTACCGGTAAATTAATAAGTTTTACCAGGACAGATTTCTTCTGTTTCAGATTCTGATAAGCAATCTGGCTCTCTTTCTTTATTTGTTCTGTCTTTTCCTTCACCAATTCTTCAATATTGTTCAGATTGACCGGCTCCCCTTGCATTTCCAATTTCTGCATACTTGTCTTGGCCAAAGGTACAGCAAGCCACATCACCAGATAGATAATTAACCCAAGGCCATTCATGATGGTCAGTATGACGAAGATCAATCTGATCAAGAGAAGATCGACGGAAAAATACTTGGCCAAGCCGGAACAAACCCCAGCCAAAACCACATCTTCACTATCACGATAAAGACGACGCCTAGAACCCTTCTCCCTTCCCTCGGATTCTTCAGCCGTCACAGGATCATTCCCATCTTCCTCGTCAATCTGGTTAACCGTACCCATTATCTTTATGATTTCTTCAACCTCTTCCAAGGTAACCACCTGCTGATTGCCTTTGTTTTTTTCTTTGAATTTTTCAGCGATGTTCGCCTCGATATCGCTCATTATCTCTTCTCCGTCATCTCCGTAATATTTTTTTATCGAATCGAAATAATCTGATAACTTTTTTTGCGCATCTTCTTCTATCATGAAGACAACGCCGTTGAGAGTGATTGAAAATGCATTTTTCATAGGTTTATTTAAAGTTTTTAATGATGGAGTTGGTCGAGGTGCTTAGACCCTGCCAGGTCTTTTTCAATTCGTTGAGAAAGATCTTGCCACTGGCAGTCAAAGTGTAATATTTTCGAGGAGGACCGCTTCTTGATTCTTCCCAGTCATAATCCAGGTGCCCCGAATTTTTTAACCTGGTGAGCAAAGGATAGACAGTTCCCTCTACTACGATCAGATTAGCTTTTTTCAAAACGCTCAATATTTCCGAGGCATAGATTTTATCCCGACTGATAACCTGCAAGATGCAAAACTCAAGGATTCCCCGACGCATCTGAGCTTTGGTATTCTCAATATTGATTTCATTCATTTTGGACATAATTTCATTTTTATATTCTTATCTTTATATTACCATACGCTACTATGTAACGCAAGGTACTATTTAAATAATTAAAAAAACAAGGGCAACCTTGTTTTTTATGACAATTTAAAATTTACAATTCTTGCTCATGCTCCTTGTCTGATTGCGCTAATTCGGTTTCTAATATCAAGCCGGTCTCTTCCAAAGCATTTTTATTATTTTTTCTTAAGGAGATCTGTGGCAAGAAAAAAACCGTAACCAAGGCTAGCGACATGATGATTCCTGAGGTGATGAATAATTGTTCAATAGAATTAGCAAAGCCAAGTTTGATGATTCCTAAAAATTTTTCAAAATTTTCCAACAACTGCGCTTTTAAAGCTATGGGAGTTTGTGACAACAACAGCTTGATTTTTTCTTGAGCAGCAGGGTTGAGCAAGCCCTGGATAACATCGCCATTAATTTTTGAAAATTCAGAACCCGGATCAAGCCGGACCAGAGTAGCTACAAAAGGATCTTTTTCTATTCCGGAAAGATATTTGGATAGTTGGCTATTCATTACTCCCCCGAGAATAGCCGCACCAACTGTGCCACCGATACTTCTAAATAATTGGGTACCGGCAGTTACCTCTCCTAGTCTTTCTTTACTGAAAGCACTTTGCACGATGATATTAAAAATCGGCATAGTGAGTCCCAGTCCCGAACCCATTATGACCATCCCTAAAGATAAGTAGGCTTTTGTAGTCTCTACATCTATCCTAGAAAGAAAAACCATTGCCAAGGCAGAGATCGCCATCCCTGCGACAGCCAAAGCTTTGTACTTGCCAGTTCTTGATACTATCTGACCGCTGATAATCGAAGCGACAATCATGGATACCATCATCGGCATCATGATCATGCCGGTATTGGTGGCAGAAACGCCGATTACGCCTTGAGCAAAGACAGGAATATACATCATGGCGCCAAACATACCCATCGATGACAAAAAGGTTGCCGCCACAGATATCGTAAATACCTTATTTTTGAACAGATCCAAAGACAAGATAGGTTCTGTGGCTTTTTTTTCTACCAGAATAAATAAAATAAAAGCTAGCGAAGCGACTATGAAAGAGATGATAATCTGCATTGAGTCCCAAGCATATTGGCTGCCGCCCCAAACCAGAGCCAACAACAATGGCACCAGGGTCAGAGTAATCAAGACAGCTCCTGCATAATCGATCTTCTTTTTCTGCGATGATGCTTTTATTTTTGGCAAAGCGAAAAATAAAACTGTCGCAGCCAAAAGACCCAATGGCAAATTGATATAAAAAATCCATCGCCAAGAAAATAGATCAGTTATAAAACCACCTAAAAATGGCCCACCGATACTGGCCAGGCCGAATACCCCACCCAATACTCCTTGGAACTTCCCTCTTTCCGCCGGGGGAAATATATCACCGATCAAAGCGATAGAATTTACCATCAAAGCACCTCCCCCGATTCCTTGGATTGCACGAAAAATGATCAGCTGCAACATTGATTGGGACATCCCGGAGAGAATTGAGCCCAAAAGAAAAATAAAGATAGCCAAAATGTACATTTTTTTAATGCCGAAGATATCTGACAGTTTTCCATAAATAGGTACGGCTACAGTCGAGGCCAGCATATAGGCAGTAAAAACCCAGCTAAGATGAGAAAGGCCATTCAATTCACCGACGATTTGCGGCATCGCCGTAGAAACAATAGTCTGATCCAAAGCTGATAATAGCATGGACAGAATAATACCGCACAATATATAAAATCTACTATTTTTCATAATTATTGGTATCTTTAATTAAACATTCTCTCAAGCACTCTACTATAATACAACACAAATAAATGCTTGACCATCTTAATATTACTGTTAATAACTTAGAAAAACATGAATTAATTTTTAAAACGGCAATTTCAGTAAGACGCCAAAACAATTTTAAAATGAATTACGAGTAAAACAGTAAATATTCATCTAGCCAATGATTATTTTAAAAAAATAGCCGCAGGTGCGAACCATGCGGCTTTAACTATGAGATATTGAAATGAATTATCCTGCGTCATCGAAACCTTCTTCGACACAGTGTATCGTACGAGGGCGATCGCCGTTTCCAATGAGAAACAGGATATCGAAGCCATCACCAGCACCTTGGACATGGTATACTTTTCCAGGCGCAGGGAGAATGGTTATTCCTTCGAACTTGGCGAGCACTTCCTTGGGTGTTTTTGCACCACGGACAATGACACGGATTTCCTCTTCAAGGCGATCATCAGCTCTGCTCAAATCCAAGCTGAATGAACAATAGATGCCGGGATTATTGGCAGGCATGATGTGCAAGACATCGAGCGTATCTCCGACGGATACCCGATCCAGAATGGCATCGATGTACTGCTTTGCACTTTTTATTTCGATATTCGGGAAAAACATCGCTCGACGAAGAACGAACTCTGGATCCAAAACGATGATAAAGTTGTGTGGTTGAAGCACGCATACGACTTCACCATGATCATCGACCTTGACCAACCAAGTATCGACCCTGTTAACAGGCACAGTGCTCGGGTCCAGAATACGTATCTGGACTCTGACATTGTTTAAACCGGGAATCTTATCGATGAATTCCACTTTCGCCTTTTTGAGAAAGACATTACCTCCAACCTCGCGGATGAGTTCTTCCAGATTCATTGCAGTCCTCCTTTCATTGCCTCTAAGTTCATGTTTATCAACGCCACCCCGCATTCGGATAGTAGCAATTAAAGCTTAGATAACAGCATTCTCGTTTTCATTCTCCTGGACTCCCTATCTCCTCCCCCTCCCCATGTCATAAACTGTTCCAGCGAAAGCAATCAAAATTCTGGAAAGGGTCATATTATCATCGTCATTCTTCTCGATAACATCCAGGAGCTTCTGCACACTCATCTCATCTGGAACGTCCTGAGTAAGGGTGCGGACATGACAATAGCCATACTTGCGCAAATCTTCAATGTATTTCTGACTAGTTCTTCCAGCCTGCACAGAAACCATAGGGTCTCCACTCCTATCAACAAATACTATAACACTGTTTGTAGCCATAATATCTCCTTTCGTTTTGGCTCGCCAGCACAGATTTGAATGAACACAAACGATTTATTACTATAACTAAAAAATGAATCATGTTCAGGCCATAATTCTGAAATCATCTCCCACTATTTCCTGCCATTTGCTTCAAGCATCTCTCTGGCCGTTCGACCATAGACAGGCTTTACCACAACACGATAAATTGTGTCTGCATTCTCTTTCAACAACATCCCCACTTCAGACAAATCGACAACTTTTTTATCAGTTTTGTACATGGCGCCCCCTTGGCTTATTAACTTTCTCGTTTTATCACGCTTAAGAATTTAAACTCTAGCGAATAACAAAAAATAGCACATTGTGCTACTTTTGTCAAAATCTGCAATTCAATCAGAGAATCTGCAAAGAGTTTTATTTTTACTTTATAATAAGGCTTAAAGTCAGGCTAGCTATACAGCATAATCAATTAAATCAAGTAAACTTCTTCTGTCTACCAAAGTTTACAACTATTAACACTCTTCTCAGCTCCCTTTCCGCTCTTCTTCACTGGCAAGCCTTGAGAATGCCAAGTAAAAACTCCTCCGTCAAGATTGGCAACCTTGTCGTAGCCATGCTGTGATAAAAATGTAGCAGCGTACAAACTGCGGCCACCACCAGCACAAGCAATAATTAAATCACGATCTATAGGTAATTCCTGATACTTATTTTGGAGTTCTGACAAAGGCATAACCAATGTCTCAGGCACATCGCAGGCAAATTCGTCAACTTCATAAGTTTCACGGACATCAACAAGCAATGCCCCTTTTTCTAATTCTAATTTGGCCTCGCTCGGGCTTAACTCTTTTACCATGGACATATTATAAAGCTAAATTCAACTCACCCACAAAAGTATTTTTATCACGATAACCTAAATATTCTTTAACAACTTGCCCATTCTTAAAAAGCTTCAAGGCAGGAATTGATTGAATTTGATACTTACCTGCAATCGCCTGATGAGCGGGATTGTCAACATCAAGCTTGGCTACTGACATCTTGCCATTAAAATCATTTGATAAAATCAACCAAAACTGGAAGCTCTGATTTTAGAACTTCTTGCTCAAAATTTTGATCCGTAAGGATAATTACTTTACTCATACTTTTTATATTTAATTATTTATTAAATTTATTTACCAACCAGAACGAACTTGGTATTTGGATTAGATAGGCCAGCACGACAATAATGATTACTAAACTGTAAGCTGCGTCTTGATAAACCAATGAAATGGCCAAGCCAAGCGCCAAGGTGATGTAACGCAGATATGTACCCCAGACCAGCGCCCTGCCCTTTTCTCCACCGACAGTTTTTCCTAATTTCCAGGCTAAACCAAGACTGATCACATAGAATATGATCAGGACTAAAACGGCTTTTGGTATTATATCTGGTCGAGAAAATATTATCTTATTTTCCTTGATAGACATCAATAATACTAGCACAACCAACATGCCTAAATTACTAAAAGCAGCGAACTTACTCTTTATTCGGTTAAATTTTTCTTGGCCGACTTTCTTCAAGTAAAAATATTGTGTGAAATAAGCTAGTAATAATGGAATAACGATGATAAAGAAAATAGGCACGATAATCATTAGAGCACTTATGGAACCGCCGCTAGAGAATAGGCAATCAAGCACCCCTCCAGTTGCCTTAGAAACTGCGCAACTGCCACCGGCTTGTTGTGTTATCAGCATGGTCAACTTATTCATTGCAATCGCCAAATAAAATGGTGCCAAAACAATTGCGGCAATCAAATTCGCAAAGACGATGCCAACAGTCAGCGGCATATCAGCCTTTGATTTATAGGCCCAAGTCGTAACCATGCCACCGCCGGGTAGAATCGATAATAAAATCAAGCCGAGCCACAAACCAGGACTTTGTGACAAAAATAACCAGCCTATCAGTACAGCCAGCAAAGGAGAAATTACAAAATTAATGATTAAGGAAATAATAATAATCCTCTTGTGTTTATTTACCTCGGCCACTTTACTAAAATCTAATGGCACTAACGATGGATAAATCATCAACAAAGCAGCTGCCAAGCAAAGAAAGGGAGTGAAAGCGATGCCACCAGTGAAATAGACTAACATCAGCCCGCTACTGATCGAGACGATAATCAGCCACATTAGATTCTTTTGCACGAAAGCTAATATTTTATTTATCATATTATATTTCTATGCAACAGATTTTTGTTTAAGATATTTACTTATGCTGGCAGCGGCAATCGCTCCCTCGGATGCGGCCGTAACAATCTGCCGAAACTTATTAGAGCCATCAGTTAAATCACCAGCCGCCCAAATTCCCTCTGCCGTTGTCTGGCCATCACTTTTTATTTTAACAAAACCTTGCTCGTCCGATTCAACATCCAATTCTCCGAATAAGCCAGAATTTGGCTCTGATCCGATCTCTACAAACACACCATCTATCGACAAATCACGGGAATTACCTAATTTATCGGAAATTTTTATACTGGATACTTTCTCCTCTCCGAAAACATCATCGACTACCGTGTTATAAACAACCTCAATCTTGGGATTCTTAGCAATCGTGTCTTGCCAGATCTGTTCTGCCCTAAGTTGATCATTGCGATAAATCAAATAAACTTTCTGCGCAATCTCACCAAGATAAACCGCAGCCGTGGCCGCAGAATCATTACCGCCAACAACTGCCACAACCTTATTACGATAGAAAAAACCATCGCAGGTAGCACAATATGATATACCTTTGCCGATAAACTTCTCCTCATTGGGTAAGTTTAAATGACGATGGCTGGTTCCGGTAGCTAAAAGCAAAGTTTTTGCTTCAATTGGTTCGGTGCCGTCAATTTCCAGCACGAATCCGTTATCGAGCTTTCTGATATTCCTGACTGTTCTTTCAACAATCGGTGTATTATAGCTTTTGGCATGAGTGATCATATTTTGGGACAACTCAAAGCCGGTGATTTTTTCTATGCCCAGCCAATTGCCGATCTCATGCGTAGTTCCCGCCAATCCTCCGGTTACCGCTCCGATTACAACCGATCTAAGACCATAGCGCGCTGCATAAATTGAGGCGTTCAACCCTGCCGGGCCGGCGCCGATAATTGCGATATCATACATATTATTGATGATTAAGTGATGAATTATTCGTACTCAGGTTGCGGTTTATTTATTTTTTTAAATAACCTTCGAGTATCTTTAAATTCTTGTTGATGTTTTCTTGGTTAAGCTCATAAACCACCTTTAAACCTCGTTTTTCCGACTTTATCAATTTGGCCTGCTTTAAGACACGCAAATGATGGGAGGTTAGATTTTGAGCCATTCCCAATCTCTTCCAAAGCTCACCGACACAGCATTCTTTTTTTAGATGATTAAGTATCAACATCCGCTTAGGCTCCCCTATCGCTCTGATGAATGAAAATAATTCCTTATTCATATCAATTTAAATTATATCAATTTATATTGATATATTATCTTATTATTAAACCCTCGTCAAGAGGGCTAATAATTTAATTATGTTTGTGTTTTATTTACCTGTTCTTTTAATGACTTCTCTAAAATCTTCTGTTTCCAGGTTAGCACCTTCGGCATTTTTAACATTATATTTTACACCGATATCTTTTAATAA
>LBWY01000006.1:38611-40564 GCA_000995135.1 Parcubacteria group bacterium GW2011_GWE2_39_37 | reverse complement strand
AGCTGGATTAGGAGTGTGATAAAAATCAAATTTACAGCCATTGCAAAAATAATGGTTATTTTCATTTTTTAATTCTTCCTTGCAAAGTGGACAATATTTAAACATGTGGATTAAAAGGTAGGAATCGGGTACTTAGCGCAAAGCGATTTCACTTCCTGTCTGATTGCTTCCAATTTATTATCATCATCTTTATTTTTCAAAGCTTCGATTATCCATTGAGCGATCTGTCTCATTTCAGCTTCTTTCATGCCACGGGTAGTCACGGCCGGTGTGCCCAAGCGGATGCCGGAAGGATTCATTGGTGGATTAATATCATAAGGAATGGTGGAACGGGAAGTGGATATTCCTGCTTTGTCTAGAGCCACCTCTGCCTCTTTGCCAACCAAGCCCTGGTTAGATAGGTCGACGACCATCAAATGATTATCAGTACCATCCGAAATTATTTTAAAACCATTTTTCATTAATTCATCAGCCATGGCCTTGGCATTCAAAATTACCTGCTTGGCATAGGCTTGGAACTCCGGTTTCAATGCCTCACCAAAAGCAATTGCTTTGGCGGCAGTATTATTATCATGCGGTCCGCCCTGCATGCCAGGAAAAACTGCGCGGTCGATGTCTTTGGCAAATTTTTCCTTACACATGATCATTGCCCCTCTAGGCCCGCGCAAAGTTTTATGAGTGGTAGTTGTGACAATGTCAAAATATGGCACTGGGCTTTCAATCTGCTTGCCGGCAATCAAACCGGCAATGTGAGCAATGTCGGCAAAAGTGATTGCCCCGACCTCGTCTGCGATTTCTTTGAATCTTTTCCAGTCCATATTTCTGGAGTAGGCGGAAAAGCCCGCCAAAATCATTTTTGGTTTCTCACGCAAAGCGATTTCTCGAACTTCATCCATATCTATTTCTCCAGTTTCTTTTTTTACTGTATATTGAACAAAATCATAAAGCATGCCGGAAAAATTCACCGGATGGCCATGGGATAGGTGTCCGCCATGATCCAACTTCAAACCCAAAATTTTATCGCCTGGTTTTACCGTAGCAAAATAAACTGCTGCATTAGCCGGTGAGCCGGACAAAGGCTGCACGTTCACATGCTCTGCGCCAAACAATTCTTTTGCCCGGCTAATGGCAAGATTTTCGACATCATCCACGAATTCATTTCCGGCATAATATCTTTTTCCAGAATAACCCTCGCTATATTTATTAGTAAAGATTGAACCGAGCGCTTCTTGCACCGCCACCGAAACATAATTTTCACTGGCAATCAATTCGATCCCCTCCTGCTGTCGAACACGCTCAGCTTCCAAAATCTTACTGACCTCCGCATCTTCTTTTTTTATTGTTGTATATTCCATATGTTTTTATAAAAATGACTAGACCCCATCCCTCTGTCATCCCGAATCCCTTTAGGGTGAGGGATCTCGGCGATAAGTAGTAATTAATCTTTAAAATTTATATTTTAAATTCTTAAATGATGCACCAAGGCTTTTTCTAATTCAATCTATTTACGTTTCCCCGAGATCTCTCCTCGTCTGCTGACTCGTCGAGATGACAGGGTATTTTTTTCTACTTCTCAAAAACAAATATCAAGCCATGTTGTGAAAATCTATATTTCATTGCTATTTTTGCTAATATTATTATAAACTACACTATTATTATATTTCAAAAAAAACTATTTGTCAAAGAAATAAATTCCCCTAACCTCGTTCGGCTGAGGCTTCGGCGTGAGCTCAGCCGAACGCTCACGACGAAGCCTTTGTTAAAGGGGGCGGAAATAAAAAAGGAAGAATTGCTTCTTCCTAAATATCCTCATAGTTCATGCCCGACAAATTCTTGAGTCGATCCATGCGCCCAGGTTTACTCGACTCTTTAATTGAGCCTTCCACAATACGCTTGGCATCTTTCCAGCGTCCTTCACCATGATATCGCTGAAAAATTTTTCTTTCCTGATGG
>LBWY01000006.1:0-38596 GCA_000995135.1 Parcubacteria group bacterium GW2011_GWE2_39_37 | reverse complement strand
TCTCGGGACCATCTTCTGCAAGGATCCTGTCAAATATTTCCGTTGGTTTTTCACTCAACTCTTTTTCCTCCTTTGACGTTATTATCGATTCGGCTGAATTAAATTTTCCGAATGGACTCATACAATTTATATTTAATGATTAATTATGTCAATCCATGATAATAAAAAGCGGTGGGATACACCGCTAGGTATGCGCTTGCATGTTTGGCATTTTTTCAACTCCCGCAAAAGATGGATTTAAAACTTCGAATTTTATTCCATCTTTTGTTGTTCTGTGGCTGACCACCAAAGGATTTCCTTGAAAATTTATAAATTGCTGCATGGTGGCAACAACCTTTGGGTCAAGTTTTTTGATCAAGCTGCCTTCGAGGAGGGCGCCTGATTCTGACTCCGGATCAATCCAGTAGACAAAGCTGTTCCTAATGGAACCGCCAGCTCCTTGGAAAGCCCGACAGAACAATATAAATCGTTCACAATCTTCTTTGTCTGCAAAACACAGTCGTTGGTACATCCAATCCCGAAAATCTTTGTTAATCTTTAAAATCTTCAATACTCGCATGGGAACTCCTTATATTACCGCATTTAAAGTTCGCAGTTCACAAAATAATTATAACATTTTAAGAGAAAATGATTAAGTTTAAATGAAAGCAAAAAGTCCGCCAAATCGCGGACTTTTCAAAAAACTTAATTCTTTTGACTATAACTTTTTCACCATATAGGTGTCTTTGAGTTTATATCCCAGTTTTTTATAATACCCCCGCACACCCACTCCGGAAATAACTGCCATCTTTTCAAAATCATTTTCTTTAGCAATCTTTTCCGCCTCAGCCATAAGCATTTTGCCAAAACCAGCATGCTGAATTTTCTTATCTTTCCCCACTGCCACCAACACGCCATAAACATGCAATTCCCGAATCAAAGCAGCATCATTTAAAGCGTTGTGCGTTATGCGTTGTGCGTTATGCGATGATGGCAATCTCAACCGACAAAAACCATACAAAACTTTCTCATCCATACTACATACCTCAATAAAATATTCCTTGCCACCATTCGCCTTATAATTCGTAATTCTTAATTGATAATTGGTAATTGATTTTTCTTTCACCTCGCGACAACGGATACAATTGCACTCCACACCCTTCTGCTGCATTACCTGGCGCAAGTTAGTAATGATATTGCCAGCCACAATCGACTCGCCAGGGATATCACGGATCAAACGGATGATGCGCACATAATGCGGAATAAATTTTTTACAATCAATAATCAATTTCTGCAAAACTTTATCGGAATAAGGTTTATATTTACCCGCTTTCCACCACTTATACAAAAGACTGCCGCGCGTCACTACGGTAGGATAAAATTTGATCTGATCCGGTTGGAAATTCTCATCCGTAAACAGCTGTTTAAACATCTTCAAGTCCTTAGCCGCCGTTGCCCCGGGTAACCCAGGCATTAGGTGGTAGGTAATCTTGAATCCAAAATCGCGCAACCATTTTGTCGCCTCGATTATTTTATCAACTCCATGCCCACGCTTATTCAATTTTAAAATCGCATCATCAATCGCCTGTACGCCCAACTCCACTCGCGTCGCCCCCAATTCTCGCATCTCCAACAATTCTTTTTCATCAATATAATCCGGTCGTGTTTCCAGAGTCAGGCCAATAATATTATATTTCGCCTTCTCATTTTTCTTTTGCTCCTCAAGTAAAACAGTCTTGAGTTTTTTGATTGATAATTTTTTACTGATAGCTTTTTGTGTTACGCCTTGTGCCTTACGTGTTTTACGATAATCATTCGCTGCTTTAAAACAGTTTACTATATACCAATATTTATACTCGATCGGCAAAACACTCCAAGTACCACCGATAACGATTAATTCGATCGTCATAACCGCAACGGATCGCCCGCATCACAGCCGGTTCATTGGATAAATAGCTTTGCGGCACGTCTTTTTCTGTGGGACAATAGGCGCATTTTCCGGGACAGGCAAAGGGCTTAGTCAAAACCGCCACCGGCGCAATACCGGAAAGCGTACGGATTGCCCGCTTGCGCAAGATTTTTTGCAAGGGCAAGTCTTCGCTGATTTCCGGCCGTGACAAGAATTTCAAAATTTCCGAGTTCGCCAAAATTTTCAAGCCATGCTTTTTGGCAATAACTCTTTTTTGCGCCAACAACTCCTCCCTGGTTTGAATAGATAAGGTTAATAGTTCCTTAATCGCTTTTTCAGTAGCATTTAACATATAGTAAACAATCTATTTATTGCTGTCATTACTTAAAATGATTATAATAATTCTATAAAGTTTTAGTAAAACTTATTAAACCATAATTTTATGACAAAAACAAGCAAACTGTTACTCGCGATTTTTGCCTTGCTTCTACTGCCTCTTGGAGCATCGGCTCTAACCGCCAAGAGCGGCGAAAATATTGCTGTAAATCAAGACCAAACTATCGATGACAATTACTATGCGGCCGGCAGCAACTTGAACATCGATGGCAAAATCACCGGCGACTTGATTTGTGCCGGTCAGTCAATCAATGTAAATGGAGAGGTGGGCGGTGATGTCATCTGCGCCGGTCAAAGCATCAACATCAATGGCAAAGTCGTTGGCAGCGTGCGCGTGCTTACTAATGCACTTTCGGTAAACGGCTCAATCGGCAAAAATTTAACAGTAGCCGCAGCGAGTATAAACACTAATGACAATTCAACCATCGGTGGAGAAATGTTGATGGCGGCCGCAGCAACAAATATAAAAGGTAAAATTTCCGGCGATTTGACCGGGGCCGGTTCGGTCATAAATTTAAACGGAGAAATAGGCAAGAATGTTAAGCTTTGGATCGATGATAAAAAAACCAATCAGCCAGGCTTAACCATTTCCAATAATGCGCAAGTCGGTGGCAGTCTGCTTTACACAGCCAACAAAGATGCCCGCTTTGAGGGCGAGGGCTCAATCGGCGGAGAGGTAAAAAGAAATGAATGGAAAGAAAATTATCAAAAAGAATCGCCCATCGATTGGCTTTGGGGTGTGATTTTTTCAATATTTGCCTCTATCATCGGCGGTTTGGTTTTGATCGGCTTGTTCAGAGACCAGGTCAGGGAGATAACCGACGAAATGCTTGAACACTTTGGTCCTGCACTCGGCTGGGGGTTGATCATTTTATTCCTCACCCCTCTCGTCGCTCTAGTTTTAATGATCACCTTGATTGGCATCCCTCTAGCCCTTACCTTGATGGCACTCTGGCTGATTATGATCTGGATAAGTAAAATTATTGTCGGAATCTTGATCGGGCGGGTCATTCTAGAAAAACTCTTTGCCAACCAAAAAAGCAATATGATGCTGGCATTAATTCTCGGCGTTATTTTAACTAGATTCATTTTCGCCATCCCCGTTCTCGGCTGGCTACTTTGTTTCTTCGCCATCCTCTGGGGCCTGGGCGGCATCTTTCTTTTCTTTAAAAGATCGTAGCTTCTCTCAAACTGAATAATAAAAACCGTCTCATCATCAACTTGAGACGGTTTTTTTTGTGCTGATAAAATAAATGCGCTAGCCGCCAAAAATTTGGCCAAAAATCTCCTCCACTATGCTGGTTGGAATCGGTGCCATATGATTTTATTTATTAATAATTAATAGCCGTTGCCGTTGTCAATTTATCAATAATCTATATAATAGTTATATGAAGAGTTCATTAAGCTCTAAAGAAAAGAAAATTAACTGAAAAATTATGAAAATAAACCCTGCCATTTTTAAAGCCTATGATATCCGCGGTATTTATAATGAAGATTTCGATGACCAAAATTTTTTTGAAATCGCCCAGGCATATGTAAAATTTTTTAAACCGAAAGGTAGGATCGCCGTCGGTATGGACGTGCGTATCAGCTCACCGCAACTTAAAAAAGCAATCATCAAAGGACTTACTGAGGCCGGTTGTGACGTTTTAGACATCGGCTTGTGTTCAACAGAAATGTATTATTTAGCCGTTGGCCACTATAAACTAGCAGGGGGGATACAAGTTACCGCCTCTCATAATCCAAAAGAATATAATGGCTTGAAACTAGTAAAGAAGGAAGTACAACCAATCAGTAAAGAAAACGGCATTGAAAATTTACGGGATATGGTTGCAACTGGTTGGCAAAAAATTAAAGCAGAAAAACCTGGTAAGGTAGAAAAGAAAAATGTCTTAGATGTTTTTTGCAATTTTTCTACAAAGTTTTTAGACCAAGCAAAAATTAAGCCTTTTAAGATAGTTATCAATCCAAACTTCGGTTATGAAGGAGAAGTTGTAAAGCGTTTTGTAAAATTAAATAACCTGCCTTGGCAATTAATCGGATTGAATGACGTCCCAGATGGCACCTTCCCTAAAGGCCGGCCTGATCCTTTCGTACCGGAAAACCGCCCGGAATTTGTGAAGCTGACAAAAACATCACAGGCAGATTTTGGCGTAGCATGGGATGCTGATGCTGATCGTGTTTTCTTTTGTGATGACAAGGGAAATTTTATTGAATCGTATTACACCAATCATCTATTAATAAGATCGTTATTGATTGGTAAAAAGGGCGAAAAAATTGTTTATGATCCTCGCTACACCTGGGCCCTCGTTGATGCTACAAAAGAAATGAAAGGTAAGGCAGTTTTAGAACGTGTCGGCCATTCCTATATCAAACAATGCATGCGGAAAGAAAATGCTATTTTTTCAGGCGAATCAAGCGGCCATACTTATTTCCGAGATTTTTGGTATGCCGATACTGGGCTGATTCCAGTATTAATACTTATCAACCTTCTAGCAACCGAACAAAAAAAGCTCTCTCAACTTATTGCACCGATAATAAAAAAATATCCGATTTCAGGTGAAATAAATTCAATCGTTGAAAATCCAGACAAGACCCTCTTAAAGATTGAAAAACTTTTCAAGGGCGGCAAAAAGAATAAGCTGGACGGCCTCTCGATTGAATACCCAGATTTTCGTTTCAACATCAGAAAATCCAACACCGAACCATTGCTCCGACTAAACGTCGAGGCTAGAACCAAATTATTGGTAAAAGAAAAAACCAGAGAACTACTAAAACTGATACGTTCCTAAACACCTCCTTTTCTATGTGTCATTCCTGCGAAGGCAGGAATCCAGAAAATCCCAGTAGTACATAAAGCACCCAATCTTGACTAACAGAAAGCATTCTGTTAACATAAATTCAGATAAAAATAGTCGTTTTCGGCTATTTTTGTTTGACACATAGCCTCCCCCGAGGGTAAATTGTTAATAGTTAATACTGGAGCGGTAGCTCAGTTGGTTAGAGCGCTGCCCTGTCACGGCAGAGGTCGCGGGTTCGAGTCCCGTCCGCTCCGCTTAGAGAGTTTTATTATCGGCAGACCCGAGGGCTTTTAAGATTGGCCAAATTTCATTAATTGACCTTTGGCACTTATCCACAACCCCGACGGGACACCGAACTAATAGACATTATAAAAGCCTCCGTTTGGAGGCTTTTATTATTTTCTATTAGATTTTATAGTCGCTAAAAATGCTCAGTTAATCTATTTTGTTATCCCTAAAATATCAATATTAGGGACGCACTTGTTGTCCACCCCACAATCAATACGATTAATTCTTCCTTCTAATGTGTATATGTCGTTATAAAAATAATCCTTTTCATTAAAAGGAACTTTATAATACCTCAAAATATAGTTAACCCAATAACCATCCCAATTTGGATTTACTTCAAGATTGTCTGCATTCATAACATCATCAGAAAAAGCCCAGAACCAATCGCATGGCTTATCAATATCAACATTTTGATGCTCTTCATCAATCACGCAAAACTTAATCCCAGTAATTTGGGAATGATAGGCACTGATCTTTCCCTGCCACCTAATTATTTCTCCGTCATATTTACTTTTATATATCTCTGGCGTATTGGTTTGCTCCAATTTTGAATTAACAACTTTGTCGTAGGTTAAATTACTGGGTATTGAAGAAAAATAACCTTCCTTAGTCGTGCTATCATCTATCTTCTTGCCAAAAATTCCAATAATAATTACTAATAAAATTATTGTAAAAAATAAAATAATATGAAATTTGTTACTTATTAATAATGATAGAATTTTTTTCATATTATTTTTTGCACCCTTCTTTATAAATTCTAACCGCTTCATCGATATAACCATTTAAAATTTCCTTTATTTCTTTATAATTTTTATTTTTTTCATTAGAGTTTTTTTCTAAGTACAAATTCCGGTTCACTTCTATCATTATTGATTGCACGCATTTATCTTTCAAATAATACTTTAGCGGAACGATTGTTCCGGCATAAGGCATGTTTACTTTGCAAGATAATTTATTATTTTCAAAATATTTAACAGTAGCGTCAACCAAAGTTTTTGGCGTATGAAAATCATCAGTGCCAATACAAATATCTGGCCTTGGCAGAGTTTTGTTTAAATCCCGTTCAAATGGAATACTGGAAAATGAATGGCAATCGATTATTAAACACCTGTCGTTACGTCCTAGAAATTCTTCTACTCTTTGTAAAAATTTACTGTGATGCTCTTGATAAAACTGTTTATAGATTTTATTTCTTAGCTCAGCATTAATGCTTCTTAGAACTTTTCCATTATCAAGGTTTGTATAAATCATGCCCATCCCCACCTTGGCCATTACTTCATCCTTATCCTCTGGAAATCTTTCTACATCACAAAATAGTCGAGAGAACGGTGTAATTATTTGCATTGCCTCTTTGTGCTGAAAAAGATCATCTGTATGCCAATCGGTCAGTTTTATCATCTCGCTCCTAAGTTCAACATCAGAAACAACATAGCCATCTTTGATTGGGATATTAGTTGAAGAGTGGGGGATGTGAAGTATAATTTTTTTCACTTCTTAATAAATTAATTTTTACAACTTTGACAAAATTTCTTAGCAATTGGCTCAAATTTTTTAATTTTATCATTAAAAATCTTACAAATATCATCAAAAGGTTTTTGCCATAAATCACTATCCATTTTTTCTTTTTCAGAAATTGAAATATAGGCCTTGGTTTTTGAATGATTTAATCTGAAGTCATCACATTCCGCCATTACTTCGAAAATGTCACATATTTTTTTCGGCAGGTCTTCTTTTTTGGAGTTTTTATAATCATCCGAGGCACAGTTTAACTTTACGGCTCTTCCTTGAAATTGCAGACCAACAATAAATGTCGCATCGCCCATATTTAACCCTTCAAATGTTATTTGTAATAATGCCGTGCCGTTACTTTCATCTATCTTGTACTTATTTCCATTTAAATTTAATTTTTTTGCAACCTTTTCTATAAAATATTTCTGAAATATTGTTTCCAGCTGATTGTCTAGAACATAAAGCTGGTCGAGACTATAATTTTTAGAAATTTTATATTTTTCGTCTTTGGTCTTACTGCCATCGGTAAACACATTAGCAAAGGCTCTATGATTTAAATCAAAAGAACCATAAACGCTAATCAACCTCTCAAGTGAAACTAGATATTCGTTAAAAATAAATTGTTCGGCCTTGTTTGGATTATTGAATTTAAACTTACGTAGGGCTTCATAAAAATTAACATAAGACAAGTTTTGCCATCCTGTCCCTGTTTTATCTTCATTGACCAAACTTAAATAATAGTAATATTTATCATGCCCGCTAAAATTTTCATCGTCTGTCATAACCTCTTTGTATTTTTCTAGTTGACTACTATGCTCGGATGTCTTTAGCTTATTTTCAATTATAAATACGCAGTTGTCAGCTTTAATTAATATATCTATACTTTTGTGCTCGGTTACTATTTCAATGTTCTTATAACCCTGTTCTTTCTTAAATAGTTCATTAATAATTTTATTCTTTTGCGAAAACAAAAGAACATCGGATTTCAAAATCCAATAAATCATTTGTGAGTGTATTCTCTCAATACCCGCAATCCCGATAGATTCAAAAAAATTTACTGACATATTATTGTTATTATCTATTTTTATATTTGGTTCTAAAATTTTCTTTTCGCTCATTTGTATGGACTGTGCAATTTTCATCCTTACAGTTTACCAGTAAACACTTTGCGCAATGTTCATCATTACAGGTGCACTTAACTCCCAAATCTTTTTTTATCTGCTCAATTTTTGGAATTTCAATATCAATATAATTACGGCACTTCTCGCAAACTCCTTTGTGTTGCCAGCAAATATCCATGCTTATGTCTTTGTAGCAATTTCTACAAACATGCACATTGTCCTCACTACTACAATGTGGACATTCAGAAGTTTTACCTTCTTTATATTCATTTTCCCAATTTTTATAATTGATCATGTTATTTATGATAATTTTTTACAGCTGAGACATAACTGCAATAATCACAACTCTCTCCTGACTTTGGAATTTTATTACTTATCAAACATTTGTGCGCTTTAATAATTTCTTTTTCAACCCAAAAATCATCGCCGACATAAGGAATGATTTTAATATCAAACTCCAGCTTACCGTCGAACGCCTTGCGATCAGTTTGACCGTTACAATAAACAAAGTAGCCGGTATCAGAAACCTCAAAGCCTTTTTGCCTCATCAACCACTGATATACTTCCATCTGACGTTTATAACCGATCTGCCAATCAGCATCTAGATTTACCTCGCTGGTCTTGCTGGTAGCCTTATAATCAACAATATGAATTAAACCTTTTTTATCAACCCATAGATCATCAACTGCTCCAGTCACAATAAAATTGGTTGATTTATGTAAAAACTGCACTCCCTTAAAATTTTCTCTCCACTCATCCATCATCTCATGCTGGAATGGCACCAAATTCAAGCCGTAGGCCTTCATCAGCGGATGAGCTGTGCTTCCGGCTCTATGTATGTCAAATTCTTTTTTTAATAGGGCATCAACAGCTGAGTTTAGGTTAAAGGGATAACCAGGTGGCTGGCCAACTCCTAGCCGCCTATCAACATAAAAACATCTCGGACAATTCAAAAACATATCAATCTTAGATCGACTAATCTTAAATGGCTCAACTGATTTTGGATCAAAGATATTCCTTGTCCTTTTTGATTTATAATATTCTGACATAGTTTTTGCCAATATTTTTGCCAAATTTCTTGTTTTCTTTTTGGATTCTTAAAACTAATTTAACGCCCAGATGGCATAGTTTAAATACATCGCAAAACTAACCCAAAGAATATATGGCAGTAGCAACCAAGCGGCTGGTTTAGAGATTTTTGCAAAGGCAATAACGGTGGCAAGAATAGCGAGCCAGAGAATCACAATCTCAATCAACGCCCCACCAGGATTGTGCAGACCGAAAAAAATAATTGACCAAAGCGTGTTCAGTACCAGCTGAACACCGAACAATATTAACGCGACCTTGATCACTTTCTTTTTATCCGCCGAAGCTTCGGCATAGGAGACCCAAACCAAAAATGCCGCAATACCCATCAGCGCAAACAATGTCGTCCAGACCGGACCGAAAACCCATGCTGGGGGATTGAGAGCGGGTTTGACAATTCCCGCGTACCAGCCGGCAATTGATGGAGTCGTGAATACCGAGCCAATAATGCCGGCAAGCTCGGAAATAACAATAGCAATGATGAGTTTGAATGTTTGTCCTGAGCTTAGTCGAAGGATGTTGTTAATTTTCATATTTATTTTTTGGTTTTACATCTATATTCTCTAACAAGTTTTTGTAAAAGATATTCCCACCCATCTCTATGCTCTATACGATCAAAATCTTCCCTTAGTCCATTTAGTAATTCTGTCCTGCTTTTTTTACTTAGCTCCACCCATGAATTATACATTACATATAAAGCGTTCCCATATTTTATATTTTCAAAAACAACAAAATCGTCTCCGAATTTTGCCCCAAAATATCTTAAAAAACCACTTGTCCCTTTTATATACACAACGGGCTTTAATTTTGACATGACACCTATTCTTTCCCTCATTACTTTTACTTGATCCGGAGTAATACTTCCTGTTTTTTGGTTTTTTAACAAAGCCTCGACAATCTCATCAACAGTTCCTGGCGGTAATATTTCCCAATCAATATAAACTGTTTTTGCATAATCAGCCAAAGTTGCCATACTCGGAAAGACATCTATCATCCCAATGTTTTCTTGTAATAAATTCAAGTTATACAATAATTCTTTTTCAAAATTTGAAGTATTACGATTAATTACCTGATCAATTAAAAATTTTATTTTAAAACCGTTCTCTCTTTTTTCTACTTGTTCAATTTTTAATTCAACTTCTTTGGGTGGATAAAAATCTTTTTGATATACATCTCGCGAATAGGAAACAGCATGAGTACCATTGCCATTCCAATTTGGAGCTTCTGCGCTAAATTCTTTTGAAATTTTTGGTAAATCAGTTCTTTTTTTGTCCATACCTTCAATGTTCGCACGAGAAAATTTACCAGAATTGGGATTTGGAGTTTTTGAAGGTGGAAGAACAAGCTCGCCATTAATATAGCGCATCTTTAAGTGTTTGTATTTATCGATTTCTTCGTTTGAAACATATTTTACACAAGCAACAACAACGTCATCCTGACCAAATGTTTCAATTTGCTTCTTTATTTTAGCGGGTATTTTAAAAATATTTTTTCTTGCCATATAATTATAGATGAGATTTGCAAAACACTTCTCCTGCAGTTAGTGAATTGTTTAAAAGCCTTTTCATATTATCCTCGTTTGATTTAACTATCAATTCATTTAAGGGCTTATTGTTCAATTTCCATTCTGTCGGGAGTGATTCATCTTCTCCTATGTTTAAATAAATCTTCCTTCCTGGTGCTGTTCGATGAGTAAGAATGTTCCTAGTATTCCTAATATTTTCAAATTCAGAATCGTTAATTAACTCAATTAATGTTTTAGTGATTTGTTCATTAAGAAAAGCTTTTTGAAAAGTTCTTTTTGTTGTTTCTGGAGATATTTTTCGTTGATCTGCCGGGTCGTTAATAGAAAAAAATTCTGGACTAACAATTGAGCCTATCGCAAAAAATCCATAACACATTGATTCAAAAACTGAAAAGTACGAACTGAAATGATTAAATAGCGCTTGTTCTTGTAAATATCTTTTTTCTGGCTGTGGTGCCGTTCCATATAATTTTAATAATTTGACGAAATCACTTCCATGGTCAATTGTAGCTTTGTACCGATAAGCTATAGCATTCCACGCTCCTGAAAAATGTTCGTATTCTTTTTTTTCTGCATATTTGCTACTCAAAATATGGTGGATAGATTCATATTTCTCTTGTGGAAAATTCTGTATTATCAGACCATTTGTTTTGAGTGGATTCATATTTATTATTTTACTGCTACCTGTCCATTCATAAGCATTGGCAAAAGCCAGTCGCGAAGTTCGGCGAGTGTTTGATTTTCAATAATATTATGGGCGATTATGTCTCTAAATTGTATGAATTCGTTAAATGTCTTTATTATATCTTCGTTGTGTGCAACTTTGTAAGTCAATAAATCATCAGCGCCAATCACAGGCATTTTCGTTCCCTTTGAATTAGCAACTGCAAAATTGAACATGCTTTTATGCGTCATTGTCAAAATCGCAAAATTATATTCGTCGTCATTTTTAACTCTAAAAGAATGTACTGTGCCAGTAACCAACCCATCGAAAGGTGAAAATCCGGCTTTTAATAAATAGGGTCGTATTCCACCAAACAGAATATCGAATTTACTTAGTTTGAATAAATTTGTTCCAAACGCACTGCTACTATTTTTTTCATTCAAACACATCGTAGCACTTGGCAATACTGACAGATCAAGCGTGTCAATATCGTGTTTATCATCAATAAAATCAAATTTAGTAGTATTTTTAGTTAGAAGTTTATTCATTTCTTTAACCTCCCATCCCGCCGGAATATTTCGTTTCAATTCTTCGCACCAAACCATTTTTCCGCCACTTGTTTTGTAGGGTTTGCCATTTTCATCAGGAAAATCAAACTGCACAAACCAGTAGTCATACAAAGTTTTTGCCATTTGTTCCAATCCAGCATTAATGCGGTTGTTGAGTTCGATTTTGGAATCAAGAGCTGAAAGAACAGTAGAAATTTTTTGTTGGGCTGGAATACTTAATTCAGGAACCTGTATAAAATTGAAAATCCAAATTGGTAATTGACTTTGTACCGACCCAGACATTATGTTTTCAACTTGCTTATAAAATAGATTACTTCTAAAAAAACCATACAGAAAACCATTATCATAATCAGATCCACCACGAATTATTAACATTCCAGAGTTAATTCTAATATTTTCGTAAGGTACATTCTCCTTATAAACCCCCATATTTCCTATCGTGCCGCGTGTATTCATAACAAGGTCGCCGCGTTTTAATTTGCCATTTCCCATGGCCTCATCCTTATTCTTTGATATAAATACTTTTGATGAAAAATCAAAGCCATTTTTTGTTAAATTGGAGGAATCAAGAAAAACACAAAATCCATTATCACTAAAATCTTTTTTATTAGGATAATTAACACCCCTGTCTCCATCAACAAGTTGTATAGTGGATCCGCTCAATGGTCTTAATTTTGTCTTAATCATATTTCAATCTATTTAGTTGCTTTTGAATTTCACTTTCCAAGTCTTTTGACTCCGCAAAAAGAGTATTCAAATTCTTTTTGTAGTCGCTCATTTTTTGCGAAAACTGTTCTGGCGTAATATCTGTATACTCAATTTTTACTTCAAAATACTGTCCGGCGCTGAAAGAATAATTTTTTTCTTTAATTTCATCATAGCTAACCACCACTGAAAGATTTTCAATCCCCTCTCGTTTATTGAAAGTATCAATAATTTTCTTCTCCTCTTCTGACGAAAGCAGAGTTTTTTGATTTTTCCCATCCTTAATTGTTGTTCCCAATTTTGAAGCATCCATCAAAACAATCTTCCCTTTTGTATTTTCCTTATCCAAGAAAAGCACCGATACATTAGTGCCAGTAGTAGCAAATATATTGCTTGGCATAGACACAACCCCGCGAAGCATTTTCTTTTCGATCAATTTTCCACGAATCTTTTTCTCAATTCCACTTTGAGCTGTGATAAATCCAGTCGGCACAACAATGGCTGCCTTGCCTTTTTCCGCAAGCGAAAACATAATGTGTTGAATAAACAACAAATAAATAGACATCGACTCTTTCTTCTTATTAGGGACGTTAGGAATTCCAGCAAAAAACCGCTCGCTATTTGTTTTGGTGTCGAGATCATTTCGTGCCTCACTAAAATCAAGCTTGAATGGAGGATTTGAAACAACATAATCAAACTTCATCAGTTGATCTCCAGTTTTATGATATGGTAATTTTAAAGTATCACCCTGAATAATGTTGGAAATTGAATGGACAAGATTATTCAAAATCAAATTAAGTCGAAGCATTCCCGATGATTTTTGTGAAATATCCTGAGAATAAATCGTACATTTATCCTCTCCAATTGCATGCGCAAGATTCATCAGCAAGGTGCCAGATCCGGCTGCAGGATCATAACAAGTCACATTACTCACTGGCGCATTTACAAGAATTGAAGCCATAATCTTGGAAACCGCATGAGGCGTGTAATATTCGGCATATTTTCCGCCTCCATCTTTGTTATAGTCTTTAATGAGATATTCAAAGATCGTGGAAAAGAAATCAAACTTTTGTTCGAAAATATCCTCGAAACTAAAATTCACCAACTGATTCACAAGCGCTTTGCAAAAATTGTCTCGCTGGGAACTATCCGAAATATATTGACTCAATTCATCAAACAAAACAATCTTTGCTCCTGTGCCTGTTTTAACTGAAAAAATATCATTGTTAAAAATAGCAATATCTCGCAAAGTATCATCAAACAACTTGGCAAATTCCTCTTGATTTTGACGATTGTGAAGATTAGACAAAAAATGCTCTCGCTTAAGCTTGGCACTATCGGCGCTCATCTTTAAAAGAAGCAACTCATAATCTTTGTCAGAATATTCAGCAATGACCTTTTCCCAATTTTCAGCGTTTTTCAGTTTTGAATCCAAGCGTTTCAGCTCATAGCCAAACTTGTCATTCATAAACTTATACAAAAAAACCTGAGTAATGATTTTGAATTCATTCCCATCATTTCCCAATCCATATTGAGCGCAAATGCCCTTGAGATTGTCGATCAATTGTTTTGTTTTGATTGTGAAATCTTGTGTCATATATTTTTTCCGCTATATTCATTAACATATTCATTAACTACCGCACCATTAATATGCCTTGCTGATTCCGCATCAAGCTTCATTCCATGCTCTTCAAAACCGCCAATCACCAAAGGACTCATAAACTGCAGAAAATATCCTTCGTTGCTAAGCATTCGCTGATTTTCAATCACTTTTTTATCAGCCTGCTTTTTGATTTCCATTAATGATGCGAAAATATCACTTTCACGCTTTGATACACCCCCATCTTCCAATACTCGCTTGTGAATTCTTGCGTATTTTGCGTCATTTTCATATTTCGCTTTGAGCAAATTGTTCCTGCGATTAAGCTCAGTTATTTCATCATAAATTTTTTGCAAAGAGCCAATATTTTGATTCATTTCCTCTTGTGTTATCTCATCAAGATTCTTCTTTTCAAACAAGCGCTTCAGTTCGTCATAAAGAGAAATGAATTCTTTGTCTTTTGGATCAAAATTTTTCGCCAATTCCTCTCGAGTTTTCTTAAGAATATTTTTCAACTTATCGGCAATCACCAATTCCTCCTCTGAAACTTTGCGAAACATAAACAAAACATTTTCCAAAGCTACATTGAGAAGGTTTGTCGTATCAGTGCTATTTTGAATAGACTCCTTAAGATTCAGCAATTCCAAATGATGCGCCGTTTCATTAAACAATTCATTCAACTTTTTGAAATCTATTTTATCTAAAAGCTCATAATATCCCAACAAGCGAATAGTGTTATATAGATTTTTCACATTTTCCAATGCCTTTTTGATATCAAGAACTTTTTTGCGATCCTCAATTTGAGTAATTTGTTGAGAAAATATCTCAGCATTTTGAAGGTCGAAATGAAAAAGTGTCTCTTTGATATTTTCAATTTCTTTTTCTATTTCCTCCTTGGACATAAACAAGTTGGAATAATTCTGCATCTCATCCCCCAGTTCAGATTGCAATTCGTCAAAATATGCTTTATTGGTTGCATCAAATTCTTTACGAATATCGGCGAAATCCACCACATAACCAAAACGGAAATCCTTGTATGGACGATTTACTCTCGTGAGAGTTTGTAAAAGATTGTGTTTTTTGATGATTCTGCCAATGTATAGCTTCTTCAATCTTTTAGCATCAAAGCCAGTAAGGAGCATATTGTAGACAAACAACAAGTCAATTTTTCCTGCCTTGAAATCTTCCGTGGCTTGTTTTCGATCATCCTTACTTCCTGAATCATGCAAAATCAAAGCTCCGCCCAAACCACCGGTGCTATCGTTTATAATTGAAATATCAGGACTACTATTCAACGAATAATTGCCTGTTTTTTCAAAATAATATTTAAGCTTCTCGGAATATTTTCTTGCAAAAATTCTAGACATTTCCCTCGCCTGTTCCGAACTATCACAAACCACCATTCCGCCGAAAGTATCATCGCCATGCATCATTCGACTTTTCAAAAAATCATCCACGATATAATCCAACATCGGCTCGACAAATTTTGGATGCGCATAAATAACTCTGCGGTCAGCATCTCCTTCTAGAATTTCCACTTGTCGTAAAGCCTCTGCCAATTGAATTTTATAATTCGTTTCAATTCCCTCGCGAATAAGCTTTAGTGTGTAGCCATCTGCAATTGACGAATTATAGTAATACTTGTGAATATAATCACCAAAAATACCCTTAGAATTTCTACCCTCGCCAATCAGAGGCGTGCCAGTAAGCCCAATCAAAATAGCGTTACGATCTGAAGCTATCAGATTTGCTAGAAAACTCCCCTCAGGATCATAACTTCGATGCACTTCATCCAAAAAATAAATCCGTTGCGAACTTATATCATAATCAGCGACATGCAAAACGTTGTCATCATCTTTGAATTTCTGAATATTAACAACAGTGATTTCTCTTTGACCAGCTAAATTGTGAATAGCAGCTTGACTCTTGAAATCTCGCAATAACTCATCTTTTGAATTAACAGTATGCACAACCAATCCTCGACTTGTAAATTCACGCCTTGCCTGAATCATCAAGTCAATCCGATCAACGATAAAATAAAACTTCGGAATAATACTCTGTTTCTGAAAATAATCCGTCAAAAAATGCACATTATAGAATGCCAATGCAGTCTTACCACTACCTTGAGTGTGCCAAATGATTCCTTTTTTAATTCCCTTGTCTATGGTTTTCTCAATAGCCTTGGTTGCAAAAAATTGAGGATACCGCATTATGTGTTTTTCAATTCCGCTTTCCTCATTCACATAAGCAATGCCATACCTCAGAAACATTACCAACCTGTCCTTGCTAAACAAAGAAGTTAAGACTCTGTTGGTTGGAGTATTTGGATTTTTATTCGTGATAAATTCAGGTGAGTGCTTGATAGCTGAAAGATTATTGTCCACCAAAACCAAGTTCTCTAATTGATCATCTTCAGCTTTCAAACTCTTTGAAATTTCAACATCTTCTTCTCTGAAGCAATTAAAAATTGCCTTATGATATGACGAGGTAGCATAAAAAGCACCCTGAATTGGATCAATTGATTCGTTGTCATATTCCATGTTGTTGGAAAAAACTAAAAGCTGAGAAATGTTGATAAATTTCCTGAATTTCTCATTTTGAAAACGAACATTGATACGATTTCTTTCCGCCAATATACCCTCTCGATTATTTGGCTTTTTAACTTCAACAAAGGCAAGTGGCATCCCATTAATCAAAAGAGTAATATCTGGCCTGAATTCATCCTCTCCATTTTTGCAAGGAAGCTCAGTGACGACATGAAAAGAATTATTTTCAAAATTTTGAAAATCAATAAGTTTAATGTCTGAAGTTGAAGTCAACCTTCTGTAGAATTCTTGGCCAAGATCCTCATTATCAAGAGTCAGTAACACTCTTTCAAATTCCCTCTTTGCGTCATCAGTCTCCAAATCTAGATTAATTTTTGCAATACTTTCAAGGAAGATTTCAGTGAATATATTTGTGCCTTCATCCCATTTTGCTTTTGAAAGTGGTAAGTAGTTAAAACCAAGCCTACAGAGGTGCAAAATCGCCGGTATTTTCACTCTTGTGTTTTCATTGAATGCCATATTTATTTCAAATAAATTTATTATATTACTAACCCCCCAATGCGGATCATCATCGCTTGCTGGCTAACATTATACTTCTTTGCCAACCCAGCAACAGTTTTAACATCCTCATCTTTATTGATTAATTTAAATTTACCACGCAAATCTGCAATAACCATATCCCGTGGCATTAACAACTCAGCTGCAAATTGATTGGCCTGTACTTCTTTAACATTAGTTGTAGTATGCAAGGCGTTGGAGTCTCGGAAATAAACACTATTAGAATCAACGTGTAGATTATCAATACTATGCAACACAAAATGCCCAATCTCATGAGCGATAGTAAATCTTTGGCGTTCAGCGCAATGATCTTGATTGACCGCGATTACCGGCCTGCCTTCCTTGCCTCTCATCTTGATTGCGCCGGAGATCTCATCCGTAGAAAATTTAATCTTTGCCACATCAATCCCCATAGACTCAGCAATCTTTTCAATATTAACTGGTGCTTTAGTAATTTTATGTTTACTCAAAATCTTTTCCGCGCTCTCAACAGCTAACTTAACTTTTTCATTGATAAAATCAGCCATATTATAAATTCTCTAATTTATTTAAATCATTCTTATTTAATAAGTCTTCTTGATTGTCACCGTGCATAGCTTCAAGTCCGTGGAGAAGTTCAGTGATTTTTAAATCTAAAGTCTCGGTAATTAGATAGAGCTGGAAAGCTGATACCTGTTGCTTGCCATTCTCAATGGCAGACAAGGTGCTTTTACTCATATCTAAATTGGCTACCTCAATGAACTTATCCATTGAAAATTTTTTTTCACCTCTCGCATTTTTTATATTTTTCCCTAAATTTATGTAAAAATTAGTTTTATCAAGCATACTATTATGTTCAGTTATATATAAATACTATAGTTTAGATATAAATTAATGTCAAGCCATAACGAACAGTGTTGACTTAAACCGAACATCGTGCTAAAATAAAAAGTGGCAGTAAAACCACAATTTATTTGACGCGACTCGTGGCAGAGTCGGAGGTCGATTGTCTATCAAAGGTACATTATGATTATACTGCATTTTAATAAACCAAGCAAAGAAGAGTATGAGTAGCAAAAACGAACCAAAAAGAACTGCTTTCAGAGACTCTGGCGATGGTCGATTCATCACAAGACGTGAGGCCGAACAAAGACCAGCAAGAGAAGTTGAAAAAGAGCGGATCAGAATTGGAAAAAAATAACGTCGTGCCCTAATCGAAAAAAAGGCCTCACTTTACCGTGAGGCTTTTTTATAACAATTTATTTTACTAGACTAAGGCAACACTCTTTTCTTTATAAACCAGCCTACTCCGTAGATTCCCTAACAACTCTCGCTTTTCAATTATACTGCCTTCCTTTAGTAGATACTTGGCATAATTTCTAATATTAACTTCGGCCTCTTCGGGATTTTGTTTAATATCGCTTCCCAGCACCATGCCTTGAAATTTATTAAATCGACCAATCTCTTCTTCGAGCTTGGCTCTCATGCCCAGCTCGTTTATATTCACCTCGTCAATAATTTTAAGTAGCTCAATAATCAAATCTTCCTCCCGAATATATTTATTTTTACACCACCGATCTTTAGCCCGGCAACAGCCATAGTACACATATCTGGCCGTCGTGCCATCTTTAAGTAATTTAAACTTTTCTTCTGCGCTGATACTGGAGCCACATAATCCGCAGGTTATCAATTTGGTGAAGGTAAACTCTTTATTATTTTTCACAATATTGTCTCGCTTGATTTGCGCCTGGGCTTTTTCAAACAACTCCTGAGTTATAATCGGTTTGTGTTTACCTTGATAAAAATTACCGCTATCTTTTGGATATTCAAACACCCCATAGTAGAATGGGTTATCAAGCGCTCTAAAGATTCGACCTAAACTTAAAGTCTTGTTGCCTTTAGTGTAAAAATTGAGATCATGTTTTAACCAGTGATATATTTTTCTACCGCTGTATTTTTCATTGGCTACTTTTTCAAATATCTGTTTAACAATTGGCGCCCTAATTGGATCCAATATCACTTGGCATTTTTTATCTATTCTGTTCTGGCTCAAATAGCCCAGGGGCGGCACGGTTGGCCACAAGCCCATCTCTACTCGAGTCCGTAGACCTCGCTTAACATTCACTCCTCGATTGTCATTTTCCAGCTTAGCCTGACTGCCTAAGATCATCAGTAAAAATTTCTCATTCGGATTATTTGAAAACTTCTGGCCATAGGTTCTTATTTCTAATAACAGTTTTTGGTCCATCAAGTCTACGATTGCACCGAGGTCGCCAGCGTTCCTGGCAATCCTGTCCGGTGCCCACGTCAGGATGCCTGTAAACATGCCTTTTCTGATATCAATCACTATCTCATTAAACACTTTTCTTTGGCCAGTATCCTTGGCCGAATGTGATTCTCTTCTAATTTCCACCACGTTCAAGTTTTCTTTCTCAGCCAGCTGAAGCATCTCTTTAATCTGTGAATCAATAGAAAGGACTTGCCGTTCTTCTGATTCCGTTGATTTTCTGGCGTAAAGGACATAGTTAATGGAAATCGGCTCAATAATCTCTGGAGTGCCCTGATTTTGCCCTTGGGTTGTCGTTTTAGGCATCAATGCCGTTTCATATAGTTGCATAATTTTCTTTAAAATTATTACTTACAACCACATTGATGACGCAACCTTCTCGGGGCGTCTAGCCCCTTGAAGTAGATAAACTGTTAGTAACTTATGCTTTACTTTTAGCCTTTTCTAGGCTATATTCTAAGTGAAAAATACCAAAATTAGCTAAACCCATGTCTTCAATTAAACTATGGTATTGAAAATCTATAAAATCTTTAGCGATAAGTGGAATAATTTGAAGGATTTTTTAAAAGAGTCTTTCTTTTTGTGGTGTGTCTTTTGGTTATTTATTATATCTACTGCTTTTTCCTACGTGGCATTGAATTTCGGAGAAAATATTATCCAGAATATACAATACTTTTACATTCTTAATCCTACCTTTTTTATCTTTATCGGCACAATCACCCTGGCCATTTTATTTGGATTTTTCATTTTTGTTGTAGATCCGATAAAGCAAATTAAGAAGCAAAGCATTCACAACCAGCCATCTTGGGTTTTTTATTCTTATTGGGGAATAATTAATGCATCTATATTTGATTACTTTTTTTTGCATAGATTTAAAGATTTCTGGTGGAATCTTTTACTTGTGCCATTAATAATAATTATTATTAAATGGTTCATTGAATCTGTTGGTGAAAAAATTGATTTATCCGCCAAACGCTTTGCATCTGGCTCAGTAGGAATAGAAGATGATCAATTTAATTTTAAATTTTCGGCAAAAAACATAACTGATGGCCTAATGAGTCTAAATGGTTACGTAAATGTCATTGGTCTGTATGGGGGACTTGGCCTAGGAAAGTCTTCTTACGCAAGAATGATTATAGAAAATTTTGAAGCTAAAAAAACCCTATACACCTACATTTCCCTAACTGAAACAAACGAAGCAAAAGATTTTTCAGAATTATTTTCTGAGCGCTGGCTAGAAACCCTTTCAGAAAGATACCCAAAAATTGATGTCACTTCATATTTACCATTCATGAATTCAATACTTAGAGAATCTGGCAATGGTTTTCTTTCAGAGGTATTAAAGATAATTTCTGCATTAAACCGAGGTTTGGCAAGAACAAAAGCACTTCATTTTGATAAATTTTATTTTAAAAATAAATCCTTTTTCACTTCCACTTCCGTAGCTAAACTTTTCGGAAATATTACAAATATTAAAGAGTCTACATGGATAATAATGGTAGATGAAATTGAAAGGGCGCAGTTTGATGAAATATATCGATTAGTTGAAATAGTTGAACGATTTAAAAATGAGGGCAGATCAGGCTTGCCCACTAAACTGCTTTTTTTGTTTTGCATTTCTGAGCCAGACATGAATAATTACTTGGATGCATTTTCAACCACAGACCCTCGTGCAAGATTGTTAAAAACTTTTTTTTATGAAGACACAAAAAGCATAACTCTCAAAATATTTTTACCACCGATAGACCCTGCCATTAAACAAAAATACGTACTCGAAAAACTAAATAAAGTCATTGAACGAGAAAATCTTGATACCCCAGAGAACATCAATCCCCATGCAATTAGCGATCCGTCGAGGTCGTTCATGAATAATAAAGACGCAACAGAATATATTGTTGCTCTGCTTAATGAAAGCACACCCAGAACGATAGATCGTATTATAATTGCACTTGATTCCTTCTATGGTTCCTTCAAAAATCGAATGGGCGAATTACAAAAAAATTCTATACGTTTTAACGATATAGTTGCGCTTGAATATGTAAAAATAAAATACCCTTATTTAATTGACTTTTTTATAAAGACAATTCATGTTCTCATAAACCAAGCAGAAAGACACAATATTGATGCCTATCTCACTAAGCAAGAAATTGAGAAAACTAAACTTGATCTTATTGGTTGGATAGAATTAAAAACTAGCAAAAAAATACCAGAATCTGAAAAATCTGATGTTTTAAAAATTGTTGGCCTGGTAATGTATTACTATTTTGATTTTTTAGACAAAAACTATGAAACAAAAACCAAGGATAAATATTTTGGCACTACGTCATATCCTGAAGTCATGTATGATTATCTCACTTTAATAGCAGAGGGGATGGAAACAAGCCACAGGAAGAACAATAGAATCTATCAAAAACATAAATTAGCTCCGCTAGATTTAATGGTTTCATTAGATAATAATAGCCTACTGAGTTATTCTCGATTTCTTTTTGATGTTCCAAATTCTCCTGTTCAATTAAATATAAGCTTGGTAAAAGAAATTTCTAACCGAATTGTCACCCAAAAAATTGAGCTTGACCCTATGAATGCTGGCGATACCGCCCTTGATGAAGCAATATACCAATTTGTTTTCCAGATTGTTGCTGTCGCAGAAAAGGATAAAAAAACAGACACACCAAGCGAAAATATTCAAACCTGCTTCAATGAATTAAATTCAATTTTATCTTCTTCTGTTGTAAGCACAGGACTAAAATATACAGTATTGAGCTCGCTTGTAAACAATGAAAGAGGTAGCGGTAGTTCTATTCACTTTCGCCTAGAGAAAACTTTTGAAAAATTACTTCGATACTACAATGAAGAAATTAGGAAATTAATAAAATTTGTTTTCCAAGAAGCAGATAATAAATATAGTGCAGAAAATAAAGTTTTATATAAATTTGAAGAAAATTTTTTTTATACACTATATCAATGGTGGAGTGGATCTAAAGATGCCATAACAGAAATTAGAAAAATCAGAAACGTTGCTAAGAATGGTTTGGAGAACTACCCACAAGCAATTAAATTATACTGGGATAGATATCCAAGCCCAGCAGGAAAAGACTGGGAAAATTTTAACGACGTTATTGAGAATGACAGGTCTTTTTCAAGCTACAGTGGTAGTAATTCATTGTTTATGCCTTTAGAAACGCTTATAACAAAAACCAAACAATCCAAAATCAAGGATACGGAAATTCAGGCAAAGGTAATTTTTTGGGGAAGCATTAAAGATGATCCACGATTAAAAGAGCTGTCCCTTATAAAGGATAGCAACACTACCCTGAAGTCGTTTCTTATTAAGCGTGGTTTTTTAGACGATGAAAACAAACAATAACAATTCGAGTTTATTAAAAATAAAGATGATCTTTCTAAAGTATAAAATGTTTTTATTAAATCACAATTATAAAAAATTATAAGCTGAATTATTTAAATATTTCTGCATTGATCATGTCTGATTAGGTTCGCTTTTATCAGTCGGTAATTCTTCTTCAGTTTGTTTACTAAAATCTCTAAAAATTACCTCGATCTTGTCCAATGCATTATTGATAATCTCTTTGTTTTCATTCTCCAAATGCTTGATTCTTTGCTCATACTTAAGTCGCTGATGACTTAAGCTAAAATCTTTATAAGCAGGGCTGTTGTTATGAAGAATAAACTTGGCAGCGCCAAATGCCACATTTTCCTTTTCGCTTTTAACCAAGCTTATAATCTTTGATTCAGCTAAATCGCAGATGCCTAATTGCCCAATCTTCTGAGCTTTCAAGAAGTCTGCCTTGAAGATTTTATCCTCTTCTAACCATCGATAATAAGTTGCCCGGCCTATGCCAAGTTGACGGCACAACGAACTGACCAAAGGATTTTCTTTGGCTTTCTCAATAAACTTCTTTTTCAATCTAGCTTTAGGCAAACTCATATTTTTTAGCGACTTCCCCTGTTAATTTTTCCCATCGTTTAATAATCGTCAAACAATGTTGTTTTTCAGTTTCTACTATAATGCATTTTCTTTTTAACTGCTCGCAACTGATAAGTGTTGATCCACTTCCTCCAAAGCCATCAAATACAACTTCACCCAGTTTTGTGCTGTTAAGAATCAAATTTCTAAGCAACGCCACTGGTTTCATGGTTGCATGCAATTTACTCTTGCTTGGCTTTGGAAAAAATAACACACTTTTGTCTTTGGCTTTTCTGAATTGATGCCTGCCATACCAGCCATAAGCGATCAACTCATGTTGAGGCAAATAATCTAATCTCCCTACCACAGCTTGCGATTTGACCCAGATCAATAACTGCGACAACTTAAACCCTGTTTCATCCAGTGATTTTTTAAGTGCAAAAATCATTTTGTCGCTATTAAAAATATAGATAGAGTTTTTTTCTGCCAAATATTTCTTTAGCACAGTTAACCAAGTCGCACTGAATTCTTTATACTGGTCATCGCTTGTAATATCATCATTAGCAATCGGAATCGCACAAGAAAGATTTTGCTTAAAACCATTTTTGCTCTCAGTATATTCCACTCCATAGGGGGGATCAGTTAGAACGACGGAGATTTTAACTTTGGCAATCAATCTTGAAAGTAGCCTCTCATCTTGACAATTGCCACAGGCCAATCGATGATCGCCCAAGATGAAAATATCACCGTCTTGCACTTCTTCTATGTTCATATAATTAAGATTAGTTTATTAATTCTGCTTTAAGACCAGTTAATTGTTCCATCCTATTCAAAATTAATTGGCAAAAAATTGGCTCGATCTCCACTAGATAGGCCCGCCTTTTTAATTGCTCGCATCCGACCATCGTGCTTCCGGATCCTCCATACAAATCCAATACTAGGTCATCAATTTTTGAACAACGACGTAAGGGTTTTTCATGAAGCGTCGGTGGCTTAGAAGTTGGGTGCAAATAATCTTGACCGGCCAGTCTTTTTTCTAGCCAGACATCTAGCATGTCCAAAATATCATCTATAGCTCGATTGCCAGTGCCTATTTCTTGATTGACTATCTCGGTTAGATTCTTGATTGGAGCTAAGTAAGGCTTCCCAACGGTGCCGTACACTATTGGCTCAAAACTCTTGTTGAAGGCGACCTGGGGCGTCAAATTCAAACCATTCTTTATCCAAAGACAGACGCGTTGATTTTTAATGCCTAACTCTTTAAATAATTCCTGTACCAACCAAATAAAATTTTGATCGCAATAGGAAAATACATGCAGGTCTTTTTTGGCATGCGCCAGAGCATTAATTAATGCTATTTTCAGATACTCTTTATATTCCGCATCAGACTTCTTGTCATTTGTAGTGCCTCCATAATTCTGTCCGCCGCCCAAGCCCTTATTATAATCCAAATTAATATTATAAATAGGATCGTTATAGACAATATCAGCCAACTCATCACCCATTAATCTTTCAATTATTTTCTTGTCCATTGAATTTCCACAAATCAATCTATGACGACCCAACTTAAACATATCGCCAGCTTTAATATTTGTTTCAGTAATTTTTTTTAACTCTTTGATTTCATCAAACTCGTCATCTTCGATGGTCAGCATGTCATTCCACATATCGCCCAGATCAACATCAGTAAAGCCGATATCCAACAATAATTCTGTATCAAAATTTTTTAATAAGTCTATGTCCCATGAACCGGTATTTTTATTCAAACGTAAATTCAATTCTTTTTCCTTGTTTAAGTCTGGCAAGTCTAGGTAAATCACAGGCACTTCTTGAAAACCCAATTTTTTGGCGATGTGCAATCTAAAATGTCCGCCGATAACCACATTCTTTCGGTTATCGGCACCATTCGCGATAATCGGGTCGACTAAGCCGAACTCTTTAATACTTTCCGTTAATTTTTCTTCCGCTAATTCGTCCCATTTTCTTGGGTTGTAGTCGGCAGGCTTGAGTTGTGAAATCGGGACTTGCACGATTTCAATGTTTGCTTTTGTGTGCATTTTGTTTAAATTAAAAAATGATACTTAATAAGTATCATTAAAACACACACGCTTCTTCTACAGGTTATATCTTGTGGACTACAAGATATAACCTAGTATAATTTTTGTCTTTTCTTAGCCTTCACCCTGGCCTGTTTAATTATATTTATATGTTTTTTAGCTCGAGCATTTTTCGATGTAGTGTTAAAAATCTCTGCCTCAATATCCTTATCAGAATATTTATATTCATAGTCAAAGCCCTTAACTTTTTCGCCCAATTTTTTTGACAACTCTAGTATTTCGACATCCCGACCTAGCTTCGGCTTCGGCTTAAGAGTCCGCCTACCTTGCGGATAATTATATTGTTTTAAAAAGTTGAATTTCTGTTGTTGAGAAAACTCCAAAAACTTATCAATCCGTTTCTTTATGAATAGCCACTCTTCTTTCATTGGCTTCTGGTAGATAACTAACTTAATTTCCTTGTTACTAAATTCCATCACACAGTTGTTGCCGGGAATGTGTTGTATCTGATTAACTACTACATATGAATTCATGGTGCGGTTGAAATTATTGGGCAACTTAAAGTCTAGGAGTAGATTTTCTATCTCTTTATTGAAATTATCAAACTCACTTCTGTTTTTATACAGATTCATCAACCATGATTCAATTACTGTTTCATCATCAGTAAATTTTCCCGAGTCTATGCCATATTTCAATCGAATCTCTTTTACTTGATTAATAAAATCAGGCCGCAAAGTGACAGCGGTCATCATGTCCTTGTTGATTTTGGCAATCTTTTTTACTACATCTATTTCCGTCATTTTTTTTGTTTGTTCCTTATAATTTAGCATAAAATACACAAAAATACTTTATTTGATTATTTATGCTAAATTAGCCAATTTTGTCAAATATAATATTCTTTTTATAGTGTCTCATTTGTCTCATTTTACCCCGACCCGAGAGCCTCAAATTGCCATCTCAACTGATGTCCAAATAAGCCCTAAGGTAATTGATAAGACTGGGTACTGAACCTGAGATGCCCGCTTAGAGAGTTTTACATCAAACAGACTTAATTGTCTGTTTTTTGTTTTATTGTTAGAGAAAATTTTTTGTTTTTGTCTTACACTTATCACCTCTTTTTCTTTTTGATTATTGACTGTGGCCATATTGTGGCCAAAATCAATAATTATTATTGGTTTTTCTAGAGTTCTAATTACCTCCTTATATACAAATGAGTTCAAGTGAGCATATAGTTTTGTGAACTTTGTCTAGATTTACTAAAGAAAATGTATTAAAATTTATAGATTGATAAATTAAAGAATAAAAATTACTAAAGAAAATGTACACAGTACAAGCAAAAACAATTGTCAAAGGTGGAAAGGTTGTTTTGTTTAGCGTTGAGGAATTTAAAAACAAAGTTGTAAAAAATAATAATTGTTTTATATGTGGCGTGGATAAAAATGTTAAAATTTTTAATGAAGAGCATATTTTACCGAAATGGCTTCTTAAGGAGTACAATCTATATAATCAGCAAATAGTATTAACAAATACAGCTCATTTAAAATATGGACAGTATAAAATATCCTGTTGCAAGTCATGCAATTCAGAATTAGGCAAAGTCATCGAAGAACCAATCAGTAGACTATGGAAACTGCCCTATAAAGATTTTTGTAATATACTTGCTAACAGTAATGAAAATTTATTTGCATTATTTAAATGGCTTTCATTAATATATTTTAAAACTTATTTTAAAGATTCATCTCTTAATTGGCATTTAGACAAAAGAAAAGAAAAAAGGAAAATTTCTGATAACCTAGAGTGGTCTGAGATGCACCACTTACATTGTATTATTAGAAGTCATTTTACAAAGGCAATTGTAAATTCAAATGTTATTGGATCCATCTTTATTTTCCCTGCAATAGAGCACCAATCAATTGAGCCCTTTGATTTTGTTGATAGTCTACATGGTAAAGGAATTATGATACGAATGAATCAAATTTGTGTAATGGCAATATTAAATGATTCTTGTGGAACATTTAGTATTGCTAAAGATTTTGTCAAAAAGATTAATGGTCCTTTAACACCCTTGCAATTACGTGATATGTTTTCTCACTTAATTTATATAAACATGCACCTGGCAGAAAGACCTACATATTATTCAGAATTTAAAAATAATAATTATTTTATCGAAGCAAAAATCCCCAAAAAAGTAAGTCTTTCCAATGAAACAATAACCAGGGGTAATATTTTATTTAACTTATGTAAAGATATGTTTAAAAAAGAAAAGGATGAGGAGATAATTCTTAGTCAAATTAATGATGGTGGGCGTCAATTTTTATTTAATGAAAAAGGTAAATTTTTTAATCACTTAAAAGATTTAACTTAATACTTTTTAATTTTTAACCTCAACTTTTATTTTTCAATATTAAAGAGCTTTCCAAAGCAGATTGACACTCTCCGCTAAATATGAAAATATATTGTTAGATTACAATATCTTGTTCATTGGGAGGAATCCGTATGCGAAGGAGTATATTTGATTATTGTGAAGTAAAAATAAGCCTTTTGGGCAAACAACTCTGGTGGCGGAGTTTTGTCAAAAAGAAATATCTGGAGTGTCCGAAATGCAGAGACAAAAAGCCGGAAAAATGTACCTGCAAAAAATGCAAAGGTTCCGGCCGTGTGAAAATAGGAAGAAAAAAAGGCGCTTCCAGAAGCACCATTCATGATTCCATACGCCGTCACACTTCGTGCCATCGCCTTTAATTCTTCAGCGACTTCGTCAGAAGCCGCTTTTTTTATTCAAAGAAAAAAGGTTGGCAAATTACTGCCAACCTTAAAAAATTATCAAAAGATCCACTTTAAACCTGTCCCGCCATAGAGCAGGTCTTTTTTAATAATTCCCTTTTGTCCATTTACCTGAAGAAAGACTGAAAGGTTTTTGTTGATCTGATACTCGCCTTTCAACCTCACAGTCACATGCGCCAGTCCACGACTACCAAAAAAATTATCAAGATAGGCAGTAGAGACAGAAGGCGTGATTAGAAAACTATTCACGACCAACGGCTTGGAGAGCTCCAGGTAAAATCTGTTGCGGTCAAAGTCTGGTCCGTCAGTAATGAGTTTAGTCCAGACAACTGATGTGTTTACCGTGCCTTGGTGTTTGATGGCAACTTCCAAGACATGTTCAAAAGCTTTCTCCTCCAGCCAATACTGATAGCTGAGATCGAAAAAAAACTTTCCGTAATGATTTTCTGTTTGGAAAATCTTTCCAATGGATAAATCGGTCTCGGTAGTTTTTCCCATTTGAAAATCGTAATTGTTCCAGACGCAACCATACCAACCAGCATGTCCTGCCTTGAACAAGGTCTGGCTGACCGGACCTGTGCCGATTTGGCTGCCCGACTTTGTTATATAATCGGTCGAAAAGGTTTCGGCAAGTGTGATTTCAGCTGCATTAGAACTTAGGGGAATTACTACCGAACAAACGCTCATCAGAATAAACACCAAAAAGTATCTCATATCATCTCCTTTTTTTTGCCTTCCACGCTATAACCTGCTGAAAAGCCGGATAGCCGACTTTACCAGTCTGATTGCAAGCCTTGAGCACATCCTCTGTCACATATTGTTCCTGTGAATTCATCATCCCAAACCCTGCCTTTTTCATAAGCTGCATAAGCAGGTTCATGGAATGAGACCAGACAGGTGAGACAAATAGGTTGCCATCAGCGTCGCGGTAAATTTCTTCGAACTGCCGGCTCTTGGACCAAAGAATGTTTTTATCTTTTAGCCAAGCAAGCCACTTGTTTTCCAGCGGTCGATATTGAGCCCAGCTTGACTGGCCGGTTCGGTTAGCGCTTCCAAGCTTGTATAGCGCCTCATGCATGGTGCTGACAATTAGCATCCCTCCTGGTTTTAAAACTCGCAATGCTTCTCTAAAAAACGCCAGACATTCTTGCGGTGAACTGTGAATCAACACCGCGATACAGACTACTGTATCAAAGGTTTCTTCGGAGTATGGAAGTTTTGTTATGTCCGCCAATTGATAGTTTATCCCTAGCACCTCTTCTTTCTCATGCTTGATTGCCTGGCTAAGCATCGTTTCCGCTCGATCACAGCCGTAAACTTTTTTTCCTCCCATCCGTGCAATCCGCCGAGTACAAAATCCGGCACCGCATCCAGCATCAAGAATTGTTTCATCTCTGCTTGGGTGGATTAAATCAAGACTGGGAATTCTGCCAAGAAAATCTCCGATAGTGGTACAACGGTCGCCTTTGCCAGTCCACATTCGGTGATTGTACTCATACGCCTCTTTTACAGAAAAGTTCATCTTAAAATCTCCTATCCCCGATGCCATGTTGCATCCGCGGGTGTATTAATTTTCAATGTGCCGGCTTTAAGCCAATAAAATACTATAACAGAAAAAGGATAAATTGTCATTACTAATGCCAATAAGCGTAAATTGGACAGATATAAAATGGAATTTTATCAATATATTTGGCTAATATTTTGATTTATTTTCAAAAATAGGCTATAATTTGATTGTTGACATTTCTAATGACAAAATAATTATGCTATACAATCAACTACAAGATGCGGGCTTAAATGAAAACGAAGCTAAAATCTATTTAGCTGTTTTAGAACTTGGAGAAACCAATGTTAGCCGGATAGCGATTAAGTCTGGAATCAAAAGAACAACTGTTTATCTTTCTTTGGACAACCTAAAATTAAAAGGTCTGATTAGTATGATTAAAAAAGGACACAAAACCCTTTTCTTTGCCGAGGACCCAAGAAATTTAGAAAGATTAATGGAAGAAAAAACTCAGCGTATCGCCAAACTAGTTCCACAACTACTAACCTTTACCAATTTGATAGACAGAAAACCAGAGATACGTTATTTCGAAGGCACAGAAGGACTTAAAGAAGTGCTTAAGGATGCTTTGAATTATCCAAATAGAGAACTATGCATGATGTACTCTGAAACCTATATCAGTGATTTTGATGAAAAGTTTTTTTCCGATTACTATGTACCAGAAAGAATCAAAAGAAAAATTTTAGCACGATCAATTTTGCCGGATAATGAACTGATGCGAAAACATGCTGCCACCAATCCTCAATCATTGCGCCAGACCAAATTAATATCTTCGGAGCTTTTTAATATCAAAATTGAAATAATGATTTATGGCAGTAGTAAAATTGGCATTATTTCTTTTGAAGAAAAATTTGCCTTGATAATTGAAAGTCCAAAAATCTATGAAAGTCTAAAAAGCATTTTTGAAACCATGTGGGTGTTGGCAAAATAAAAATTACAAATTTTTTAAAATATTATCGAATAAAAAAACCACAGATTCAAAACCTGTGGTTGTTATTTTTGGCCTGAGCTATTTTTCCTCGATGAGCCGGTAATCCCTCATGATGTTGGCCAATTTCACCTGGTTCGCTTTGCTCATCTCGCAAAGCGGCAGACGCAGATCGCCGGAGCACTTGCCCATCAGGTTGAGAGCGGTCTTAACCGGGCCGGGGTTGCTCTCGATGAACATGGCGTTGGCAATTTTGAGAAGATGGAGGTGAAGCTGGCGCGCTTTCTCCAGATCGCCGGCAAAGAAGGCGTCGGTTAGGTCGCCTACCTCTCTCGGCATAATGTTGGCTAGGACCGAAATCACTCCTTTGGCACCGCAGGCCATCATCGGGAAGGTGATAAAGTCATCGCCGGAGTAAACATCAAGCTTTTCACCGCAAAGGGCCAATACCTCTGAGGCCTGCTGAAGCGAACCGGTCGCCTCTTTAATGGCGATTATTTGCTTGTGATACGCCAGTCGAGCCACGGTTTCCGGCAACAGATTAACGCCTGTTCGTCCCGGAACATTGTAAAGAATCTGGGGCAGGGCCACGGCATCGGCGATCGCCATGTAGTGACGATAAAGCCCTTCCTGGGTCGGCTTGTTGTAGTAGGGGGTGACCAGCAAAGCCCCATCGGCACCGGCAACTTTTGCTTCCCTGGTCAATTCGATCGCCTCAGAAGTTGAATTGGCACCAGTGCCGGCTATTACAGGAACCCTTCTCCGAGTCTGCTCGATGATCACCTTGATCACACGTAGGTGCTCTTCAAAAATGAGCGTTGATGCCTCCCCTGTGGTGCCACAGGCAACGATTCCGTCAGTGCCGTTTTCAAGCTGAAACTCCACCAGTTCACGCAGTTTGTGGTAATCAACCTTTCCACTCCTGAACGGCGTTACAATTGCAACGATACTTCCTGTTAAACCGTACATAAATCCTCCCTGGAATTCGTCATTACCGCACAAAATGCGATAGACGGTTATCTGCGCCAGTCTCCATTCTACTTTACTAAATACCAAGAAAAGAGTACATTAAAAATATAAATAATACAAAAATATATATTTTTGTTATAAATATAACATATGAAAAAGATATCTGATTCACTTTTGGAAACCATCAACAACAACACCTTTATCCAGTTCGGCTTCTATCATCATCTTTTTAACCTGACCCAGCTTGCAAATTTTATCCGCCCTCTCGTCCAGATCAAAACAAAAAAGGACCTGAAAAGCTCTTCGGCTCTGGTGATGGCGCTATCCCGCCTGCAAAAAGAGAAGGCAAAAAAAATCCTTAAAATGGAGCATTACAAAATCAAGAACCTAACCATCTATTCCCGCCTGATTACTCTAACCTACTCTCGCACTCAAGAAGTGGTCAATAAAATCGATCAGATATACAATGAAATCCAAAAAAATAACGGCTACATCGCCCTGACTCAGGGCACAAACGAGTTAACCATAATAATTAATGACGAGTCGGAAGCGATCGTAAAAAAACAAATCAAAGACCAGCCCATCAATGTTGCTCGCAATCTTGGGGCGGTATGCATTAAATTCGAAAAGAAATATTACGACACTCCGGGGCTCCTCTATTATTTATTACAGCAAGTCTTTCTACAGGGCGTCAGCATTCGTGAGATCACCTCCACTTTTACCGAAGTAATAATCTACGTGGATCAGAAAAATGTTAAATTGATTTTCGATACTTTCTATAATCAATTCTAAAACCTATTTAATAAAAAAGCGACCTTTGCAAGTCGCTCGATAGCTATACTTCTTTGTAGTGATAATTATCTGCAGCTGTTATTTCACTAAGCTGCTTGATTATCCCAAGAAGCTTGTTCAGGCTTTCTCTTTTGGGCAAAACAATAGTCAATAAGCCATGGCCCTTAAAAGAAGGAAAAATGATCAACATTAATCCTGGTTCTTCATCACTGCGCGGCCAGGAAATAAAAATGATACTATCGCAATTTCGCATCGCAACCTCCATTTTTTAAAAAAACATTTTTATATATTTAGAATAAAAGATATTAACTTTTTCTTAAGCCTTGTCAATTATCAAGTCTTCTGTCGTCAACTTGCTGTCCCGGAATACTCGCACCACATGCCAGACTATGCCCCCGATTATAATAGCGACGATCAAATAACTGAACTTGTCCCACCAGGGACGGATGATTTCCCAATTTGCTCCAAGCTTCACCCCCACATAAACCAGAACATAACTCCAAATCCAGGAAGCCAAGAAACCATAGAGATTTGATTTGATAAAACTACCCTTGGAGATGCCGATCACTAAAGAAATAAAGGTCCGAACCACCGGCAAAAGCCGTGAGACGAAATAAGTCAGCTCACCATATTTTTCCAAAAATTTTTCCGCTCTTAGAATATCCTTTTGCGAAACCAAAAGCCATTTACCATAGCGCCATAGAAAGGGTCGGCCCAGTTTAAGACCGATATAATAGGAAACGATCGACCCTAAGAGGCAACCGAATGCACCAGCAAAGGCCACCAGATGAAAATTCAATTTACCTTGAGCAACCAAAAAGCCGCCATAGGTCAAAATCACCTCCGAGGGAATAGGGATGTTTGCTGATTCCAATGCCATCAAAACCATAACTGCCAAACTGCCGTATTTGGAAATAGTCGCCGTCACAAAAAATATTATCAAACCAATAATTTTTTCAATCATATTGTTATTTCGCTTCGCGAAAGCCCGCTACCTGCCTACCGGCAGGCAGGCAAATGGGGAATATGCGATTAAGTGTTTTTTAGCTCGTAAAACCGTAAAGCAAATTTGACACATGCGAATAATATTCAACACTGCACCAATTTGCAGCATTCGCATAAATTCGCAGATTCGCACTATATTTATTTAATAGTATATTTTCTTAATTCTTTTTTTCTCAGCTGGTAATCGGGAATCGTCCTGGCTACTTCCGCCCAAAAATTCTTGCCGTGATTCAGTTCCCGCAAATGACATAATTCATGGACGATTACGTAATCGCATAAAGGCTCCGGCAATAAAGCCAACCGATAATTGAAATTCAGATTCTTGTCATTGGAGCAGCTACCCCAGCAGCGTTTCTGATTTTTAACCGCCACTCTTTTGTAGATAAAATTATAATAGTTATTAAAAACAGTCAACTTATTATGAATGATTGCTCTGGCCAGCTCTTTGTGTTTCCGGTAGCCAAAAAGTCCGCTACCGATCTCAAGCCTGTTATCTTTTTTATAATGCTGGAGCTGTTTCAAGATCCAATCGAATTTTTCTTTCAAAAAATTTTCGGCCAAGTTTTCCGTAAAGCGGTAAGGCAAGGTAAGAACCACTTCGGAATTGCAACGTACCGACAAGGTCAACCGCTTTGCCCGCCGGCTTTTATTCAATCGGTAAGTGATTTCTCGGTTATTGTGAATTAATTTTTTGTTCATAAATACTGCTTTATTCATTCCTTATTGTAGCATGGATAGTTTAAAAATTCATGATGAAGCTTTTCTTCTCAGATAAGCAAAAAAAGTCTATAATTAATCTTATGACAGTTTTATTAAAGTCTTATTATTTTAAATATTATTGTCTAGTAGCCGCAATGGTCTTGAAAAGGCTGAGGTTGAAAAACGACTGAAGTTTTATGGCCATAACGAGATAGCCCAAAAGAAAAGAATTTCTCCCTTACTGAAATTTCTTTCTTATTTCAAAGATCCATTGGTATTAATATTGATAGTTGCTGCTGTAATTTCTGGCATTACCGGAGAAAACCGCGGCGCAATAATCATTATTACTATGGTGCTATTAAGCGTCATACTTAATTTTTACCAAGAGCATAAATCAAGCAAATCCGCTTTGGAAATCGCTAAAAAATTAGCTACCAAGACTACGGCCTTAAGAGATGGAAAGCTGATTGAAATTCTGGCCAAAGACGTGGTGCCCGGCGACATCATCTCCCTGTCCGCTGGTGACAAGGTGCCGGCAGATGGACGCTTGATTCAAGCTGATGATTTTTTTGTTAATGAATCGATTCTAACCGGGGAAAGTTTCCCCAACAAAAAAAGCCCGGAAGGCGATATAACCAACAGTATAATATATTCAGGTACTAATGTTGTCTCCGGCTTCGCCAGATTTCTGGTGGTAAACACTGGTAGTAATACAGAGTATGGCCAGATCGCCAAGACGCTTGCCACCGAGGAGGAATCGAGCGCTTTCGAAATTGGTATAAAAAGTTTTGGCTATCTGATAATCAAGGCGATTGTCGGTGTTGTGCTGTTAGTGTTTTTGATCAATGCCTTTTACAAAAAAGACATAATCGAGTCCTTGATTTTCTCCATTGCCATTGCCGTTGGCATCGCCCCCGAACTGCTACCGATGATCCTAAGCGTCAACATGTCCAAGGGATCAGTGAGAATGGCAAAAAAGGGCGTGCTGGTCAAAAGATTGAATGCCATCCCGGACTTTGGCAGCATGGATATCCTCTGTACTGACAAGACTGGCACGCTGACCGAAGATAGGATCACCGTAGTTAAATATGTTGATGTGCAAGGACAGCAGGATGAGGCGGTCTTGCGCCTCGCCTATATCAACGGCACCTTTGAAACCGGCATAAAAAGTTTACTCGACAAAGCATTGCTGGATTTTAAAAAAATCAACATCGGCAATTTAAAAAAGATTGACGAAATACCATATGACTTCACCCGCAAACGCTCTTCTATTATCTATGAAGAAAATGGCAACCGAGTGATGTCCGCCAAAGGCGCGCCGGAAGAGATCTTTAAAATCTGCACTTCTTATCTCGATAAAAATGGAGCTACGAAAATAACTCCCGCGCTTTTAAAAAATTTCAATCAAGTTTATGAAGATTTAAGCAATCAAGGTTATCGAGTCTTGGCGGTGGCTTTCAAAGACGTGGCGGATAAAGAAACTACCTACCACCACACAGAAGAAAGTGAAATGTCTCTAGCCGGCTTTATAGCTTTTATGGATCCGCCGAAACAAAGCGCCAAAGAAACCCTGATCTTCATGGAAAAACATGGCGTGGAAATTAAAATCCTAACCGGCGATTGCGCCTTGGTCACCAAAAAAATTTGCGAAGATCTGGGTCTGCCGATCAAGGGCATAATTTCAGGTGACGAGATCGACATCAACAAGATGAACGACAACAGCTTGGCGATTAAAGTTGCTAACGCCACTATTCTGGCTCGGCTGTCTCCCATCCAAAAAGAGCGCATAATAATCGCTCTTAGAAAAGCCGGAAATGTAGTCGGCTATTTAGGAGATGGCATCAATGACGCCCCTTCTTTAAAGAGCGCCGATGTCGGCATCTCGGTTGAAAATGCAGTCGAGGTGGCCAAGGAAACAGCTGATATCATCTTGATGAAAAAAGGCCTGAAAGAGTTGATGGATGGCGTAATCGAGGGCAGAAAAAGTTTTGGCAATACGATGAAATATTTAATGATGGGCTTGTCCTCCAATTTCGGCAATATGTTCAGTATGATCGGCGCCGCAATCTACCTGCCTTTTTTCCCGATGCTGCCAGGGCAGATTCTGGTAAACAATTTTCTTTATGACATGTCACAAGTTGCTATCCCCCTGGACAAGGTGGATGATGAATATCTAAAAAAACCGAAGCACTGGGATATCAAGTTCATCAAAAATTTTATGTTGATCTTTGGACCGATCAGCTCCTTGTTTGATTTTCTGACTTTTTATCTGCTCTTCGCTTTTTTTGGTTTATCTAGCTCGGCCTTCCAAACCGGCTGGTTTATTGAATCATTAGCTACACAAACTTTGGTTATCTATATTATCCGCACCAGAAAGATTCCGTTTCTACAATCCTCTCCTAGCAAATACCTGCTATTTTCTACTGTTGCCGTTATCACTCTAGGACTGATTCTCATCCAAACTTTCCTTGGCAATGTCTTCGGCTTCACGCCACTCCCTTGGAAAATAATCTTCGTTATTTTTGGATTGGTCGCTATTTACCTGGTGCTGGTAGAAATCGTAAAACAATTTTTTTACAAACACCTCTACAAAAAAACTTCGCTTTAATTTAAAGTAAGCTGACGCCACGGGCTGGAATAAGTAATTTTTTTATTAAACTTGCCAACTTGTCCCTTCCTCTTGGATAAGAGGAAGGAAAGGATGGAGTTTGATTGGGATTAAATTTATATATTAATCTTTATCAAATTCCTCCTCATCCACCCTGTCCCTCCTCTAAACTTAGAGGAGGGGGCGTAAAAACACCTTTGTATAAGTAATAAAAATTAAAAAATTACTTTGATTACTTTAATTCTATTCACTTATGTTAAAGCGAAATAATTTTCTTTAATTTAAAAGTTGACTTCTAGTTCTAACTACTATAAACTCAGTTTAATGAAAATTGTAAAAATGAAAAATAAATCTTTAATATTGTTTTTTATACTTAGCTTAACTTCCCTCTGGCCACAAACTTTGTTAATGGCAGAAAGTTTGGCTAGCAAATTACGCGGTCGCATCTTGATTGATGTCGAGAGTCATGGTGAGGCTTGGTATGTAAACCCAAGCAATCTGCAACGATACTATCTTGGCCGACCTTCCGATGCTTTTTCTATCATGCATCAACTCGGACTGGGTATTTCCAATAAAGACTTCGACAGTTTTGCCGGCACTGCACCAAGCAGATTGTCAGGAAAGATTTTACTTAAACCGGAAGATCTGGGTAAGGCGTATTATGTTAATCCGCTTGATCTAAAAATGCATTACCTCGGCCGCCCTGCCGATGCTTTTGCTTTGATGCGCAGATTCGGACTGGGCATTACTTCAAACAACCTTGCTCAACTGCCGATTTATGGCGGCAGTAATCAGGTCGTATCCACTCAGATGGAACGTAACATTGCGGACTTGATCAACCAAGAACGAACTTCCAGGGGATTACAGCCGCTCAAATGGAATGAAGAAATTGCCGTCTCAGCCAGACAACACAGCATTGACCAGGCCAGACAGAATTCCGAGCTGATCAATCAAAGCAAGCTTTGTAGCTATCCTTTTATTCACCACGAAGGCATTGATTTTATTTTTCTGCCAGCGCAGAAAACATTGCTTTAATCCCCGGTATCAGCGGAGCAGAATACACCGGCAATGTTGCCTCGATGAATTGCCAAGAACAGCTAAACCAATTGAATTCCAGTTTCCAAACCAGAGTGAAAAGCACGACCGACGAACAATTAAAAATTCAAATGGTAATTAAAGAAATTAGCAACCGAAAAGAGCTGTTAAATCTTTCTTCTTCAATAAATATTATCAAGACTTTTTACAACAGCTCCCTTGAAGTGGAAAAGCAGGCCGTTTCCGGATGGATGAACAGCCCCGGCCATCGCCAAAACATTCTTACCCCGGATTACGACGAGGCCGGTATCGGCATCGCCGAGGTCAAAGGTTATTACATTATCACTCAAGTCTTCATCAAAACCCTATTGTTATATTCCATTAGGTTGCGTTTCCAATGTTTGTAAATAAATCTTTCTGTCATTCCCGCGAAGGCGGGAATCCATCGTGTATCAGTCGTCGAATTAAGCTAATAAAGTAGCCATTAATATAACACAACATTGCTCCCTTGCCTCCGGCGGCGCCTACCCGGCGGGGGTTACTTTTTCGAAAAAGTAACCAAAAACATCGAACAGAAAAAATTCACCAGAAGTTCTTCACTCCAGCCACAGGGAATGCGGCAAACTCCCCCGGGTGCTCCCGGGGTCAAACAGTGCCGCATTCTCCTTGGCCTCCGTTCGAATTCTGACTGAATTTTTTCAAGTTCGC
>LBWY01000005.1 GCA_000995135.1 Parcubacteria group bacterium GW2011_GWE2_39_37 | reverse complement strand
TTTAATTGATTTTTTTGGCTTTGCAGCCTGTAAGTTTTTCATATCGGCAAATTATTAAATCAACAAAAATTGGTTCACGTTCGACCATGTACGCAGACCGTTTTAATTGTTCACAAGCAATCATTAAGCTACCTGAACCGGCGAATAGATCTAAAATTAAATCGCCCGGCTTAGTACAGCGTCGTAAGGGTTTTTCGTGAAGAGCGGGCGGCTTTTCGGTGGGGTGTTGATATTCGGTGCCATTGATACGTTTGACCAGCCAAATATCTAGAATGTCGTGGATATCCTCGATTGTTCGATTGCCAGTACCGATGTCCTTGTTAATAATCTCTGAAAGATTAAGAACCTTATCTGAAAGATAGGGGCTGCCAACCGTTCCATAAACACATGGTTCGTATTGTTTATTAAATGCCACTTGCGGTGTAGGCACGCTATTGTTCTTTATCCAGAGTGCTACTCGCTTATTAGTGATGTTTAGTTCTTGGTAGAGGGTTTGCAGAAGCCAAATATATTTTTGGTCGCAGTAAGTAAAAATGTGAGCATTTGATTTGCAAGCTGATAGTCCATTAGCCAGAGCAGACTTTAAAAACTCTTTAAAATCACTATCACTTTTGGAATCGTTTACTGTGCCGCCGTAATTCTTTTTACCACCAACGCCCTTGTTGTAGGAAAGGCCAATGTTATATGGTGGGTCTTGGTAGATCATGTCGACTTTACAGCTACCCAAGAGCCTTTTGACAGTCTTTGGGTCGGTACTATCGGCACAAATTATCGTATGGTCGCCAAGCTGGTAAATCTCGCCTAGTTTAGTTTTGGGATTCTTAATTTTCTCTAGTTCTTTTTCAATGTCGAATTCATCATCTTCAACCGTTAGGTCATTAAAGAGGTGAGACAAGTCAGTATCGTCGAAGCCGCTATTAATTAATAGGTCAATGTCAAAATTTTCAGCTAGTTTGGCCCAGTCCCAGTCGCCATGAACCCTGTTGCTGGTCAGCAAGTATTGCTCGCATTCTTTTTTGCTTAGTTTACGGCTAGGCACCCTTACTTCTATTGTTTCATTTTCTCGGCCTAACAACTTAAACACCATCAGCCTTTGATGTCCTGCTAACACGTTATTGTCTGTGTCAATGACGGGAATTTCGACCAAGTTGAATTTTTGTAGACTTCGTTTTAAGTCTTCAATTTGTTTTGGACTCATTACTCGTGGGTTTTTATCGTTGGGAATAAGTTCGGCGACCGAGCGTTTCTCGGTGTGCCATTCTAGTTTTTCTTTGGGCATAATTTTTATCCAGATTTTGGACTGGATGTTAGTAAATAAAAATGCCCACTTCAAAAAGAATAGACACAAAAATAAAAACATTTGTATACAGTCTTTTTGAAGTGGGCACTACCGAGGCAAAGCCTCTCTAATATAATTAAGAAATTATATCTACTATCAGGTTACTGAAATTCGCAATACACCACTGTGATATTTGATTGTAAATAAAGAGCGTTATTTGATTAGGCCTTTTCGCCTTAAAGCATCTATTTTTTCTATAGCATCCTTTCCAAGATATATAGGCACGCCGCCAGCAGGGTAAACATATCTAATCTTCTTTCCGTTGGGCAGAACCTGGACGTCCTTGAGTGGCAATACCATTTCGAATCGGTTTCCTTCGATTTTGGTGATTCTTCCGCCGTGAGCCATGCCAGGTTTAAGGTTTTTTAGACTTTTGGCAACCTGCCTATTGATAGGCTGGGGATTGATGGCATGATTGGAATGCAACTCGATGCGTGTTATTAGCACCTCTTGGTATTCTTCATTTTGATTTTGGTTAGAATTTTCCATGAGCGTTAAATTTATCCTTTTGGCGGGAACGAATCATTGCCAAAGCTGTCCTTGTCCCTTATCTTGTTATCCACTCTGTGGATAACCAGCTCTGATTTATTATTAATCGCCAACTGCCTGGCGAGTTCAATAGCTTCTTTTTGCGTGTTTGAAAGGGAGGAAGCTCTTTGGTCACCCTCACCGATAACTGCCCAGTCACCAGATTTCCGGTGTGTAACATGTATATTTTTGCCCATAGCGTTGAGTTTAAAAGGTTATTTAATTTTAATAATAGATCAGTCCAGAAAACCTGTCAAGTTTTAAAACATTTAAGTAAATATTGACAGGATGGCGACCCGCCTGTATTATTTAGGGGTAAAATATAAATGTATTTATTTAGCTAACTTATGCATAAAATTCAACGAGCAATTTTGAATCTATCCGATAATAAAAACATCAGCAATATGACCCTTCGCGAAATCGGCCAGGCAATCGGCGAGGGTGATGTACCTCAGAAGATAAAACATCATTTAAATCAGCTTGAAGCTAAGGGGCTGTTAAAAATTATAAAGGAAGAAAACAAAGTTGTTGGCCTGAACAACAGGATAAAAAGCAGTCTTATGGCTATACCGATCATGGGTGCGGCCAATTGTGGCGAGGCAAGAAGCTATGCTGAAAATTATATTGAGGGGTATTTACGTATATCTGATAAAATTTTAACCAAGAAAAAGGATAATTTATTTGCGATTAGGGCTGTTGGTAATTCAATGAACCGGGCTAATATAAAAAAAGAAAATATCGAGGACGGAGACTATGTTATCGTTGACTCATCCGTTCATCAACCATCTGACGGTAGTTACGTTTTATCGGTTATCGATGGCGTAGCAAATATTAAAAAATTTAAGGAGGATAAGGCTCGCCATTCGGTAATTCTAATGTCTGAATCAAGTCGAGAATATCCGCCGATTATTTTACACAAGGATGACGTGGGTTGCTACTATGTTGCTGGCGAGGTGATTCAGGTTATTAAAACTAGCTAATTATTAATTTAAAAAAATGAACAACCCAAGAGCATTTATCAGCTTTGACTTTGACCACAATTCGAGTGAAAAGATTATGTTTGCTGGCCAGGCGAAAAACTCTAAGACACCATTTAACGTTGATGATTGGTCTTCAAAATCATCTTTGCCCCAGAGTCAATGGGAGAAGTTAATTGAAGAAAAAATTAACAAATGCAATCTTGTAATTGTGTTGGTTGGCAAGAACATAGCTTCAGCTACTGGTGTAGTAAAAGAAATCTCTTTTGCAAATAAGTGTGATGTCCCAGTTTTTGGTGTTTATGTTGATGGAGCCGGTGGGTTAAGCACGTTGCCTAGCGGATTACCAAGAAATAGGACGATTAGCTGGGATTGGGAGAAAATCGCTTCGGCAATTAAACAGGTGATGAAGGAGGGTAAAAATAAATAATATGAAAAAAGCATTAGTTGTTGGCATCGATAACTATCCATCATCACCACTTCATGGTTGTGTAAATGATGCCTCAGCGTTTGGTGGTATAATTGAAACAAATGGTGATGGCTCCCCGAACTTTGATGTTAGGCTTGTAACCGACGTTGCTACAAAATCTGAGCTAAAAGGGTTAATTATTGATTTGTTTAGTGGTAATAGTGATACGGCGTTATTGTATTTTTCTGGTCACGGCTTCATTAATGATTTAAGTGGTTATATTGTTACTCCAGACGCCAAACAAAACGACGAAGGCGTTTCGATGGATGAAGTTCTTGCCATTGTAAACAGCTCGAAGGCAAAAAATAAAGTAGTTATATTGGATTGCTGCTATTCTGGTGCTTTTGGATCTCCTAAATTTGTAACAGGCGGGAGTGCCCACATTGGCGAGGGAGTTTCAATTTTGACATCAAGCAAAAGCACCGAGACTTCACTGGAGGTAAATGGTCATGGAATTTTTACTAATTTATTACTTGATGCCTTGCATGGTGGAGCCTCAGATTTAAGGGGTTACATAACGCCGGGTAGTGTTTATGCATATATCGATCAAGCACTTGGTCCGTGGGATCAGCGGCCAATTTTCAAAACAAACATAACTAGATTTACGCCGCTAAGGGCTGTAGTACCGCAAGTTCCATTAGAAGTTTTAAGAAAATTAACTGAATATTTCACTTCAGCTGAGCAACATTTTCCTCTAAATCCATCATTCGAAGATACAAATACTGAAAAGATTGAACATAAAGTTATTGCACCATTTGCTCAGCAAGAAAATGTTGCGATATTTAAACATTTACAAAAACTTCAAAGTGTCGGTCTTGTTGTTCCGGTTGATGAACAGCACATGTACTATGCGGCGATGAATTCTAAGTCATGCAAACTAACGGCACTTGGATATCACTACTGGAGGCTTGTCAAGGACAAGAAAATATAGCGATGTGAATTTTGATCAGGCCATAAAAAATTTAAACAGATCTTTGTCCAAGAAGAATCCCTCAACTTTCAACCATGCTTGGGTTAAGAACAGTGTTCGTAAATCTTACAATTTCATTACTGAAAATGTTAAGACAGAATTGGGTGAAACTGATTGGGATAAGATTGTTAGCCGGTTGGATAATCAGCATCAGAAGTTGTGGTTAAGGGGATTTAAAGTTAAAAAGATAATTAAACAGTACGAAGACATTGTCGAAGTTGATGCTATTTTGGATAAATATCAAGCGAATCTTTACACCTTTTTAGTGCAGACAAGTAAAGAGGAAAAAAAGATTTGCGATCAAATTAGTATCAGGCTTGTCAGAACGGCTCAAAAGGGCAACTTACTTGCAAAGAAAAAGGCCATAGATTTTATAAAACAACTTGTCGAACAATGGATAGAAAGTCGAAATCTTAAGCATTGGCGTGGGTATAACGACAGGATTGAGGAAAATATCGACCGCTGTATTCGCCGTTATCGCTACTCTGGTTCATTTATTGTTTATTTATACAGAACCCTTGAATGTGCAGGTCGAGGCTTAAGATCGCTCGAAGCTTTCTCGCTTGATGATTATTCACCTATAACTGAGCGAAGGAGGTCTGAAAATTTAGTTTATGACCAAGATACTGGTGAGACATGTCTCTATTCTTTAAAGAGGTAGAAGCAGTTAATAGATTGACTTAGGTTAGATAAAAACATAAAATTATTGTATAAACTGAGACAGTTTCAAAACTCCGTAATTGTGTCTCATTTGTCTCATTTCACCTTTTTAGACCCCGACTCTAGTACCTAATTTTACCCCAGCCCAAGATCCGTGAATAAGCCCATGGACATTGGAGTGGTGGGGTACTTAACTCACCTAGCCCGCAAATTAAAAATAGAGGCTTTAAGCCTCTATTTTTATTTGCTCGGTGAGGGGAGGAGAAGAACTTCCTTTTGAGCAAGGTCAATTAGCGAGGTAAATAATTTTTTAAAAATTAAATCTTTAGAATTCTAAGATATTACATACTGATTGTCGAGGGGCTTCCGCCTCAGTGAGAATCTCCCCCTCTCCGCCAATAATAGCATAAGCTGAACAGGTAATTTCTCTTAGCTATAAATAAAAACTGCCGAAGTTTATCGGCAGTTTTTATTTTATTTTTATTTTGTTATTGTTGGTTAGGTCTTGGATTTTGTTGCGGATTCATTGGTTGGTTTTGCATAGCAGCCTTGATCTGTTCGATTGTCAGGCTGTCAATTCTATTATATATTTCATTTTCTACGGTTTGGTTATCTGTGCTGTTTACCATGAATCTCATCATTACTTTAGCAACCGTGGTGTCATCCATGGTCTTGATGATTATTTTGAAGAAATCTTGGGCACAGCCTGGATCCATCATCATCTCATTCTCATCAAAATATTTTTCATTTTCCTGTTGATTCAAGCTTTCACCGATCGTTTCTCTGTTTGCTTTAAGCTCTGTTAAGATCAGGTTGGCAATCTCGTCCGGAGAGGTGGTTGCTGTGTCGATCTCTATTTGAGATTTTATCATTACCAAAGTTGATGTTCCGATTGTTTGTTTCCAAACTTTCATGCTCTCGTCCTGGTCATAACATCTGCTTTTATTTATTTGGTTAGTTTTATTTTTTATGTCCCCGCAAGAAACATATACATTCTCTTCATTGGCGGATTTGTGCACGTTTACTGCTAATGGCAGTTGTTTCATCAGATCCTCCAAGGAAACGTTTACTACAGTCTCGGATCTGCCGTTGACTACGTCATTCAAGGAATAAACTATATCTCCAGGATCAGGACATGAGCCGGTATGGATATGTGCCGGCTGTGAAGTGTTTGGAGCCTGGTCCAGTTCGATTTTTACTCTCACTTGATTTCCTTCTTGAGTAATAGTGGCAGTTCCATTTTGATTCGAATTATTTTGCGCTTTCATTTCTATTTTTATTTCGTTATCTTGTTGGCGTTGTTGTTGAATAAATTTTATCTTGCCTTTCTGCTCGTTCACTTTTAAACCATTGCTTGAGCCGGCCAAGGCAAAATTTAAACCGATGGAGCCTATAAGCAATGAAATTAAAAGTACGAAGTAAATGATTTTTTTCATACGCTTGTTTCAATTAGTAAATTAATTGCTCCCCGATAATATACTAATACGTTGTTATGAAGCTTTTATTAAAACTCTAATGTTATTGTTGTAATGTTAGCAGTAAAAAATTTATGCCTAGAATAAGAATAGACAAACTTGTCAAGAACACTTTATTTGATTAATTAGCGATGGATTGGTAAACTGAAAGAAATAACTTTAAAGCATAATATGTCCAATAATATCATAGGGTTTTTCTTATTTCTGCTAATTCTAGGCCTGCTGGCGATTATCAGCCTTTTGTTGCGCAAAAAAGAGTCGGCTACTGATTCGGAAAAAATCGGCGCCCTAATGGAACGCTTGTCGCATCTCTCGGAGCAAAATAGCGATTTACGCCTGGTAATGGATAGAAAATTGAGTGAAACACATCAGGCACATCAGGAGCAGTTTGGGCATACAACCAAAATAATCCAAGGCATTACCGGGCAATCTGCAAAACTGATTGCCGAAGTTACAGAAAAACTTACCAAACTAGATGAAACCAATAAGCAGGTGGTTAATTTTTCGGCTCAATTGCAAAATTTGCAAGATATTTTAAAGAATCCGAAACAGCGAGGAGTATTGGGTGAATACTTTTTGGAAGAAACTTTAAAAAATGTATTACCGCCCAATTCATATCAGATGCAATATCCTTTCAAAGATGGCACAATCGTTGATGCGGTTGTTTTTGTTAAAGAAAAGATAATTCCGATTGATTCTAAATTTTCTTTGGAGAATTATGAAAAAATACTTAATTCCAAGGACCTTGAAACAAAAGAGAAATATGAGAAGCAATTTAAGCAGGACTTGAAAAATAGAATAGACGAAACCTCCAAATATGTTAAGCCTGCAGAAAAGACAATGGACTTTGCTTTCATGTTTATTCCCTCGGAAGCGATATATTATGATTTGCTAGTCAACAAGGTGGGAACAGTTCAGGTTAATACTCGTGATTTGATCGAATATGCTTTCAAAGAGAAGCATGTGATTATTGTTTCGCCAACTTCCTTTTTAGCTTATTTACAGACAGTACTGCAAGGCTTAAGGGCGATGCAGATTGAAGAGAGTGCCAAAGAGATCAAGATCAATGTGGAGAAGCTGGGCAAACACATTCTAAGCTATGATGATTTTATGAAAAAACTGGGTGGCAGTCTGGGAACCAGCGTAAATCATTTCAATAACGCCTACAAAGAATTCAAAAAAATAGACAAGGATGTGGTGAAGATTGCTGGCAGTGAATCAAAAATAGAAGCGCTGATTCTGGACAGGCCTAGACTAGAAGAGTAAGAATAATATTCTCGGTATCTAAAATTTATCGGTTTTAATGTTTAACAACCGAGACAAATGGAAAACTCATTTAATCAAGAAAAAAACGATTCGAGTATTGAAGAGGCAATCATAAAAACCGTTGCCTTCTTTGATATGTTTGATTATCCATTAACCAGCTGGGAGATCTGGAAATTTCTTTTTGATGAAAATGGCAGCGGGGAGCGCACAGAAGTGGATAAGATCATCGAGACATTAGAAAGCACAGAGATGAAAAGACTACTACAGCAGAAAGAAAGCTTTTATTTTTTAGCAGGTCGCGATGAGCTGATCAGCATTAGGAAGGCAAGATACAATTTTGCTGACAAAAAATTAAATCGCGCAGTTTTTATTTCCAAAATTTTCAGATTCATCCCTTGGATAAAATTTATCGGTGTCGTAAACTCTTATGGCAGTCAAAATTTAAAAGAAGAGGGTGATATTGATTTATTCATCATCACTGCAAAGCATCGCATTTGGCTGGTGAGATTCTTCTGTGTCTTAGTCACTAAGTTCTTGGGACTTCGCCCGAAAAGTAATGACAAAAAAAATAAGATCTGCCTGAGTTTTTACATGAGCGAAGAAAAAATGGATTTGTCGAACTTGGTATTGCCGGCAAGTGAAACTAAGATTGACAGAGTGTTTATAAATTGGCTTTGCGGCTTGAACCCTATCTATGATCCCTATGATACTTACGATAGATTTAATCAAGCTAACGAATGGCGGAAAAAGTATTTACCGAATTGGCAACCGATCTTATCTTTCACTAAAAAAACCGCTGCTACAGGCAAACTATATTATAAAGTAGTAGATTTCTGCCTGGGTTGGCTTGAGTCTGGTTGCAAAAATTTACAACACTCATTGATGGCTAAAGAGCTGAAAGAAAAAATGAATCTGGATACCAGAGTCGTAATCAATGATCAACTGCTGAAGCTGCATAGCAATGACAAAAGGCAAGAATATAATGACAGATACAAAGCAATCTTCCATAATGCCTTAAATAATACTAACGGTAAAATATGAAAAAAATTATCGAGTATGGATTGTACCTGTTTGCTTTTCTATTGCCATGGCAGACCCGCTGGATCATTAAGTCGGTAGAAATCAACCATGCGTATTGGGAATATGGCACTATGTCTCTTTACGCGGTGGATGTAATATTGCTCGTGATTTTATTTTTGTGGATTTTTTTAAAAATTTATCATACAAGATTCAGGCATATTTCTTTAGGCAAAAACAAAGACCTGCTTTCATATTCAATTTGGGGATTATTTGCCATAAGCTTAGCTTCAATTGTTTTTTCCGGAGATAGATGGTTGGCATTTTTTATCACCAGTCGTCTTTTTTTTGCACTAGGGTTATTTTATCTGATTGTTGATTTTGATTATAAGAAAAATAGATTGATTTTCTATTTAACTTCTGGACTTGCTTCGTCTGCTTTGCTGGCTATTTGGCAATTCATCTCTCAGGATACTTTTGCCAATAAGTGGCTCGGCTTGGCCTCTCACCAGGCAGCTACATTAGGTACCTCCGTTGTTGAAATTTATAAATATGGTAGTTTGCCGGAACGTTGGCTGCGTGCTTATGGTTCTTTTGATCACCCGAATATGTTAGGAGGAATGATGGCAATAGGGATTATAATTTTATTTAAAATTCTATTAGAAAGACATGAGAAGGAAAGGCAAGTAAAAAAGATAAATTTGATAAACTTATTGTTGTATTTCTATTTCATAATTTTTTCTGCTGCCTTGTTCTTTTCTTTTAGTCGAACAGCATGGCTTGGCCTGGTTTTAGGATTGTTTGGCTTTGTAATTTTTCTTGTAAAAGATAAGAATTGGAAAGGATTAAAAGTGATATTTGGAGGGATAGGGGTTATGATAATCTCCTTTTTGCCTTTATGGTCTGTCTATCATGACTTGGCCATTGCTCGCTTCAACATTTATTCTAGACTAGAGCAGAGGTCGATTGTAGAACGTGTTTCCTCTAGCAATGAGGCTTGGAAAATAATCAAGGAATCGCCCTGGGGGGGTGCGGGCCTGGGGAACTATGGCTTGGCAGTCAAGGGGAATGAACCCGATGAGCAAAGCTGGTACTATCAGCCAGTGCACAATGTGTTTTTGTTGATCTGGGCGGAAACGGGAATTTTAGGCTTTCTATTATTTATCGGGATATTAGTTAGCGTCGTGACGAATAGTTTAAAGACTAATAATAAATTTAACCTGGCGTTAATTGCAACTATTTCATTTTTTATGTTATTCGATCATTGGTTATGGAGTTTACATTTTGGAATTTTAATTTTTTGGCTTTTGCTCGGACTATCGGTCAGAGCCAACAACAGTTTCTATGATGATTAAAAAAATCGGAACCATTAAGGCTTCCCATGTTTTTAGAGTAGTTCCAGTTATAATTTTAGCCATTCTTATGGTAATGGTTTTGGATTTTTTTATAATTTCAAATAAAATAAAAAAAGCTGTCATTATTAGTTTACCTGGCCATGAAAATGTTTCGGCGAGCACGAAAACGGGGCAATAGTAGTTAATCTTGACATAAAGCTATTTTTAAATTATAGTATTACCATTGGAAAGAATGATTCTTCTGCCACCTTGGCAGTTTTTTTAGTTATCGCTTTACCAGTAACATTTAGAACATAATAAAGCGTCAAAATAATAATTAAACTAATTTTAAATAAATGAACATCAGAAACGTTGCAATCATCGCTCACGTTGACCACGGCAAGACTACGCTGGTGGATGCTTTATTGCGCCAATCAAAAACTACTTTAAGTAAAGAAAACCAAAGCACAGATTTGATCATGGATAACAATGAATTGGAAAAGGAAAGAGGGATTACCATCTTCTCTAAAAATGCTTCGGTAATTTGGGGTGATGCCAAGGTTAATATTATTGATACGCCGGGTCACGCGGATTTCGGTGGAGAAGTTGAACGTGTTTTAACCATGGCGGATGGCTGTCTTCTGTTGGTGGATGCCAAGGAAGGGCCGATGCCACAAACTCGCTTCGTATTAAAAAAAGCGTTGGAAATGAAGCACAAGATCATTGTAGTTATAAATAAAATAGACAAACCGGATGCTCGTCCGCAGTATGTTTTGAATAAGACTTTTGATCTATTTATCGAGCTGGGAGCAGATGATGAATCGGCTGAATTTCCAGTGGTTTATGCCTCTGCTAAAAATGGAAAAGCAGGCATGGAGCCAGATATCGATACGATGAAAGATATTTTCCCGATATTTGAGGCGATAGAAAAATATATCCCAGAACCGAAAGTTGACGTGAATAAACCTTTGCAGATGTTGGTCTCGACCATCGGCGCAGATAATTTTAAGGGCAGGATAGCCATCGGTCGTATCTATAATGGTACGATCAAGGCAGGACAAGAAGTGATGCATATCAATCGAACCGGCCAGATGAAAAAAAGTCGAATCGTTTCTTTGATGAGTTTTGCCGGCTTGGATAAATATGAAGCCACAGAAGCTTTTGCAGGCGATATCGTGGCGTTGTCCGGCATCGCTGATGTGACGATCGGTGAAACTATTGCAGACGTTGAAAATCCGATTGCTATGCCGTTGTTAAAAATAGAAGAGCCCACGGTCAAAATGACTTTCAGTATTAATGATTCGCCATTTGCCGGCAAAGAAGGAAAATTTTCTACTTCTCGTCAGATACAAGAAAGGTTGTTAAAGGAATTAGAGACAGACATGGCTTTGCGGGTTGCGAATGCTGAAGGTACTAGCTGGACAGTTTCTGGACGCGGAGAACTGCACTTGGCAATTTTGATCGAAAGAATGAGACGTGAAGGTTACGAATTGCAAGTATCTCGCCCCCAGGTAATTGTTAAGGAAGAAAACGGCAAAAAATTAGTTCCATTTGAAAGGATTTTTGTGGAAGTACCAGAATTGATTTCCGGTATTGTCATTCAAAAATTAGGCAGCCGTAATGGCCAGATGCAGGAAATGAGAGTGGAGAATGGCACTGCGTTTCTTGAATTTGTTATCCCGACCCGGGGCCTATTCGGATATCGCAGTGAATTTTTGATTGATACTAGAGGACTGGGAATCATGAATACGATTTTTGAAAAATTTGATGAAGATCCAGGTAACTGGCGTGATCGTGATCAAGGATCATTAGTGGTACATGAAACAGGCGTTTCAAATCTGTACGGCTTGACCAATGTCCAGGATCGCGGTGTGCTTTTTATCGGACCGGCCATCCAGGTTTATAAAGGGCAAGTTATCGGCCAACATTCTCGAGCGACTGATTTAAGAGTAAATGTTTGTAAAACTAAAGAATTGTCCAACATGCGCTCTAAGGGTGATGGTCCAGCAGAGCATTTTAATGCGCCTAAAGAAATGGGCTTGGAAGATGCATTGGAATATATCGGCGATGACGAACTGGTAGAAATCACGCCAGTTAATATCAGGATCAGAAAAATGATTTTGGATGAAAATGAGGACCGCAGACAGAAAAAGATGGGATTGAAATAGACTCAAAACAAATAAAATTTAACACGTTGGCTTAATTGCCAACGTGTTTTTTGTTTAAAGGCAATGAGATTAAAAGCTTTTTATTGTCTTTAAAGTATGATAAAATATACTAAGCTATGCTTATAATTCACAACTCCTCTGAGAAACAAGCTCAGGCGGTATAATATTTCCCATCTACTCTATGGCAAGAAAAAAATATAAGAAATATCAGGTAAAAACTCCGCTCGATTATGTGTCTATCCCTAAATTCGATATCGACCCGGAAATCAAGCGCGGAATCTTTGTAGTAGCAGTATTGGCTTTCGGTGCAGTAAGTCTCTTGAGCCTTTTTAATTTATCCGGAGTTTTGGGGGGATATATCAATCAGCTCCTGACCTTGCTATTCGGCTGGGGAAGATGGTTTTTCCCAGTAATTTTTTTGGCAATCGGCTATTTGCTTTATCACAAAGAAAAAAGAGGGGTAAAGGGTGCCACTTATCTGGGAATTTTCTTATTCGTTTTATCAATCCATGCAATATTCCATCTTTCAATTGATCAGGCTCGCTGGCAAGAGGTGATCGAGCTTGGGCAAGGAGGCGGTTATATGGGTTTATTGCTCGCGTCCGTATCCATCAAGTTGATGGGTTTTTATGCTGCCTTGATCGTCTTGTTCGGCCTGCTAGTCGTTTCGTTGATGTTGATGTTTAATAAACCTATCTCTGCTTTGTTTGGCAGAGAGAGTGTGTTAGCTAAGATTTTTTATCCTTTTAATTTTATTTTGATCAAATTATTTTCTCGAACAGAAACTTCAGCTCAACAGCAGGATGATTCCTATGAAGATGTAAAAGAAGAGGAGGAAGAAGAGGTGGATGCGGAAGAGAATAGTTTTAGCGTTGAGCCGATTAAAGATGAGCCAGCTTTCATCAAGACTATCAAAGAGAAAATAAAGCCACAACCTGTTAAAGAAAAGGAGTGGAAACCGAGCAACTTGGTGATTGACTTACCTTTGGATTTACTAACTATCAAAGGAGGCAAGCCTACCAGTGGGGATATAAAAAATAATATAGAAATAATTAGACGGACTCTGGAAAATTTCGGTATTCCTTCAGAAATGGGTGAGGTAGCCATCGGGCCGACCGTCACCCAGTATACTTTCAAGCCGGCAGACGGTATCAAGCTTTCTAAAATCACTACCCTGAATAACAATTTAGCACTGGCTTTGGCCGCCCAGTCTATCCGTATCGAGGCCCCGATCCCGGGCAAGTCTTTGGTTGGCGTGGAAGTACCAAATCAAACAGCTGCTATGGTCGGTTTGCGAGAAATACTTGCTTCTGATGATTTTAAAAATCGCAAAAGCGATCTGATGTTGGCTCTAGGCAAAGATGTAAGCGGTCGTTCTTGGATGTATGACCTGACCAGAATGCCTCATCTTCTGGTGGCTGGTGCCACTAATTCTGGAAAATCGGTTTGTCTTAATGCTATGATCATCGGTCTGCTTTACCAAAACAATCCCGACGATCTGCGCTTTATCATGGTGGATCCAAAACGCGTCGAATTGACCGGCTATAATGATATCCCTCATCTGTTGACTCCGGTTATCACAGATGTGCCCAAAACTATCAATGCGCTCAAATGGTGTTTAAATGAAATGGATAGGAGATTCGATGTATTGAAAGAAAAACGTAAACGCAATATCAAAGATTATAATGAAGTGGCCAAAGAAAAGATGCCCTATATCATTTTTGTGATTGACGAACTAGCAGACCTGATGTTGTTGGCGCGTAAAGATATTGAAGGCAGCTTGATTCGCCTTTTGCAGATGGCTCGTGCCGTCGGCATCCATTTGATCCTAGCTACCCAGAGACCTAGCGTTGATATTATCACTGGCTTGATCAAGGCCAATATGCCTGCTCGGGTCGCTTTTTCTGTAAATTCCGGCGTAGATTCTAAAACTATCTTAGACACCATGGGCGCGGAAAAACTTTTGGGCAAGGGAGATATGTTATTCACCACTGCTGAATTGCCGAAACCGAAAAGAATCCAAGGCGCATTTTTAAGTGATCGAGAAATAAAAAATATTCTTGGCTATATCAAGGAAAAGGCAGGCGAGCCGAATTATATCGAGGGCATTACCGAGCGACAAAAAGTTACCGGCATGGGCGGCCATGGTTTAGACAGTAGCGGCGGTGGTGATGGCGGCGATGAGCTTCTGGAAGAGGCAAAAGAAATAATAATCAATTCAGGCAAAGCCTCAACATCTTATCTGCAAAGAAGAATGAGTATCGGCTATGCCAGAGCTGCTAAGCTAATCGATATGTTGGAAGAAGTAGGCGTAGTTGGTCCTGCCAATGGATCAAAGCCAAGGGAAATTATGATCAGCCGTGAGCAATATGAAGCAATAGTCGACCAAGGCGTAAGCGGCGTCAGCGTGCATAATCGCGATGAAGCAGTAGCACCAGATAGTTACCTCGGCGAGGAAGGCGAGGAATCAGAAGACGATGAGAACGCAACAGACGAAGAAGAGGACTCGTCCTCCGAAGTTTTAGCGCAGGAGGATGAAGCCGAAGAATACATCGAAGCTGAAGATGATTTACTGGAAGACATATATGATTCTTCAAAAGGTTCTACTGGTTCAAAGCAGACAGATTCAGAAAAAGTTAAAGACTCGTTCCCCGAAGCTTTGGCGAAGGAGGAAAAAGCAGAATTGGATGAAGTTTACAGTGAAGACAAAAAAGAAAAAAAACAACCTGAAAAGAAAATCATCAGAAATCTGGATGATGAAGATTTTGATAAATTATTTTCTAGATAAACTAATTTATGTTTAGAAAAAATAGATCAAAATTTAAAAAAATTAGAAAAGAAGATGAATCCACAGATTCAGTTCAAGATTTGTCAGCAGATGCAATAAATTTCGAATTAGATAAAATATTTAAAGGCAAGCAAGTTGAGCTGACGCCAGAGGACCGTAGTTTGGCTGCGGAGTTTTTTGAAAAACATATTAAAACACTTACGCCAGCTTCTAATGACTATTTGGGGAAAATTGAATCTGCCAGAGCGATGAATTTTATCAATACTTTTAATGAGTATGAGAAAAAGACGGGGTTCAATATTATTTCCGGATCCGACATGGATAAATTCATTGATCACTATAAAACCATTCCTCAAGCTTTTACCAGCCAGCAACAGATTGAGTATCTAAAAATATTTCATAGCGATGGTTCTCAGGGCAAGGAAAGTTTTAAGACAATTCTAGGTTTCAAAGATAATACCTCTGGCTCGGTTGAGTTGATGCCAAATGGTTCGGCAATTTTGAAAGGTTTTTCTTTCGATGGCAGAGGTAAACTAGATATTGTTATTAAGGACGGCAAGATTGGCGTAGTGGGACCGGGAATGAATCATTTTCACGTGGATGATATCACTAGGAAGGGCATGAAAAATGGAGAACCAATCATGGAAATAAACAACGAAAACCTTGCTAAAATAAAAAATTTCATAAAAAACTTTGACTTCAGTAGTGCCACTTTATAATTAACAAACTAGGGCAAAATCAGCTTATTCCTCTTGATTAATAATGCTATTTCCGGTACAATGGAGATAGTATTATTTGTTTAAATTAAGCCATTTTTAGTAAATATTCTCTATTTATTTTATAGCTAATTTTAGGCATTTATAAAACAGTAATTTTGTCCGCTAGCCAAGGCAGTCGGACAGCTTTAATCTTTTTATCTAATTATTATGTATATTACTTGGTTGGGACAATCGTGTTTTAAAATGCAAGACAAAGCAGGCTCTGATGCTGTTACCTTGATTACTGATCCTTTTGATAATTCAATCGGTTTACGCATGCCCAAGATGGAGGCAAATATTTTGACAGTTTCTCATGGGCATAAAGACCATAACAATTTAGAATCAGTAAAAGGCAATCCATACACCATAGACGCTCCAGGTGAGTACGAGATTAAAGATGTTGCAATCGAGGGGGTTGAAGTTTTCCATGATGACAAGGAAGGCAAGGAGAGAGGGAACGTGGTGGCTTACCGCATAGACATGGACGATATCACAATAGTGCATCTGGGAGATTTGGGTCACACGCTAAATTCTAAACAATTAGAAGTCTTGGCAGGAGTTGACATACTATTGATTCCGGTAGGTGGAAAGTATACTATCGATGCAAAAAAAGCAGTTGAGGTAGTAAGTCAAATAGAACCAAGAATAGTAATCCCGATGCATTACAAAGTAGATGGCCTTAAAGAGGATATTGATGGAGTAGAAAAATTTATCAAGGAACTGGGTGTTAAACCGCGAACTGAAGAAAAACTAAAAATTAGCAAAAGAGATCTGCCACAGGATGAGATGGAGCTGGTAATATTGAATTGCTAAACGAGTATAATTTTTATAAAAACTATTAAATTTCAATTGAAAATTAGAATTGAAAATTATTTTTATGCAAAGGGGGAAAAAAATTGAAAATAAAAAGAATAACGAAGTCAAAAAAACAAAGCGCACGGAGATTAACGTGAAGGTCGCTGCAGTTAATTCAAAAAAACCAATCAAAAAAGAACCAGTCAAAAAGAATCAGCCAGCTGAATCGAAAAAAAAGGATAGTTCAATAAAAAAACATATGATAAAAAAGGACTATGTTGAAGAATCTATCAATCAAGAGCAAGAAGAGCTGGAAATGGAAAAATTACCAGAAGACGTAAAGGGCTGGGTAATCTCTGAGGAGGCTGTCGAGAAAAAAAGAGCGATGGATTATGTTAAAATCGATCATGATAAAAAAATTATCATGTGGTCGGGTGTAACTTTTTTCATGATTTTGATTTTTGGTTTTTGGCTGTTCAATATCAGCCTGGTGTTTAAAAGACAGCCGATCTCCGAAGCGAAGAGCCAATTAAATATTGAAGATATTACAGAAAATTTTAACAAGACAATGGAAGAGATAAATAAGAATTTGAATGAATATGATGGCTTGAAGACTGCTTCTTCTTCGGAAATTGCTCCTAGCACTAATACAGCACCCTCCACAGTTCTTCCCGATACAGCGAATAGCTCAACTTCATCAGAGCCTGTAGTCACATCAGAAGAAATAAATCAGCTAAAGATGCAATTGAAAGAATTGGAAAATAGATTGGGTAGCAGCAGTAATAAGAATATGTTGCCCGTAAATTAATTTTTGCAATAGTGTTTTAAATATTATATATATTCCCCCAAAGTCACTATGTGGCGACATTCTTCCTGTTGGATTAAATAGGAGAAAATTTATAAAATAAATTATTAATTCTGACATATGCCAAAAAAGACAGATAAAGCTTCGGCGAATAAAAAGCCGGAAGAGATAAAAAAACCAAAGAAAGAAAAAGCGATTGAGGAAACTGAAGCTAAGGATGAAAGCCTGGAAACAGCTTCTGAGAGCGTGGTTAACCAAACAATTCCTGACAAAGCAATGACAGAATGGGGCATGGTGGAGCCGCAGCCGATCGTAGACGAGATGCGTAAATCTTATCTGGACTATGCGATGAGCGTTATCGTTTCTCGTGCTTTGCCGGACGTAAGAGATGGCCTCAAGCCAGTACATCGACGCATCCTTTATGCGATGTGGAATATCGGCTTGCGCGCCAATGTTAAATTCAGAAAATCTGCGACTGTAGTCGGTGAAGTTTTGGGTAAATATCATCCTCATGGCGATACCGCTGTTTATGACTCAATGGTCAGAATGGCGCAAGATTTTTCTTTACGTTATCAATTGGTACGCGGTCAAGGTAACTTCGGTTCAATGGACGGTGATAGTGCGGCTGCTATGCGTTATACCGAAGCAAAATTATCAGCAATCGCCGAAGAAATGCTTTTTGATATAGATAAAGATACGGTTGACTTCATTCCCAACTTTGACGGCTCACACAAAGAGCCGAGAGTTTTACCAGCCAAACTGCCGAACTTGTTAATGAATGGAACGATGGGTATTGCCGTAGGTATGGCAACCAACATCCCTCCGCAAAATTTAACTGAGCTGATCAATGGTGTAAAGCACCTGATTGATAATCCTGAAGCGACTGTTGAAGAATTAATGCAATTCATTACCGGTCCGGATTTTCCAACTGGTGGCATCATTTATAACAAACAAGATATTTTACAGGCTTATGCTACTGGTAGAGGCGGTATAGTGATGCGAGGCAAGGCAGAAATCGTAGAGACAAAAACTGGTATGTTCCAGATTGTTATTACTGAAATACCTTATCAAGTTAACAAGGCAAACTTAGTTGAAAAAATCGCCGACCTGGTTAAATTAAAAAAACTTGAAGGCATCAAAGACCTTCGAGATGAATCTGATCGAGAAGGTGTTCGTGTCGTGGTAGATCTAAAAAAAGAAGCATATCCGAAAAAAATTCTGAACGCTTTGTACAAGATGACTCAGCTACAAGAGACCTTTCACGTTAACATGCTTGCCTTGATTGATGGAATCCAGCCGAGGGTTTTGACCTTGAAGATGGTTTTAGAAGAATATATCAAGCATAGAGAAGTGGTAGTCAGACGTCGAACACAGTATGAATTAGATAAGGCCAAAGATCGTGCCCATATTTTGGAAGGTTTGATGATCGCTTTGCATAATATTGATGCAGTCATCAAAACGATCAAGGAATCAAAAGACAGAGAAGTAGCAAAAGTTAATTTGATCAAGAAATTTAAATTGTCTGAACGCCAGGCAACTGCGATTTTGGAAATGAGATTAGCCAACTTGGCTAACCTGGAAAGACTTAAAATAGAAAATGAGCTGAAAGAAATCTTGAAGTTGATCAAAGAGCTTGAAGCAATATTGAAATCTCAAGCAAAAATCCGTTCGATCATTAAAGAAGAAATCGATAAATTACTGGAAAAGTTCGGGGATGAGCGCAGAACAAAGGTAGTTGCTTCACCGGTAGGAGAATTTTCAGTAGAAGATTTGGTTCCGAATGAAGAGGCGGTGGTGGTAATGACTAGAGATGGTTACATCAAGCGTGTTCCGCCTGAAACTTTCCATGTGCAAGGAAGAGGCGGCAAAGGGGTAATCGGCCTTACTACAAAAGAGGAAGATATGGTTGAATTCATGTTTACTATCATGACGCATTCCGATGTATTATTTTTCACTACCAAGGGTAGAGTATTTCAATTGAAAGGTTATGATATTCCGGTCGCGTCAAGAACTGCCAAGGGGAATGCCATCGTAAACTTCTTGCAGTTATCTGGAGATGAAAAAGTGACTTCTGTTCTGCCGCTGGATCGTTTGGGCAATCGCAAATACCTATTCTTTGCAACCGAAAAAGGATTGGTGAAAAAAGTTGAGATCAATGCCTTTGATAATGTCCGCCGCAGCGGTCTGATTGCGATTAAGATCAAAGAAGATGATAAACTGATCTGGGCTAAGCCGACTTCGGGCAATGATCATATCCAATTGATTACTGCCAATGGACAGGCCATCCGTTTCAGCGAAACTGACGTTCGAGATATGGGTCGCGGTGCGGCCGGAGTCTTTGGCATCAGATTGAAAAAAGCAGATGCGGTTGTGGGTATGGGCGTAATAAGCACTGATAAAGAGAAAATGAAAAAATACCAGGTGTTAACAATAATGGAAAACGGTTTCGGTAAAAGAACGGCTTTGAACTTATTCAAATTGCAAGGCCGCGGCGGCTCTGGAATTATCACGGCAAAGATAACTGATAAAACCGGGAAATTAGTCAGTGCTTATGTCTTGAACGAGGAGTTGATGCATGAAAAGGACTTAGTAGTAATTTCAGAAAAAGGCCAAGTTATCAGGCTGCCTTTCAAGACCGTGCCATTGCTCGGCCGTGATACTCAGGGAGTCCGTTTGATGAGGTTGAAAGAAGGTGGCGATAATGTGGCAAGCGTGACGTGGGTGTAAGTCAATTATCAATTAACAATTACGAATTAAATACCGCGGCTTGCCCGCGGTATTTTTTTTACTCCCTCTCCTTTAGAAGGAGAGGGCTGGGGTGAGGTTCGTTTTAATCTCAAAGATATTCTTGGTAATTTTTTTAATAAAATGGTATTATATATTAAACAAATAATTAAAAATAAATCTATGATCAATTTTGCGAAACAAATTAAGAACAAATTTAATGGCGTTATCTGTACTTTAACCTCAACCGGTATCATGCTGTTACTGTTGGGCGTAATAATTGTTTGGGGGCCAGACATTATGGTCCGTTTAGCGCTTGGCACCTTCATCATTTTGGTAGCCTATATGTTTTTTTATCTGGCTTATAAATTTTTCAGTGTGAAGAAAGACATTGAAAAATTCTTTAAAATTTAGGCTGGCAGATTAGAGGGGACTTTACAAATTCAATTTTCACCTTTATTATAGAAAAAGAATAATTAAAGAATTAACACAGCTATGAACAAAAAATTGATTTATATTATTAGCGGAGTTTTGGCCCTATTTTTAATAATTGGTCTTTTTTGGGTTTTTAGAGCGCCAAAGCCGATGGATGTCGTACAAAATGGAGTTTATAATTACAGTAACGAGAATCTAGGCTTTACTTTGAGTTTACCGGCAGAATTCCAATATTTTCAGACCCAGAGCAAGCAGGGGGATGGCTATAAAGATATAGAGATATTTGTCCCAACCACAGATAAGTCATACAAACAGGAGGTCCCTGATTACGCTAAACCATTGGTAATAAGGGTGTACGATAAAGATAAGTATAAAGAAGAGCCAGGTTTTGAAAAGAAAGGGGAGACGGACGACAAGGTCTATGCTTTAAAATTTTGGAATGATTTACCGAAAGAGTGGAAGGGGAAGTGGTCAGAGGAAATGAAAAATTATATTTTAAATTCAATGAAAATAGATTAGCTCACAAGGCTAATCTATTTTTTTTACTTTCGGCCTTTTCAAAAATGAACAGGGGGAATTATGGAAATTCTAAATCAAGAAGAGACTGTTGCAATCGGCTGTGAAGACTTCGGAATTTTGTGTCTTTGCCCTGGATCAATAAACCCAGACCATATCCTGCAATGTGTTACAACATGCCAGAGTGGCATGCCACAATCTCTGGTGTTGCTCGGCAAAACACAAGTGCAGTAAGCGGGAATTACCCCCGCTTTTTTTATTGATTTTAGCTTAAAATTATGCTATAATTTATATTAATAATGCCTCAAAGGCTATTTTTTCTGTAAGAAAAATAACAGAAGAATTATTTATTTTATGATTAACCCTAATCTAAGCCAAAAAGAAACTGCCAGATTTACTCCGAATGAAGATGCTAAAAAGCTTTTTCAGACTATTTATGCTGAACAGCATAAAGGGCCGATATTAGATGATGAACCAAGAATCAGGGTTTCGGATGTTATTTCCAAGTTCGCTTTTTATTACGAAAAAATACGTAATACGGTAGATGATACCGAGGAACATCTTCTGCATAAAAACGCGATTGATAGAATTCTCAAACGCCAGATCAACATAGAAATGTCAAAGGATGGCACTGAAATTGCCAGACATTTATTGATTGAGTTGATCCGTGCCGGCTATTTGCCAAACAATCAGATATTAGAATCAAAAATCGGAGAAATAGGTGCGGTGATCAATAAATATTTCAAATTGAAAAAATATTGCCAAGCCAGCATACCTGATAGTTATGAAAACAAGAAAGAGATAGTAAATTGGATCATCTCTTTGGCTGCATGTGATATCGAAGAAAGACTGGGTCGCAACAAGATTAACCAGGTGATTGTCGCAAATTTATATGATTCTTTATCAAAAGCCATCAAACTTCCTGATGGGTCTCCTTATGCCAAAGATAGGGAGATACAGATTTATATCGGCATCCATCGAAACTATTTCAAAGCCGACCGCGCGATGGTCAGCTTGATTCTTTTCAAATACTTTATCAGCAATTGGCATGAAGCCGGGGATGAAGAGGCGGGGCAAGTCGCAAAAAACATAATCGAGATAAACAATGCAATCAATTTCCAGATCAATCATCCGATCAGTGGGCAACTGAACAAGATCATCAACCGCTACACTGTTTATTTCAGCATTTTGACTGAGGTGATCGCCAAGGATCCTGCGGCTACCTATGAAGATTTTAGAAAAGACCCGAAAGCTTTTCCAAGAAATATCAAGATGGTTTGCAATAAACGGTATAAAACCACCAGGGCAAAACTTTGGCGGGCTGCCATTCGCAGTATCCTGTATTTGTTCATCACCAAAATGATCTTGATCCTGATCTTGGAAATTCCGATTGCAAATCTGCTCGGGGAAACGATAAATAATTTATCCCTAGCTATCAACGTTTCATTCCCTCCTTTATTGCTTTTCCTTATAATCCTGTTTACAAAATTACCGGGCGATGCAAATACGGCAAAAATTATCGAAGGGATCGAAGAGATCACTTTTGTTGAAAAAGCACGTAAAGAACCGATCACTCTTCGTCCGCCGGCCAAACGCAGTAAGGCTAAGACTATTTTTTTCAACACGGTTTACACGATCACCTTTTTCCTTTCCTTCGGGTTCGTCGTCTGGGCCCTCAATCAGTTGAACTTTAACATTATCAGCATAGTAATATTCTTGTTTTTCTTGGCATTGATCAGCTTTTTCAGTATTCGTATCAGAAAAAGAGTCCGTGAACTCTTTGTCATCGAGCCGAAAGAGAATTTCATCGTGTTTATAATCGATTTTTTCTATATTCCGATAATCGCAGTCGGTAAATGGTTATCACAAAAATTCTCACGATTGAATGTCTTGGTATTTATTTTAGATTTCATCATTGAAGCGCCATTCAAGATTTTTGTGGAAATAGCTGAAGAATGGACCAAGTATGTCAAGGAAAGAAAGGAAGATATCAATCAGTAAAATTATAGCGTCAATTGTTTTTTTATGTCATCCCGAACGAGTCAGCAGACGAGGAGGGATCTCGGATAGAAGCATACATAATATTAAAAGTAAAAGTTGTTTGAATAATTTAAATTTTGATATTTTTTAAATTAAAATTTATAATTTTGTTTTTTACCTCACTCCGAGATCCCTCACCCTGAAGGGATTCGGGATGACTGAGGGTTGGAATTAATTTATGTCTACTTTGTATATCGTCGCCACTCCTATCGGTAACCTGGAAGATCTCACTATGCGGGCAATGCGCATTCTCGGTGAGGTCGATTTTGTTTTATGCGAAGATACTCGGGTCACTAAGAACCTATTGAATCATTACAATATCAATACTCCGCTTATTTCATACCATCAACATTCAAATTTACAGAAGGTAGAATATATAATCAGCTTGTTGGCAGAAGGTAAGAATTTGGCATTAGTTACTGATGCCGGCACTCCTGGGATTTCTGACCCTGGTGGAATGCTCGTGCAAAAAGTGATTGAAGAATTCGGCGAAGATGTTAAAATCGAATCGGTACCGGGTGCTTCTGCGGTTACTGCCGCGTTATCGATTTCCGGGATTTCTGCCGATAAATTCTTTTTTCTCGGATTTCCACCTCATAAAAAAGGCCGCCAAACTTTTTTAAAGAAGATTTTACAAAGCGAATACCCGGTGGTGGTTTATGAATCCAAGCATCGCATCATCAAATTTTTGGAAGAGTTAAAAGCTTTGAATGAAGCTTCTGGAGTTTTGAGCCCAGAAGAAGGAGAGGTTGCGGAGGCAGAAGAATTTGAGTCTGCAAGTAAGAAGAAAAGAAAAAAATTCAAAGAAGAAAAAAAACCTATCCACTTGACTTCCGTTGTCGTCTGCAGAGAAATATCAAAAATGTTTGAGACTGTTTATCGTGGAGAATTGGATAGTATCATAGAAAAAATAAAATCAAACGAGAACGACCAAAAAGGCGAGTTTGTTGTGATTGTTGGGAAATAAAAAATTGTATTTAACCCACCTCCTTCTAAATGAGAGGTGATAAAAAAGAAACATGAAAAATAAATTTTATATTACTACTCCAATATACTATGTTAATGCGCAGCCGCATTTAGGACATACTTATACTACTGTGGCAGCGGATGTTTTGGCGCGCTTCCATCGGATGATCGGGGAAGAAACTTTCTTTTTGACCGGTACGGATGAGCACGGCGCCAAGATTGCGGAGAAGGCAGGGGAAGCAGGCGTGGAACCGCAAAAATTTGTGGATGAAGTTGCAAACAGTTTTCAAATAGCCTGGAAAGAATTAAATATTTCCAATGATCGCTTTATCCGTACTACAGAGACTGATCATAAAAGATCTGTGCAAAGGGCGATGGAGGTAATGTACGCCAAAGGCGATATTTACAAGGCTAAATACGAAGGCTTATATTGCCAAGGCTGTGAGCAATTTAAAAATGAAAAAGATTTGGTAGAAGGCAAGTGTTCCGATCACAAGACTGTGCCGCAATGGATGAGCGAGGAAGCTTATATGTTTAAGCTTTCAAAGTACCAGGACGAATTACTTAAAAAAATTCAGGATGATGAATTGATGATTCATCCAGTAGAAAAGAAAAACGAAGTGCTGAGTTTTTACAATCAACAAGGCTTGAAAGATATCGCTTTTTCACGGGAAAAAGTTAAATGGGGCATCCCTGTGCCTTGGGATAAAGACCATACGATTTATGTTTGGGCTGATGCCTTTTTGAATTATCTGACTGGTTTGGGGTGGAAAGGAGAAGAAGGAGAATTGCCTGAATTTTGGCCGGCGGATGTTCAGTTGATCGGTAAAGATATTTTGCGTGTCCATGCGACTATTTGGCCGGCCATGCTTCTTTCACTTGGTTTACCTGTTCAAAAGCAATTGTTCACTCATGGTTTTTTTCTTTCAGAAGGACAGAAAATGAGCAAGTCACTTGGCAATGTCATTGCACCGGAAGATTTGGTAAAAAAATATGGTGTCGATGGAACTCGTTATCTATTGATGAGCGCTACGACTTTTGGCAATGACGGCGACATCACTTGGAAATACTTGGATGAAAAATATAATGCAGACTTGGCCAACGGCCTCGGCAATCTAGTGGCACGTGTTTCCAATCTGCTTGAAAAGAATAGTATTGAATTAGAATTAAAAATAAATAGCGACAAGGAATTATATGATACGGTTCTGGAAAAAATGAATGCGATCAATATAGATGAAGCATTGAAAATTATCTGGAGAAAAATTGCGGAAAGCGATGAATGGTTAAGTGAACATAAGCCATGGAAGCTGGAGGAAAAAGAAGAAATCAAAAAAGTTCTTGCTCCGATTGCGCAGAATATTTTAAATATAAGTTATCTGCTTCTACCGTTCATGCCAATGGTAGCAGAGAAAATAATCAAACAATTCAGTCAGACACAAATTTCAAAAAGCGAATCATTATTCCCAAGAATTTAATTATATAAAATAAACAAAATGGTAATTTTTGACATCGGATTAATAATTATCCTCGCTGGTTTCGTTTCTTATGGATTGTTTTTCGGCTTGATCCGGACTATAGGAGCTTTGCTTGGAATGCTGATCGGAATCTGGGTGGCTGGCATGTATTACGTTACGGTTGCCGGCTGGTTTAAGAATTTATTTTTCGGTTATGATTCAGCAGGCAAGCTGATCACTTTTCTGGTAATCTTCATCTTGGTCAGTAGTCTGGTAAAATTCGCTTTTCTGATGCTTGATAAGGCATTCGATTTTTTGGCGATCATTCCTTTTCTAAAAACCATCAATCGATTGGCTGGCGCAGTTTTTGGTCTAGTGCTAGGCGGCTTTGTGCTAGGTTTTGTTTTCTATATCTTTATGGGATTTCCGATTGTCGGTACATTACTCGGGAAGTTATCTTTAAATTCCAAGGTCGTCCCATATCTATTGAAGTTTGTTGAAATTTTAAAACCATTTTTGCCTGAGCTGCTTAAAAAAATCAAAATGCTCGGTAGTATGATAAAAGCTTAGTTTCAGTTTTCTTTTTAAAGGGAGACACTGGGGTAAGGGTTGAAAATATGAAAATAATAAAAATACAGGCAGCAAATGATAAAATCATTGAAGAAGTCATCAATAACCTAAAGAAAGGAAAAGTAATCGTCTACCCCACTGAAACTTTTTATGGGCTTGGCTGTGATGCCACAAATAGCAGGGCAGTAAACAAGATTTACAAGATCAAAAGCAAACCGCGAGATAAGGCTTTGCTTTTTTTAGTTTCCAGCGTCAAGATGGCACAAGAATATTTAGAGATTAATTCAGCTGCAAAAAAATTAATCAAAGAACATTGGCCTGGTCCACTTTCCATAATAATGCCAGTTCGAAAAGAAAAGCAAAAAGTTCTGGAAGGCAAAACCGGTGGCACCAGGATTTCTCCTAATCTCATAGCCCAGACACTGGTAAAAAAATTAGGCAAGCCGATCATTTCAACCTCTGCAAACTTGTCCGGGCTGCCCGCTAGTCATACGGTTGAAGAGATAATAAAATATTTTACCAATCAAAAACACCAGCCAGATTTAATCTTAGACGCAGGCAAATTAAAAAAATCAAAAGGCTCGACAATAGTTGATCTGACTGAGTTGGAGATAAAAATTATTAGGGAAGGGGATGTTAAAATAAAACTATAAAACCTTTTTAAATCATCTGTTTGAATGTAGGTGAAAATTGTTAAATTTTTTAAACACTGAATTGTCAAGAAAATTATTAAAATTCCAACCGTGTCATCCTGAACTCGTTTCAGGATCATGTGGCTAAAGTAATATGGAGGGCAAGAGCTATTATGTTTATATTTTAACAAATAGACCCCAAGGTGCATTGTATATAGGAATGACAAATAATTTAGTACGTAGAATGAATGAGCATCGCAATGGAGAAATAGAAGGGTTTACAAGGGGACATGATGTTAAACAATTGGTTTTCTACGAGACTTATGGCGAGGTGAGCATGGCATTGTATCGAGAAAAACAACTAAAGAATTGGCACCGGCAGTGGAAAATAAATTTGATTGAACAATTTAATAAAAATTGGGATGATCTTTTTGGCTTGATTAACCAGTGAATATTTTTAAAGCTTTATCTATTTTTAAACCTGATCCTGAAACGAGTTCAGGATGACACGGAAAAAAGATAAATAGATGGAATGAATAATGGTTGATAGCAAAAAAACTAAAATTAATTTTATGAAATACATAGACACTCATGCACACGTAAACTTTAATGCATATAAAGAAGATGCTGATGAAGTAATAAAGAGATCTCTTGAAAAAGGAGTTGGAGTGGTTAATGTCGGGTCACAATATTCTACCAGTGTGCGAGCAGTGGAAATGGCACATCGATTTGAAAATGTCTGGGCGGTAATAGGTATCCACCCATTGCATCTGCGCAAACAAAATTTATCTTATCAAGATAGCAGTGAACTGGAAGCAACGGAAATTAAAACCAGTGGTGAAGAATTTGATTATAAGAAATATTTAGAACTTGCCAAAGACGAAAAAGTAGTTGCTATTGGCGAGGTTGGTCTGGATTATCATCATTTTGAGGAAGGAGATGATGTTGAAAAATTGAAACAACAACAGCAAGAAGTATTATTGAAAGCGATCCAATTAGCTAATGAGATTAATAAGCCGATTATGCTTCATTGCTGGGATGCTTATCCAGACCTATTGGAAATTTTAAAAAAATATCCGGTAGAGAAAAAGGGAATAGTACATAGCTTTGTCGGAGGATATAAAACCGCGAAAAAATTCATTGAACTCGGTTACAAAATCGGTCTTAATGGTGTAATCACTTATACAGATGATTTTTCTAGATTAATTAAAGAAATTTCCTTGGAGGATATAGTTTTGGAAACTGACTGTCCTTATCTAACTCCCGTCCCACACAAGGGTGAGCGTAATGAGCCGTACATGGTTGAGCTAGTTGCAAAAAAAATTTCTGAAGTATTAGAAATTGATATTGAAGATGTGAAAAAAATTACTTCCGGAAATGCAATAAGAGTATTTGGAATAAAAAAAGAGTCATTGTTGTAATAAATGACTCGTTGGGTTTATTTTTTTTTGCTGACATGGAAGGTGCTAATCATCTTCCTTCCAACGCCAGAATCCTTCTCTCTTGAGGTTGACTAGCTTGGGATTATAATTATACCAGCTTTGAACTTTGCCTTTAGCGCAATCCCATTCACCCCAAAAAACAATTTCTTTTTTCTTCTTTCCCCGCTTTGTGCAAGGACCGACCCCCACGGCTGTTAGTTTACGTCCAAACGGGTCTATTAATCTGTCTCCATGTTTAACGCCAGTCGGTTTCATTGCTTCATCGGTGATATCGACGGAAAAGATGTCGCCGATGAGTGACACCACCATGAGTCGTTTTCCTTGTTCAATCAGTCGTTCTTCTTTTTCGTTTTCGGCCTCCTTATTGAACACAGGAACAAAGGCCCAGCTGTGTATGAAACTGAAATATATGGCCGTGTAAAGAAATAGCATGGTATCTGACGGCATTAATGTAACCATTTTGCCGGCGGCTGCCAAGAGTAACCAGAAAAGAATCGCGAATGCAAACTTCATCCATGTTTTCATGATTTGTTCCTTTTTGTAATCGTTGTGAAGATGGCATGATTGCCGTACGTCCGGAAGTAACTGCTAACTGAAATTAAATGATCATTTTCCTTATATATAAGCAAAAAATTAGCCCAAAGTCAATTTTTAGCAAAAAAAAGCTATTTCTAATATAAATTATTGATAAATTGAAATCGTATTGACTTTTTTCAAAAATTGAGCGACATCTTTAGATGAAAAAGACGGAAAATAGCGATCAAACTCCCTGGTGGCAGCCGAGTTTGATTTTATTTACAAAACTTAGCGCTTGGATCGGCACCCCGGTTATTATCGCTGTCTTTGTCGGTAAGTATTTAGACAAGCAATTTAATACCGAACCTTGGCTATTCTTGTCATGTGTAGGCGTAGCATTTGTCTTTTCCATGTTTGCCTTGATTTATATCGGCATGAATGAAATGCGGAAAATCGACGAGCAGGAGAAGAAAGAAGACAGAAGTAAGAAGTAGCCCGCCTCGGGATGAAAATAAGAGTTTAAAATAAATCCCCTCTGTCATCTCGACGAGTCAGCAGGCGAGGAGAGATCTCAGGGAAAGGTATGAATAATAATTTTAAAAAGATGTTTAATTAACTGATTTTTAAACTTCTTGAGATTTAAATAATATTTACACAAAATTAGTTTTTACATCACACCGAGATCCCTCGTCGCTTCGCTCTGTCGGGATGACAGAGGTAACAGGATTCGGGATGACAGAGGGGAAAAACTTTATATATAATTTATGTCTGCTAGCCCAAAACAAACAAATACACAAGAACAGGCAGAAGTATCTCATGAAACTACTTTGTTTGCGGAACCGATCGCCCATATCGGAAGTTTTACTATTACAAATTCGCTTCTAACTAGCTGGATCACCGTATTGATATTGGTGGTCTTTTTTGTTTCTATAGGTAGAAAAATGAAGCAAGTCCCCGGGAAGTTGCAGAATGTTTTTGAAATATTACTGGAAGAGGCATTGAAGCTGGCAGATAGTGTGACCGGCGCGAGAAAGAAAACAGAAAAATTTTTACCGATAACCCTTTCATTATTCTTATTTATTTTGGTTAATAATTGGCTTGGCCTGTTGCCCGGCTTTGGCACCATCGGCTTTATTGAAAAGGCAGAAGGACACAGTGTCTTTATTCCACTTTTACGTGGCGGAACAGCAGATTTGAATACTACTCTGGCAATTTCCTTGTTTGCTGTTGTTATGTCTCATATTATGGGCGTAGTGGCAATCGGCGCTTGGCACCATTTGAATAAGTTCATCAATATTAAATTGATTAGTGAAATGGCAAAGAAAGTTTGGAAAGAACCGATGCTCTTGGTAGTAAATCCGATCAAGTTTTTTGTTGGAATAATCGAGACAATCGGCGAATTAGCAAAAGTTGCTTCTTTGTCTTTTCGACTTTTTGGCAATATTTTTGCTGGTGAAGTTTTGCTAGCCTCGATGATGGCTATTTTTGCTTACGCTTTGCCGTTGCCTTTTATATTTTTGGAAATAATCGTCGGTTTGGTGCAGGCGTTGGTGTTTGCTATTCTTAATTATCAATTACGAATTATGAATTACGAATTAATTCGCATTCAGACTTTGTAATTTATAATTAATTTACAAATTTATTCCGCCCACAGAGAGATGGAATGATTTGTCAAAAAACTATGGAACTAACAATGTTAGCCAAGGCGTTAGCAATCGGTTTAGGTGCTTTCGGCCCTGGTATCGGTATCGGTTTGATCGGTGCAAAAGCTATGGAATCAATCGGTAGAAATCCAGAATCAACTGGAAAAATCTTCGTGCCAATGCTTTTGACTTGCGCTTTTGCTGAAGCCATTGCGCATCTTTGACCGATTCCGAATTTTTTTCGGGATCGGGATTAAGGTGGTTAAAGGGAAATTTTGAATTATTAATTTTGAATTTTGAATCAATTTTGAATTAAAAGAATGTTCAAAATTAATGCATTAAAAATTGATTCAAAATTCACAATTCGAAATTAAAAATTATTAACTATATAACATGGAAGAATTAATCAAAACTTTTCACATTGATGCAAAATTAATTATTGCACAGCTGATCAACTTTATTATCGTGCTTGGAGTGCTTTACAAATTTGCGTATAAGCCAGTTTTGCAGATGCTCAATGATCGTAGCGATAAGATTGACAAAAGCTTGTCTGATGCAAAAAAAATTGAAGAAAAATTGGCTCAAGCCGAAGCAGATTATAAAGAAGTAGTAGCTAAAGCCAGAAAAGAAGCTACGGAAATAATTGAAAAATCCAACGCAATCAATGAAGAAAAAAAAGCTGAAATGCTCGCTAAGGCCAAGGAAGATATCGGCCAGATCATCAACAAAGAGAAGGAAAAAATGCAAGCGGACAAAGCTCAGACACTTAAAGAAATAAGAAGCGAAATGGCAGAATTAGTTGCATTGTCTTTGGAAAAATTAATTGAAAAAAAAATGACAGATAAGGAAGACAAAGAATTAATAAAGAAAATTGTGAAAGAGGTTAAATAAAAGGATGGTGCAAATAAATAATATATGAAGATTACAAATAGACAATATGCTGTCAGCCTGCATGAGACGGTAAAAGACGCAAAGAATAATGACCAAGTAAAAGAAGTGATAAAAAATTTTATTACTCTTTTAGTTAAGAACAATAATTTAAACAAGGTTAACGGGATTCTTGAAGAGTTTAATAAGGTTTGGTCTGAACAGACAGGAATAATCAATGCTTCTGTTTTGAGCGCAACAAAATTAGACAAAGAAACACTTGAGGATTTAGAAAAATTTGCAATGAACGTTTCAGGTGCTAAGGAAGTAATCATTGATAATCAGATTGATAAACAGGTTTTAGCCGGTTTTGTTTTGAAAGTAGGCGATCAGATTCTTGACGGTAGTTTAAAAACCAAGATAAAAGAGCTTAAAACGGAAATAAGTAAATAAAATAATTAGAAATTAAATTCATTTATAGATAAATTAAAACATATGTCTAGCAGTACAAAAGACTTCGTAGTTGAACAATTAAAAAAGCAGATTGCTGAATTCAAAGCTGATGTTACCAAGCAGTTGGTTGGTAAAGTGGTTGAAATCGGTGATGGTATTGCTCGTGTTTCAGGCTTGTCAGATGTTATGGCTTCTGAAATGGTTGAATTTTCCAAAGGCGAAATCGGCGTGGCATTGAATCTGGAAGAAGATCGTGTCGGTATCATGATTTTGGGAGAGTATAAAAATATCAAAGAAGGTGATGAAGTAAAATCAACCGGCAAGATTTTGTCTATTCCAGTGTCAGAAGAAATGATCGGCCGTGTCATTAATCCATTAGGAATTGCAGTGGATGGTAAGGGCGATATCACCGCAAAAAAATATTATCCGGTAGAAAAAATCGCACCAGGCGTTATTTCACGTAAATCTGTAAATCAACCGGTGCAAACTGGAATTAAGGCAATCGATGCGATGATTCCGATCGGACGTGGACAAAGAGAATTGATTATCGGCGATCGACAAACAGGAAAAACCGCTATTGCTATTGATACGATTATCAATCAAAAAGGGCAGAATATGAAATGTATTTATGTTGCTATCGGCCAAAAAGAATCAAAGATTGCACGCATTGTAGGTGAATTAGAAAAAAGAGGCGCCATGGAATATACCACCGTTGTTGTAGCTGGAGCATCTGACTCCGCTGCGCTTTCATTTATTTCCCCTTATTCAGGCTGTGCTTTGGGTGAATATTTTATGGATCAAGGCCAGGATGTATTGGTTGTCTATGATGATCTTTCCCGACATGCTTGGGCATATCGTCAAATTTCTTTGATTCTAAAAAGACCGCCGGGACGCGAGGCTTATCCTGGAGATGTTTTTTATCTACATTCTCGCTTGCTTGAAAGAAGTGCAAAGTTGAACGAAGACTTTGGCGGCGGCTCACTTACTGCTTTACCGATTATTGAAACACAAGCTGGTGATGTTAGTGCCTACATTCCGACCAATGTTATCTCTATCACTGATGGTCAGATTTTCTTGGAATCAGATTTATTTTACAAAGGTGTACGTCCGGCCTTGAACGTCGGTATTTCAGTTTCACGTGTCGGTTCATCAGCTCAGATCAAGGCCATGAAAAAAGTGGCTGGAAAATTGCGTTTGGATTTGGCACAGTTTAAAGAGCTTGAAGCTTTTGCCCAATTCGGTTCCGATTTGGATGAAAAAACAAAAAGTCAGATCGAACGCGGACGCAGGACGGTTGAAATCTTAAAACAAGGGCAGTATGAGCCGATGTCAGTTGAACACCAGGTAGCTATAATTTATGCTTTGACTAACGGCTTTTTAGATGATGTAGCAGTCGAACAAATCAAAGCTTGGGAAGATGGATTTCATAAATATTTAGATAGTCAGGCAAAAGAGGTTATCAATTTAATTACTGAAAAGAAAGAATTGTCAGAAGAGGTGATAGCAGGAATTGAAAAAGCGGTGAAGGATTTTAAGGAAGCGTATAACGCGTAACGCACAACGTGTAACGTATATCGTATAGCGCTAAACATTTTAAGTGTCATCCTGAACTTGTTTCAGGATCAGGTGAAAAATAAAAGACTTCTAAAATTTAAACATCCCACCCCTAAACCCTCTTATCAGTTAAGATAAGCTCTTCAAAAGAGGGAATAATACGAATATATGCCAAGTTCAAAAGATATCCGACGTCGGATAAAATCAATCAATAGTACAAAAAAAATCACCCGCGCAGTGGAGATGATTTCGGCTGCCAAGATGCGCCGAGCAGTCGCTAGTGTTTTGGGTATCAGGCCTTATGCGCATAGTGCTTGGAGTGTTTTGACCAACCTGGCAACAGCATTTGAAAATTATGGCGGAGGATTCTTGGAAGTGAGAGAAGCAAAAAACATTTTGATTGTCGCTGTTTCTTCTGATCGCGGACAGTGCGGCTCTTTTAATACTCAGATTGCCAAAAAACTTCGCGATGAAATATTGAATCCGGAAAAACTTAAGATAAATCGCATTGGAAAAAAGAAAATCGAATCTTCTGTAGCTAATGAAGATTTGAAAATAGATTTTATTACCGTGGGCAAGAAAGGTGAGGGGATTGTTCGAAAATTAAAAAAAGAAATTATTGCTACCTTCCCGGAGCTAACCCCTGGAATTAATATTGAAAGCATTAAGCCATTATCTCGGATAGTGATTGAGGAATATTTGGCCAAAAGATATGACAAAGTAGTAGTGGTTTATACTGATTACGTTTCAGCAGTGAGCCAGCAAACTAGGATAAGACAAATTTTACCAATTTCCAAAATTGATATAGAAAAGCAAATTGCCGAAATTGATGTATTGGCTAAGGAATATGGCTTGGATGAACCAAAGGCAGATTATAAAGTCGAGCCAAGTCCAAAAGAGGTGTTGGAATTTATTTTCCCGCGCTTAATCGAGATGCAGTTATTCCATGCAATACTTGAATCTAGCGCTTCAGAACAAAGCGCCAGAATGATCGCCATGCGTAATGCAACTGATGCAGCTAATGAAATGTCTGCCGATTTGACCTTGGCCTACAATCAGATCCGTCAGAGCAAGATCACTCAGGAAATTGCGGAAATCAGTGCCGGCAGAGCGGCCTTGGAATAAAGTAAAAAACTGCCTAGAATAGCGGCAGTTGAGGTTTGGCTGAAGGAAGAATTTTTTTTCTAACTCCATCCCAAAAAGCGAAAATTATTCCGAAAAGCCCAATCAGAAAAAAGAATAAGACTAGCAGTAGTACTATGAAATTGTGAGGCTTTCTAGCAGTGATATTCTTTCCGAGGTTTTCCACGATTGCCTCCGATAAAAAGAGCATTATATTTAATTAATAATCGTGTATTTTTTTAAAAAAGTAAAGAGAATTTTTAACATTAGCTAATAATTATTTAATTATATTTATGAACACAGGAAAAATAAGCCAAATAATCGGACCGGTAGTGGACGTGGAATTTACCGATGCATTGCCAGGCATTTACAATGCTTTGGAAATTCAGTCCGGCGATGAAGTAATCGTTTTGGAAGTCCATCAACATTTGGGAGGCAATAAAGTAAGAGCTGTTGCCATGGGTCCGACTGATGGGCTAAAAAGAAACATGGTAGTAACTGATACCGGTTCTGCTATCCAAGTTCCGGTTGGGCAGGAAACTTTAGGCAGAATGTTTAATCTTTTAGGCAAAGCAATAGATGGCAAAGAAGAAGTCAAGACTAAGCAAAAAAGTCCGATTCATCGTGAAGCGCCAAAATTTAAAGATCAATCAACTGAGGCAGAAATTTTTGAAACCGGAATTAAAGTGATCGATTTGATCTGTCCTTTCGTTAAGGGTGGTAAGGTGGGATTGTTCGGCGGTGCTGGCGTTGGCAAGACTGTTGTTATCCAAGAATTGATCCGTAACATTGCCCAAGAGCATGGTGGATTTTCCGTGTTCGCCGGTGTTGGAGAAAGAACTAGAGAGGGTAATGACCTTTATCATGAAATGAAAGAGTCTGGTGTTTTGGATAAGACAACCTTGGTTTTTGGACAAATGAATGAACCGCCTGGAGCTCGTCAAAGAGTAGCTTTGTCAGCTTTGACTATGGCAGAATATTTCCGCGATCAAGAAAATAAAGATGTTTTATTATTTGTTGATAATATTTTCCGCTTTACTCAAGCAGGTTCAGAAGTTTCCGCTTTGCTCGGAAGAATTCCGTCTGCTGTAGGTTATCAACCTACTTTGGCAGAAGAAATGGGTAAATTACAAGAACGTATTACCTCGACAAAAAATGGTTCAATTACTTCAGTGCAAGCTGTCTATGTTCCTGCAGACGATTTGACCGATCCGGCTCCTGCCACAACTTTCGGTCATCTTGACTCTACTGTGGTTTTGTCTCGTGCTTTGTCTGAATTAGGTATTTATCCTGCTGTTGATCCGCTCGATTCCAGTTCAACAATCCTTGATCCGAATATCGTTGGCAAGGAACACTATGATGTTGCTCGAAACGTACAGAAAGTTCTACAAAGATATAAAGACCTGCAAGATATTATCGCTATTTTGGGTATGGAAGAATTGTCAGATGAGGACAAAGTGACGGTAGCTCGGGCAAGAAAAATTCAAAAGTTCCTTTCTCAGCCTTTCTTTGTGGCAGAACAATTCACCGGCGTGCCTGGAAAATATGTAAAGTTGTCAGATACCATCAAAGGCTTCAAGATGATTTTGGATGGTGAATTAGACGAGGTCTTTGAACAGGATTTCTATATGAAAGGGGATATCACGGAGGTAATGAAATAATTTTTCCTTTGTCATTTCGAATCCCCCTTGTGGGGTGAGAAATCTCGGGGCGTAGAATCAACAATAGTAATAATAAATTTCTTGTGCGTGCAAGTACCGAGATCCCTCGTCGCTTCGTTCGCTCGGGATGACAGATAGTTTATGTCTGAACAAAAAATTAAATTTAAAATAGTAACCCCCGAAAAAACCGTTTATGAAAACGAGGTAGATTCTGCTACCTTGCCGGTGGTGAATGGGCAGGTAACTATAATGCCCAATCATCGTTCCTATATTGCTTCCATCAAGCCGGGAGAAATTATTCTGCGCAAAGGACAAGAGGAGATTGACTTGGCGATTTCCGGCGGCTTCATTGAATTCAACAATAACATCTTGGTTGTTTTGGCTGATACCGCAGAAATTGCGACTGAAATTGACGTTGAACGAGCAGAAGAGGCTAGAAAAAGAGCAGAAGACTTAAAAAAGCAAAAAGTTACAATGGGAGAGATAGAATATGCTCGGGTGGCTGCTGCAATTGAAAAAGAAATGGCCAGGCTTAGAGTGGCAAAAAAACATCATACCAAGAGAAAAATGAATATCGACTAAACTGATTTTATGATCTATTTAAGATATGTTCAAAAACGATGGCTAGGACACACGGTGGCTGCACCTTTTATTTGGGCACCACTTTTTGTTTTTATACTTTTTGATCTTTTGGGAGAAATTTATCATCAAATTTGCTTTCCACTTTACGGTTTGGAAAAAGTAAATCGATCGGAATATATACAGATCAGAGACCGTTTTCGCTTGCCTTATTTGAGTATTGCAGGAAAACTCAGCTGTGCTTATTGCGGTTACATAAACGGCGGACTTTTGTATTACAAAGAAATCGCCGGCAGAACAGAAAAATACTGGTGTGGCATCATGCATGAGAATAAACCTGGATTCAAAATCCAAGAGCATCAACTAGAACAAGGTTTTTCCCGTTATGGAGATGAGAAAGATTTTATTAATAAATATATCGCTAAATAAGATTTTTTAATATAAATTCTCAATATGCCAGAAAAAATAAAAGTCTATAGTCAAGAAGAGATTGAAGCTATGGAAAAGGATAGGCAAAGAGTACTCGATGTAAGCGAGGGAGATAATAAATACACAGATTCGGTGAAGAATTTAGCTTTAGCTGAAGATGGC
>LBWY01000004.1 GCA_000995135.1 Parcubacteria group bacterium GW2011_GWE2_39_37 | reverse complement strand
AAATTTTTGGCCGATAAAAAAATATGAAGATGGACAGATGCAAAAAATAGCTGAGACCATAAAAAATAAGAATTAATTTATGAAATTATTAGTAACAGGTGGCGCCGGATTTATCGGAGCAAATTTTATCCACTATTGGCTGGAAAATAATCCAGAAGATTCTATTATCAATCTGGATTCTTTGACCTATGCAGGTAATTTAGAAAACTTAAAAGGCTGTGAAGGCAATCCTAATTATAAATTTATCAAAGGTGATATCTGCGATAAAGATTTAGTAAATGATATCGTGAAAGAAGTTGATCTGATTGTTCATTTTGCGGCAGAAACACATGTTGATCGCTCAATAATTGATGGAGGATCTTTTGTTAGGACCAATGTATTGGGTCATCATATTTCCACAGATGAGGTCTTTGGCGCACTTGATTTGGTTGATCCTAAGTTTCAGGAGAATACGCCATATGATCCACGCAGTCCTTATAGCGCCTCCAAAGCCGCTTCTGATCACTTGGTTAGAGCATATTGGCATACTCATAAGTTACCGATTACAATTTCTAATTGCACCAACAATTACGGTCCTTATCAATTCCCGGAAAAATTAATCCCATTATTCGTTACTAATCTTATTGAAGGTAAAAAGGTGCCTGTTTATGGCAAGGGTGGAAACATCAGGGATTGGATCCATGTGGATGACCATAATGCCGGGGTTGAAGCGATAATCAAAAAAGGCCGAATCGGTGAAACTTATGGCCTCGGTGGTGAAAATGAATTGACTAATTTAGATATCACAAACAATATTTTGAATTTAATGGGCTTCGGTGATGAAATGATCGAATACGTAGAAGATAGAAAAGGTCATGATTTCCGCTATGCCATGGACATCAGCAAAGCAAAAAATGAGCTTGGCTGGTACCCTAAGGTTGATTTTAAAACCGGACTAGCTAAGACAGTAGTCTGGTATAGGCAGAATCAAGAGTGGTGGCAGAAGATCAAAAGCGGAGAATATAAAGATTACTACCAAAAGCAATATGGCAACAAACAATAACATGAAGCTTCCTAATCAGGTGACGGGTGCTAAGATTTTGATTTTGGGTGCAAAAGGGAATTTAGGTCAACAATTGGTAAGAGTTTTTTCTGAGGACACGGATAATGAGATCATCGCCTGGGACAGAAGTGAAATCGATATTACCGACAAGGGGCTGATCGAAAAAAAAATCAAAGATCTCAAACCAGAAATAATAATAAATGCAGTTGCTTTTACTGCGGTTGATAAATGCGAAGAAGAAGACGGTTACGAAGCCTCAAAAAAAATAAATGGTGATGCGGTAGGTTACCTAGCACAAGCTGCCTTGGTAAATGGCTCGATGCTTGTCCATTATTCAACCGATTATATTTTTGATGGCAATAACGAATCCGGCTACAAAGAAGATGATGAACCTGATCCGGTCAATCGATATGGTGAAACAAAATTATTGGGCGAACAAGAAATTATCCGCTTGAGCGGTCGAGGACTGAAATGGTACATCATCCGCACACAAAAACTTTTTGGACCGAAAGGTGAAAGTGATTTATCAAAAATGAGCTTTTTTGATGTTATGTTGAATCTGAGCAAAGAGAGAGAATTTCTTGATGTGGTGGACGAAGAAGAAGGCTGTTTTACTTATACCCCCGACTTAGCAATGATGACTAAAAAAATCATTGATGACGACTATGGCTTTGGTATTTATCATGTAATCAACCCGAAGCCTGTTACTTGGTATAAGGCGGCTAAAGAGCTATTTAAAATTGCCGGGGTCAAAATCAAAGTGAATGCGATTTCCAGTGATAAATTCCCCAGACCGGCAAAAAGGCCGAAATATTCGGCTTTAATCAATACAAAATTACCAAAACTTAGGACCTGGCAACAGGCATTGAAAGAATATTTAAATATTAAAAAATAATCTATGAGAGGAATAATTTTATCAGGCGGTTCAGCAACTAGGCTAAGACCTTGCACCAAGGTAACCAGCAAGCAATTATTGCCGGTGTATAATCGGCCAATGATCTATTATCCGCTAAACACCTTGATAAAAGCCGGAATCAAAGAAATTTTGATCATTGTGGCTCCAGAAAGAGCCGGGGATTATCTTAATCTCCTTGGCAGCGGCAAGGAATTCGGCGTAAGATTCACTTATGAGATCCAAGACAAGCCGACAGGAATTGCCGAGGCTTTTTTGATCGGGGAAAATTTTATTGATGATGAAGATGTTACTCTGATTCTAGGAGATAATATTTTTGAGGATGATCTTAGCGAAGACATAAAGAGCTTCAAAAAAGGCGCTAGAGTATTCGCTAAAAAAGTCTCTGATCCTGAAAGATTCGGCGTGGTCAAGTTTGATGAAAATATGAAAGCTGAAAAAATTGTTGAAAAGCCGAAAGAATGGATGAGTGATTACGCTGTTACCGGACTTTATGTTTATGATAATCGAGTAGTGCAGATTTCTAAAGATCTGAAGCCGAGTGATCGTGGTGAGCTAGAAATAACTGATATTAATAAAGTTTATCTAGAAATGGGCGAGCTGGACGTAGCCATGGTGAATGGTGAGTGGATTGATGCCGGAACTTTTGATAGCCTTCTTCGCGCACAAAATTTGGCTAAAGAAAAATTACAAGATAAGTTAGTGATCTAAATGATGGAAAAAGAAGTTTATATCGGTTTTATCTCATATGGCGAAAACACTGCAAAGTATTTGCCATATTTTTTGCCGTCGATAAACAATCAAACTTTTAAATATTTTAAATTGATCACAGTTGATAATTCAGATGATGAGAATAATGAGAATCAACAATACATAAATAAGAATTTCCCGGAGATTGAAATAATTTTTGCCCATAAAAATTTAGGTTTTGCAAAAGGCTTTAATCTGATGATCAAAAAAGCGATAGATGCAGGGGCTAAATATTTTCTTGCATTGAATCCTGACATGGTTTTTGAAGCTGACATGGTTGAAAAAATGCTAGGCACCATCAGTAGTAATAATGAAGTTGCTGCGGTAATGCCAAAAATATTGAAATGGGATTTTGAAAATAATAAGAAAACAGCAATAACCGATAGCTACGGCCTGATAATCGACAAAAGACATCGTTTTTTTGATGACCATCAAGGACTGCCAAATAATGAAGAGCTTAATGAAGCTAAAGAAATTTTTGGATTTACCGGTGCAGCCGTATTACTGAATCTGGAGGCAATGAAAGACATGGCTTACAACCATGAATATTTCGATGAACTGATGTTTATGTACAAAGAAGATTGCGATCTTTCCTATCGATTGCGATTAGCCGGCTGGAAGATCATGCTAGAGCCGAGAGCGGTCGCGTATCATGACCGTACTGCAGCAATTGTCGGTCAGAATATGCTGAACGTGGCCTTGAATCGAAAAAATAAAAATCGCCAATTGAAAAAATGGTCATTTTTAAACCAATTGATCTTGTTATATAAAATAAAAAATTTACCATTCTCTCGGGCTGTAAAAATAAATACTTATTTCTATCTGATCGGCAGTATGGTTTTTGCATTAATTTTCGAATCTTATCTATTCAAGGAATTGGTTAATTTCAAAAAACTTCTGCCAGAGATTAAAAAAAGACAAGATGAGCTGAAGTTGAGAGTTGAAATAAAAGAAATTGAGAAATTTATGAAAAACTAATTTATATAAACCCTTCCTGTCATCCCCGCGAAGGCGGGGATCCAACAGCTTATTGTCCCAACACTTCATGCCTGGGCGGGATGACGGTAAAAAATATGGATTTATCAATTGTAATTGTTTCTTGGAACGTCAAGGAGAAACTTAAAGAAAATTTAAAAGCGATTTTTGCTTCTGATCATTCAGTGAGCTTTGAGGTGTTTGTTGTCGACAATAATTCTGCTGATGGAACTGTACAAATGGTAAGAGATGAATTTACTGAAGTGAAATTAATCGCTAACGAAGAGAATGTTGGATTTGCTAAGGCAAACAATCAAGCCATTAAGCTATGTCAGTCGGATTACATCCTACTATTAAACCCTGATATGAAGCCATTTCCGGACACTTTTAAAAATATGGTCCAATGGATGCGACAAAATCAGAATGTTGATGTCGCTGGCTGTAAATTGCTTGATGAAAAAAATGAAATAGTAAAGCATGTTCGGCGCTTTCCCAAGTTTTTGGATCAATTGGCCATCGTATTAAAATTACCCCATCTTTTACCTTCTATCTTGGATAACTACTTGAGAGTGGATTTTGACTATAATAAAGCTGAAAAAGTCGATTCGATTCGAGGTGGTTTTTTTATAATCAGAAGGGAAACTATTGAAAAGACCGGGCTGCTAGATGAGCAATTTTTTATCTGGTTTGAAGAAGTTGATTATTGCAAAAGGGTAGCTGAAGTAGGTGGTGAAGTCTGGTACACTAACGCGGCCGAATGCATCGACTACGTCGGTCAAAGCTTTAGCCAGGTCAAGCGGAATACTACTCAAATTTATTTTCGCGACAGCATGTTAAAATATTTTAAGAAATGGCAGCCAATCTGGGAATATAGGTTATTGAAATTAGCATGGCCGCTTGGGTTATTTATTACCCGGATATTAAATTATGTCAGAGTCAAGGGTAGGGCAAGAACATAAATGATTTAATGCAAAATTACAATTTAAAATTAAAAATTGTTGTTTTGTTCACAGTTTTATTCTTGCTGGGATCAATTTTTTCAAGAAAAGAAATTGACTTAACTCCGGTTAACCCTGTAGATAAAATAGATTTTGACACGGGTGAAAATATCATAAAAAAAGCTAGTAGCAGTACTGAAGTGGTTAAAGTTGAACCAAAAGAAGTTAAAGGCGATAAGATTGAAAATAAAAGGTACTACAAAGTTGTCAGGGTAATAGATGGTGATACGATTGATGTAAGCATTGACGGCAAGACTCAAAGAGTAAGAATGATTGGAATTAATACTCCTGAATCAGTTGATCCGAGGAAACCGGTTGAATGTTTCGGAATAGAGGCAAGTGAAAAAGCAAAGGAAATGTTGTTAAATAATGAAATCGAGCTAGAAAATGATTTGAGTCAGGATGATAAAGATAAGTATGGGCGATTACTAAGATATGTTAAAACAAAAGATGGCTTGTTTTATAATTTGGAAATAATCAAACAAGGCTATGCCTTTGAATATACCTACCTTTTGCCCTACAGATATCAATCAGAATTTAAAAATGCGCAAAAGTATGCCCAGGCAAATCAGGTCGGTTTATGGGCAAATGGAATTTGTGGAATTAAGAATACTGAGGCAGTAATTTCCACTTCGACTGATGCCAAGTGCAGTATTAAGGGGAATATTAATTCAAAAAAAGAAAAAATATACCACACACTAAACTGTCCATACTATAAGCAGACTGTGATCGATGAAACTGCAGGAGAAAAATGGTTTTGCACAGAGGCCAATGCTATTGAAGCAGGTTGGCGCAAGGCAGAGAATTGTAAATAAAATATTTAAATATGAGGAAAAAAATAGCCATAATTATCGCACCAAATTGGCGTGATTATGCAGAAAAATATCTTTCTGACTGCCTAGATAGTTTAGTAGAACAAGAATTTGCCGGTGAGGGTAAATATTTTTTTGTGGATAATGAATCAACTGAAACCAGTTTCCAATATTTAAAACAGGTTATTGAAAACAAATTTGTCAGCTCCAGAGAGTATGAAATTGTCCGCATCCTGCACAATGCCGGTTTTGCCGAAGGAAATAACCAGGCAATGAGATTGGCTATTGAGCAAGGTTATGATTATCTGATTTTGTTCAATATGGATACGGTTGTAGGAAATGATGCTATTAAAAAGATGATCGAAGCGGCTGAATCGGCAGATGATATCGGCATAGTCCAGGCGCGGTTGATGCTTTGGGATTCTTCCAAGCAACCCGAAGAAAATAAGATAAATAGCTTGGGTAATACTACGCATTTCTTGGGTTTCGGATTCTGCGAAGGATATAATGAAGATGTTTCGCGTTATAAAATTGATGAGATACGCAATATTTTTTATCCATCTGGAGCAGCTTTTTTAATCAAATCAAAAGTAATCAAAGAAATCGGCTATTTCGATGAAGAGTTTTGGATGTACAATGAAGATCAGGATTTGGGCTGGCGTACTTGGCTAGCAGGCTACCGCTGCGTTTTGGCGCCAGAGGCGGTCGTTTATCACAAATATGAATTTTCCAGAAGCATCACCAAATATTACTGGATGGATCGAAACAGATTACTAGTAATCCTGAAGAATTATCATCTTTTAACCCTTTTATTGATCTTGCCGACTTTGATTATCATGGAATTTGGTTTATTCTTGTTTGCACTTAAGGGCGGTTGGGTAAGGGATAAGATTAAGATATATAGTTATTTTTTGGATTTAAAAAATTGGCGGTATATAATAAAGGCTAGACAAGATTGTCAAAAAACACGTAAAATTAAAGATAAAGAAATCGTAAAAATGATTACGGGGAAAATCTGGTATCAGGAAGTGGATGATTGGAAATTAAGAGCGATTAATCCTGTTTTTAATCTATACTGGAAGATTATAAAAAAAATAATAATTTGGTAATATGGATATCAGCATAATAATAGTGAATTACAACAGCAAGATCAAAACCTTCCACTGCCTGGATTCTATTTATAAGGCTGATTTAAATGGAATTGAATATGAGATTATTGTTGTTGATAATGATTCTCGAGAAAAAATTAATCAAGAAATAAAAACCAGATACTCAGAAGTAATTTTTATCCAAAACAACAAAAATTCCGGTATGGGGGCGGGGAACAATCTTGGAATTGTACAAGCTACTGGAAAGAATATCTTAGTCCTTAATCCTGATACGGAGGTAACTGCACCGGCAATAAGAACAATGCTTGATTATTTGCATGCGAATCTAGATGTCGGATTAGTAGGGCCGAAGCTCTTGCGCTCAGATAGAACTGTCCAAGAATCCTGTTACCGTTTTCCAAAAATTTTTATACCGATAATCCGAAGAACTTTTTTAGCGAAATTTGCCAAGAATTATGTAGATGATTATCTTTTGAAGAATATAGATTTAACCAAATCTCAAACTGTCGATTGGATCCAAGGCTCCTGTCTCTTGATAAAAAAAGAAGTTATTGATAAGGTTGGAATGTTTGACGAGAGATTTTTCATGTATTTGGAGGATACGGATCTATGCAAAAGAATTAGCCTTGCCGGCTGGAAAGTAGTATATTTGCCAACGGCTGAAGTATTTCATCTTCATGAAAGAGCTAGCGCAAAAAAACATTGGTTTCTTGCACCATTTTTGAATAAATTATCAAGAATCCATATAATTTCGTGGGGGAAGTATTTTATAAAATGGAAATTTAAATAATAATTAATATAGATTTATGAAAATTAGAAAAGCTATAGTCGCAGTAGCTGGTTCGGGTACAAGATTATTGCCAGCTACTAAATCCATGCCTAAAGAAATGTTGCCGATCGTTGATAAACCGATCATTCAATTGGTGGTTGAAGAATTGGTAGAAGCAGGCATTGAAGACATAATTTTGGTGACCAAGTGGGACAAGAAACCACTTGAAGACCATTTTGACCACAACTGGGCTTTGATACATGAATTAAAGCAAGCAGGGAAAGATCATTTATTGGATGAGACGAAAAAAATCGCTGATCTGGCTAATTTTATTTATGTAAGACAGAAAGGTCCTTATGGCAACGGGACACCGATCTTGTCGGCTGCCAGTATCGTGCAGGATGAGCCATTCGTTTTTTGTTTCGGTGATGACCTGGTAAAGTCAAAAACTTCTTTCACCAAGCAGATGGTTGAGGATTATGAAAAGCATGGCAAACCCATTTTCGCCGTGCAAGAAGTACCGAAGGATCAGGTCAATCGATACGGCATCGTAAAGCTCAGGGAAGGTAATATGGAGATTGAAGACATTATTGAAAAACCATCAATTGAAGAAGCTCCTTCTCAGTTGGCTGATTTCGGCAGAATGATTATCAATCAAGAAATAGTAGATATTTTAAAAAAAACCGCCCTGGGCAAGGGGAACGAGCTTTGGATTGTCGATGCAGTAAAGACCTATGTAAATAACGGCGGCATAATGATGGCAAAGACGGTTGATGACGGGGAATGGCTGACTACCGGAGATCCATTGAATTACATCAAGACGATTTTAAAATATGCAATCGAAAGGGAAGATATCGGTGAAGAGATAAAAGCTTTCACCAAGGAGCTTATAGGCTAATTGAAATAAAAAGTCCGACTATCAAAAGTCGGACTTTTTTTATATATTGTTATATCTTTAGTCTGAATAATCCTACCTGATTCCCATATGTGCCCTGGAAGTAAAGAATACTACCATTTCTATTCAAGTTAATTATCTTCAGATTTTCACCAGCAACCAGTTCGATCGTTCTATATCTATCCCTTTCATCTAGCTCCAGAGTATTGATCGATTTTTCGGTAGAATAAATAATGTAATTATTGCTTGGATGCCAAACGACATCTTTAATTTTTTCACTCAATCTGTTCAAGATCGTTTTCTTGTTTTGTCCAAGATCATAAAGCCAGATTTCATAATCATTAGCAAAAAGTAGCTTGGCTGGGCCGACCCACTTGGCAATTTTTATATTATTTATTATTTCTCGGATCGGCAGATAGTCAGCGAAAGGATTGATCAGGTAAAGAATCTCTTTATCTTTATCATATAGATTTATCAATTCATTATCTGTATTTATGAATTCATAGTTGAAGGTATTAGGCAGTTTGATAGATTTGACAATAACCGAACTGTTTAGGTCAACTACATTCAAATTAGAATCATTACCGACCCTTGATAAGCTGAAAATGTATTTGTCTTTGATAAAATAATCCCCAGAAATTTGCATTTCAGCGATAGCTTTGACCGTCTGATTGGTAATATTAAAACTATAGATTTTATTCTTCTCCTTGAAGTATATTATATCATCTTGGGAAAAATTCCATTTGATATTTTCGGGCTGAAAATCCAATTGTGAGATGCTGATTCTTTTTTCTGGGTTATAAATATCAAAGATCGTATTATTTATTATGAATTTAGTAGATCTTGGAGACCACACAATCATGGGGCTAGTAGTTGAATTTAGTAGATTAGTGATATTCCCATTTTCTAGGTTTACTAAGGATACATTATTGTCATCATAGATTATTGAATATTCTTTGTTTGGCGATTGTTGAGATATTCTGGTATTTGCGGCTATGATTTGTGGCAATTCTTTTCTAAATAAAATCACGTCTTCGGCAAAAGTAGTTCCTCCTGGGTAGACCGTCAATTTCTTTTCCCAGGGCCAATAATTTTCCAATTCTACCCTGACCAAATATTCACCAGGAATAATATTCTTGATTTTTGCCGGTGTGGTAACTTTGATTCTTTTGCCGAAGTATGATCCTAGGAAAGTTTCTTCAGGCACACCATTGAGATATATATTTGCCGATTCCGGTTTAGTATTCAAAACTAACATTCCGGTTTTAACGATGCTTTTCTTATTCAAACTAAAAGTATAGCCATTAGCATAAAGAATCACTAAAGGTGTAATGATTAAAAATGACAGGATGAAAGTGATGTATAAGAATCTTCTGGTGGTTAGTGTCATAATTAATAGATTATTGTATCTCTACTCTTTTTATATCGGCACCTAAAGCGCGTAGTCTGGTGTCAATATTCTCATAACCGCGGTCGATTTGGTAGATGTTGTCAATCTCTGTTTCTCCTTCTGCTATCAAGCCCGCAATAATCATTGCTATTCCGGCTCTTAGATCCGGACTGGTTAATTTTTTGCCGTACAATTTTGAAGGGCCATTGACTACGATCCGGTGTGGATCGCACATGATGATATCTGCACCCATTTGGGTTAACATATCAGCATATAAAAGGCGTCGATCATAAATCGTTTCATGGATTATGGAGCTGCCTTTGGCTTGAGTTGCCAAGATAGTATATGGTGATTGCAAGTCGGTTGGAAAACCGGGATATTCATGGGTTTTAATACTATAAGATGAAAAGCCTTCTGACTTGAATATTTTGATCCAGTCTTCTCCAGTTTCAAATTTAATACCTATCTTTTTGAAAATAGACAATAAAGATTCAATATGCTCGGGAATACATTTGGTGATTTTAATTTCAGATCCGGTAGCAGCAGCCATAATCGCAAAGGTACCGGTTTCAATCCGATCAGGGATAATATCAAAAACTCCAGCACCAATACGTTCTACACCCTCAATGATAATAGTCGACGTACCGGCGCCTTTAATTTTGGCGCCTTGTTCATTTAGATAATCTGCCAATGCCTTGATTTCCGGCTCCATGGCGCAATTTTTCAAAGTGGTTGTGCCGTTTGCCAAGACGGCTGTCATCATCAAGCTTTCGGTTCCAGTTACACTGACCGTTGTAAAAAAATATTCACAGCCCTTAAGTTTCTTTGCTTTCAGGTGATAAGAACCATCTTCCCATTTGATGTCAGCGCCCATCGCCTTAAAACCTTCCAAAAACAGATCGATCGGCCTGGTACCTGCACCTATAACACAACCTCCTGGATGTGAAAATTTAACCTCGCCGACTCTTGCCAAGATCGGTCCGACAAACATTATTGAAGCGCGAAGTTTATTGGCAAATTTTGGATCAAGGCTATTCTTGTCGAGATTCTTAACTTGGATTTCGCATCTATTTTTTGATATTTTTACCTCTGCCTTAAGATCTTCCAAAAGCTCCAAGGAACGGCTTACATCTTCTATTTCCGGCAGGTTGGTTATGGTTATTTTTTCATCTGAAAGCAATGCTGCAGGAATGATCTTTAAAGCAGCATTCTTGGCTCCTTTCACCTCAATTTCACCGCTCAATCTGACTTGCCCCTTGATTATGAATTTTGACATACTTAATGTATTATGTTATTACTTTCAAACACATTTTATAGTGCATTCAAAGTATTTTATTTAAAACTATATTAATAAGTTTAGATTAAAATCAAGCTTACATCAAGCCCCAGAAAATGTGATTGTTGACCCAAATAAAGTGTGTTATCATTAAATTGTTATAATTAATTTATTGTATGGAAAATAATTTAGAAACAAAAAATTCAACATTAAAAAAAATTACGATCAGTTTTTTAATAATTTTATTAATGAGCGGCTCATTCCTGTCCGGAGTGTACCTAACTAATAAAAATGATAAGGAAGTAATTTTTACCGATTCAAGTTTTGCCGGGAAAGTATTGAATCTCAATAGCAAAGCAAAGAATTTGGATGCAGATGTAGACTTTAATCTTTTTTGGGATGTCTGGGAACTAATAAAAAAAGATTATGTAATGAAAGACAAACTGAAAGAGAAAGAAATGTTTTATGGGGCAATCAAAGGTTTAGTCGCATCAACCAATGATCCTTATACCATCTTTATGGATCCTAAAGAAGCGAAAAGCTTCGATGATGATTTAGCCGGCACTTTTGAAGGCATCGGTGCAGAGATCGGCATCAAGAAAGGCGGACTAGTCATAATTGCACCGATACCGGATTCACCTGCACAAAAATCTGGCTTGATGGCGGGTGACAGGATTTTAAGCATCAATGGTGAATCTACAGTGAATATGACAGTTGACCAAGCAGTCAGCAAAATCAGAGGACCAAAAGATACAGAAGTGAAATTATCTGTTTTAAAAAAAGGGCAGGAAAAATCAGCAGAAATAAAAATTATCAGAGGCTTGATTACCGTAAACAGCGTCAAGACAGAAATGAGAAAAGATAACCTATTCGTCATTACCGTCTCTAATTTTAATAACGATACGGAAGAATTATTCAACAAGGCAGTAGAAGAAGTTATTCAAAAAAACCCCAAGGGCATAATCGTAGATTTGCGCAATAACCCGGGCGGATATCTTGATACGGCTATTACTGTTGCGAGTAAATGGATTGAAAAAGGTGTAATAGTAAGTGAAAAATTCGGTGATGAAAAGAAAAATGACTATTACAATAAGGGCTTATCCAAGCTGAAGGATTTTCCAACAGTCGTATTGATCAATCAAGGCAGTGCCTCAGCTTCAGAAATAGTGGCCGGTGCCTTGCAGGATTATGGAAAGGCAAAGATTATCGGCATGCAATCATTCGGTAAGGGATCTGTACAAATCATTGAAAATCTCAAAGATGGATCTTCATTAAAAATCACCATCGCTCAGTGGATGACCCCCAAGGGCAATAATATAAATGAAAAGGGGATTACCCCTGACAAAATAGTCGATTTGACACAAGAGGACTACGAAAACAACAAAGATCCCCAAATGAACGCTGCCGTTGAAGCGTTGGGAGGTGGGAAGAAGTAAACTTCTCCCTCTCCTTACCAAGGAGAGGGGCAGTGGTGAGGTGGGTTGCTAATCACAAAATGTTATGAAATTAGTATTTGCTTAACTACGAACCTCACCCTAACCCTCTTCTTCTAAAGTAGAGGGGATAGATAAAAACAAAAGAACATGGAAAATTCCATGTTCTTTTTTTGATGATTTTTCAAAATCTATTCTGCGCTTTTTTCTGCAACTACGTTAACTACCTTTATCTGTCTTAGCTTATTGTTAAAGCCCATGATTTTTTTATCTGAGTACTTTACTACTCCGCTTGCAATTGCAAACAGGGTGTCATCTTTGCCGATTTTCACATTCCGACCCGGATGATATTTCGTTCCCCGCTGTCTAATAATAATAGAACCAGCTTGGGCTTTTTCACCTGCATAGAGTTTGACTCCTAGGCGTTGGGCGTTTGAATCTCGACCAAGAGATGTGGAGCCGCCCGATTTCTTTGTAGACATAATTTTGTTTTCCACGTTTGGACTGGCCAAACATGAGCTCTCAAAGTTAATTAATAATAAATGAAAAACAGCCATCTCTGACCATTTTTAACTAAATTTAGGATAACATACAATATCAACAGTTGTCAACATTCGCGTTATCTTCGCTTTATCTCAGAGAAAAACAGTGATATAATAAAATTAATAACTCATGCCTTCAATTATTGGTTAATTTAATATTAAGAATTATGAAAAACAAAATCATATTTGTAGTCTTAACAATTGTCTTGTTGATAGCATTTTTTTTAATGACCTTTTTTATAGTCAATAACTTCTTAAAGATTAAAAAGTGTTCAAATGAATTTATTGCTCAGCATGACACATTAAAAATTTCAGGCGACATTAAACATTGCGACGAACCTAATTTTACTAAGTCAGGATATGAATTATTCAGCGCTTATGTTGGATGTACCTTGCCAAACGGAAAAGAATTAACACCAGAAACATGTATTATCGATGTTGCAGAAGCTACTCAAAATATAAGTGTTTGCAACGGTCTTGAAATAAATAATTCAAAATTTTTACCCTTTCAATATGTTAAGTATTCTTGTTTTGATAAAATAAAGGACCTAACAAGTAATCCGCAAAAATGTTATCAATCAACAGAATTTAAAGATTCCTGTTTAGGATATGTAGCTGGTCAAAATAATGACTTTAAACTTTGTGAAACGATAACAAACCAACAAGCAAATTTCAATAACTGCATAACACCAATTGCAATAAAGAGCAACGATATAAACATCTGTACTTTTTTTGAAAAACTTGGCAATACCCCATCCGACAAAAAAAATGGGGTTACATTTTGTTTTTTGGATTATGCGAAAAAATATGGAAATAATATAGCTGTATGTGATAAAATTTTATCCAACTCAGCGAAAGAAAAATGTTTAAAGGAAATAACACCACTCAAAAAAGATAAAGATTTATGTGGTAAAATTTTAAAGAAATGTGAAGATATTAAAATATGCGAAGTTGAGGCTACTGGAGGTTTTGTTGGGACAGAAGATGAAGAGAAGATAAAAAAAGAATGTAATAAATAATAATACCGATATTTAAACTTTATTAATGTTAAGTAATTATTTAATTAGCGTTTTATTTTAATTAATGTAAAATAAGTTTATGTCTAAAAATTACAAGTAAAACTTGTTAGTTGCGGTTCAGTGAGTAACAAAATTTAATAAAATTACATCGGATTTCAGAATAAAAAGCTATAAAACAACATTTAAATTTCTTTTCTTGTTTTTTTAATAAAAATATACTAATTTAACTCAAGTGAGGTGATGCTTATGAAGAGCGAAGAAAAAGCAGTGGGTCTTACTTTTTCCTACGGCATTCTTGAGACAAGAAAAACTTTAAACGAAAAAGACAGCAAATCCCCCCGCCGAGACAACCAGGTTGCTGGCTACCCAAAAGCCAGCCTTTTTATTTTATAAATATAATTTGCTTAATTAATTATTAACAAAAGCTTTGTAAAAAATATAAAGAAATTTATTTTAATCTTGTACATTTGACACTTAAATTAATATTTGTTACTGTATAAATACCCACCAAATTAGGCGGTATTAAGATATGAAATTTTCCACTAAAACAACTTATGGCTTGCGAGCGATAATCAGATTGGCCAAAACTGCTAACGAGGGTAATGTATCGCTTTCTAGCATTGCAAACGAAGAAAAAATATCGCTGGCCTATTTGGAAAAGCTTTTTTCACGTTTAAAAAAGGCGAAATTAGTAAATGCTGACAAGGGAGTCGCCGGAGGATATAGCTTGGCAAAGGAATCAAAAAAAACCAGTGTATTTGAGATAATCGAGGCGCTTGAAGGTAAAAATCAGCTTTTTTACTGTCTGAACGAAAAAGGGAAGCGTTATTGTAGTAAGGCTTGCAGCTGCGAAGTGAATTCTGCGTTAGGTAAAATCCAAACATCAATCAATCAATCGCTTAGCGATATCAAATTAAGCGAATTATTAAATTAAACATATAACAAAGACAAAAAAACAATTAATCTTTCTTTTTCTAATTCTTTTTGCCGTATTGTCATCCGTCCGATTAGTAAATGCCGCCAGCGTGGATGATGCCGATGGAGACGGCATAAAAGACGTTGATGAGATATCGATTTATCATACTGACCCGAACAACCCTGACACTGACGGTGACGGATATGATGATAGGAAAGAATTAATAAATGGCTACTCACCTTACAATTCCGAGCCGAAAATCAAGTTAGAGAAAAGTGACGCAGATAAAGACGGGCTAAATGATAGGATGGAATTGAATTTCAAAACCGACCCGACTAATCCAGACACTGATGGGGATGGATATAAAGATGGAGATGAAATAAAGCAAGGTTATGATCCACTAAACATTGAAAAGGTGAAATTAGCCAAGCGGATCGAAGTTGATTTAAAAAAACAAGAACTGTCTTATTTTTTAAACGGAGTGAGAATGGATAAATTCAAAGTTTCAACTGGCAAGGCAAGCACACCCACTCCTAAAGGAACCTTTACTATCGGAAATAAACATCCTAAAGCTTGGTCCAAAGCTTACGGCCTTTGGATGCCATATTGGCAAGGCATTGCAGGCGGAAGGTTTGGTTTTCACGAATTACCGGAATGGCCAGGCGGTAAAAAAGAAGGGGCTAATCATCTAGGCATACCAGTGTCACACGGCTGTATCCGTCTCGGAGTCGGTCCTGCAAAGATCCTATACAACTGGGCAGAGGTAGGAACACCAGTTAAAATTTATTAATTTTAATAATCTAGTTTTAAAAACAATTTTTGATTCTATAATGAATAAATAGTAATTTTTTTGTTTAGAAATTGAAAATTAGAAATTAAACATTATATCCATATGTTATATACAGAACAAGTTATCAAGCATTTTAAAAAACCCCACAACCAAGGGGTCATCAAAAACGCGGATGCAATCGGACAAAAAGGCAACCTGGCCTGCGGTGATGTGATGAAAATATATTTAAAAATCGGAAAGAAAAAAAATGGTCATGAGAGTGAGAACTTCATCAAAAACATAAAGTTTGAAACACTAGGCTGCGCTGCAGCGATCGCTGTATCGTCAGCGCTCACTGATCGAATCAAGGGCATGACTTTCAAGGAAGCTCTGGCAGTAAACAAAGACGATATCGTGAACGATTTGGGTGGCTTGCCAGCGCCAAAAATTCATTGCTCCATGCTAGGCTTAGAAGCTTTGCATGAAGCCATAGAAAATTACGATAAAAAATAAGATTAAATTAATTTAAAATATTATATGATGGATAAAATAAACCAAGCATTGGAAAAAATTCGACCAGCTCTGCAAATGGATGGTGGTGATGTACACGTAGTCGATTTTAGTGAGTCTACAGGCGTGTTAAAGGTTGAATTATTGGGCATGTGTTCTCATTGTCCGATGTCTCAAATTACCCTGAAACAGGGAATTGAAGCGGAGGTAATGAAAGCAGTTCCTGCTGTTAAAAGCGTTATCGCTGTTTAAGAAATTTTTATGAAGAAGATATATTTTGACCATAGCGCAACCACTCCAGTGGATAAAGATGTGTTGAAGGTGATGCTGCCTTATTTCACCAAGAATTTCGGTAATCCATCTTCAATTCATAGTTTTGGGCAGAAAGCGATGACTGGTGTAGATCAAGCTAGGGCACAGGCGGCGAAATTTTTAAATTGCAAACCTGATGAGATAGTATTTACCTCAGGTTCAACCGAAGCGAACAACTTAGCGATAAACGGCGTTGTTAAAGCAATAAACAAAAGAAACAAAGCTGCAAAAAAATTACATATAATCACCTCAGTGATCGAGCATGATTCAGTTTTGGAGCCAATTGCCGGTTTGGAGCGAGAAGGGTTTGAAGTCACCCATCTGTCTGTCAAGAGCAACGGTGTTATCGACCCCGAGGAATTCAAGAAAGCGATCAAAGAAAACACAGTATTAGTTTCAATCATGTATGTCAACAGTGAAGTTGGCAGCATCCAGCCAATCAGAGAAATCGGAAAAATCATAAAAAAAATAAACGATAATAAGTTGAAGACCTGGCAGAATAGGGAACCGAACGAAAGGGGAGATAAGCCAGAACTGATATACTTCCATACCGATGCGACTCAGGCGGCAAATTTTCTAAGCTGTGACACTCAATACAATTACATTGACCTACTGTCGATTTCTGGACACAAGATTTATGGGCCAAAGGGGGCAGGTCTCTTATTTGTTAAATCAGGTACTCCGATTATCGCTAGTCAATTAGGCGGCCACCACGAGAACAACCGCCGAAGCGGCACCTTGAATACTGCCGGCATTATTGGATTGGGAAAGGCACTAGAGAATCTGGATCAAGAAAAGGTAGAAAAAAACAATCAAAACATTTCTAAAATCAGAGATTTATTAGTAGCGGGAATTCAAAAAAATATTCCAGATGTCGTCTTGAATACAGACAGGGAAAATTCAACCCCAGCTCATGCTCATTTCTCATTTTTGGGCGTTGAAGGTGAGTCGATTCTAATTGCACTTGATTTAGCGGGAATCGCTGTTTCTACAGGCTCTGCTTGCGCCTCTAACAGCCTAAAGGCTTCTCACGTGGTCGTTGCCATGGGAATCAAAATTGAAGTCGCACATAGCTCAATCAGGTTCAGTTTGGGCAAGTATAACACTATTGAAGAAGTGGAAACGCTGATTAGGATATTACCGCCAATCATTACAAGGCTAAGAAAAATGTCACCGGAACTATAAAAAAACTGGCCACTTGGCCAGTTTTTATTTGAAGATATCATTGATTTGCGCAGTCTCTTTTGCGCTCACTTTCTTATCGATTTTTTCTACCACTTCATTAAATTTCCTCATATTTACTGTTTCAGCGACGGTTATTCTTTGCAAAGAAATTATTTCATCATAAACAGCCGAAGTATTAAAGACATTCTTATACAAGAATAAAGATGTGAAAAACAATACAACTCCGATTATTGTGAAAACGGATAAATAGACATAAAAAATCAATCTTTTTGAAATAGTTATCATATTATTGCCAATAAGTATCCACCAGCAGCACCATTTTGGTGTCACCGTCTTTTTTAGCAGTATCTTTTATTATCTCGACATTCTTTACATTACTATAGTAGTTAAGCTTTTCTAAGCCCTTTAAGTATCTCACCTGATCTTCAAACTTTCCTTTAGTGAATATTTGTAAAGTCACTTTTTGTGGTGTCTTGTTAATTTTTATACTTCCTAGATTCAATTTTTGCGTTATCCTATTTTTTACAGCCAACTCCTCCAGGTTGGTGATGAATTCAATTTCCTTTTCTTGTTTAATATAACCCCTATCCAACAAACCTACCAGCGGTTCTACTTTTTTTAGATTACTTGAAGTTTGTCTCAAGGCCTGTGCTTTATTGTACTTATTTTCCAGTTCAATAAGTTGCGACTGGATATTTATCTGTATTTTTCTGATCAAAGTAACGCTTGGAAAAATCAAAAATATCAAGATCACAGCGATGACCGTTAATATCACCGCATTAAGCAGTACAATCTTCTCCTTTAGTTTAAATTTCTTAAAATCGATTTTCATAATGATTTTAGATTCTCTTGCTTGATCTTTGCATCTATTTCAAAATAGATATTGCTTTTCTCAAATATATTAGAAAGAGGCATTTCTATCTGGTAAAAAATTGAAGAATCCTCAAGATTGCTTTTGAGTTTTAAAAGACTTTCGCGAGTTTCAGCCGTTCCTTTCAATTTGATCAGGTTTTTTTCTTGAACTATCTCCAAAAAAGTTAAAGAAATGTCAGAAGGGGACTTTTCTGCCAATTCGACCAAGGCATTGGACCATGGTATATACTCATTTTGTATCTGGTTGATGGAAGAAATTTTAGAATTTATTTCTCTGATTTTGGCGTTGTATTCCTGACTGTTTTTTGTAATCAATGTAGTCTGTGATACTACATCGTTAAAATTATGCTGAAGGATGATGCGTGCGGCCAAAAATATCATTGAAACGACAGTAACAAGAATAAGCAATGTTAGATAAGTGCTTTTCAAGATATCATAAATCCGTTTAAGTTTTATTTCTTTTCTCGATTCTTGAGAAATAAGATTAAGTTTGATCATTTTTTATATTTCATCAACAAATACGCCCCGCAAAGCCAAGCCGATGGCAGTCGCCCAACCTGGTTCATTTTCCAAGCGGACAATTTTTTTTGAAAAAGGCGACCCGTTAATTATTTCTTTTCCTGTCAGGTTGTTCAGGGTATTGCCGATCTCAACTTCAATTCCAAGCCTCTTTTTAAGGGTGTGATGAAGATCCAATATGTTTGATCCGCCACCGCAAAGCAAAAGCTTGTTAATTTTCCCATATTCAGAATAATGATACATATGGAATTTGTTGACATCCTCTATTCTTGCAACGAGGTCACTGATCACTTCATCGATAATATCACTTACTACGCCACTGGCCTTTTCCTTATCTAAACCGCATAATATTTTTGCTTTTTCTGCCTGAGCAAAATCAATCTGAAGAGTATCTGATATTTTTTGAGTTATCATCTCTCCGGAAACAGGCATGGAAACAGTGAATAAAATCGTTCCAGCAGCATAAACAATCATGCTGGTCTGTTTTTCCCCGATATCAATAATGCCATAATTTCCGGTTTCATTATCCTTGAATTTATTACTTTCTTCTTTTAAAAGCGCTCTGCAGATAGCTGTGGACTCGATTTCGAATGCAGAAACAGTAAAACCTGTGCTATCAAACAATTGGGAATATTCATCAACGATTGCCTTCGGTGCAGCACCGATCAAAACTAATTGTCCTTGAGGCAAAGTTTTTATTATCTGCCAATCGAAATACATTTCATCGATTGCCATAGGAATATATTTCTCAATCTCAATCTTTATCACTTCAGCGATATCGTTCGGATTTTTTTCAATAGTGATGAGCTTAACAAATGTCTTGTTTTCAGGTAAGCACACAGCAACATCTGTAGAGGTAAATTTTCCTATTTTAGGATTTGATACTAGATCACGGATCAATTCGCCAAGCTCTTCTTTTTTAACGATCCGACTGTCTTCGATCATGCCCTTGGGCAAATTGGATTTTGCACTTGCTTGTATAAAAACATTGTTGCCGATCTTATTGATTTGGCAAATCTTTATCGACAGGTCGGAAATATCGATCCCTATAGGAAAATTTGATGAATTATGGAGTATCATTATTTTATTTTAACATATAAATCCATAATGATTAATACTCTTCTTCCCAATGATCGACAAGAATCACCGGAGAAAATTCCGTTGCTTTCAATACGTCGACCAAAATCTGGTTATCGTGAATGATGTTTACTGTTCTGGACACCCCTTCAATAGTGACTTTTCTTCCCACGATACCCCCCAATACGTTAAAAGTACCGCTGTTATCTAGGTTATTTATATTAACCAAATTTGCAGCGTAAATAATTCCCTGAATGTCTATGTTGCCGACATCACCATCAAAATCAATCTTATTAGTCGCTAGCAAGCCTGACGGTTGTCCGGCAGAATGGGTGATATTTATATTCACTTCATCTTCATTGATCAATAAATCACCTTCGATAACTAATGCTCCGGGTACGGTCAAATTATTAACTTCAGATATTCTCGTATTTCCGACTACATAGGTGATGCCTTGTCCCAAGACGACGTCTTCATTATCACTCAATAGATCTTCGAACTGGTTGGCAGTATAAACATTGACTGCCAAATTCTTGAAAGATGAGGAGGAGGCAGAATTAAAATCTATTGCAGGCATTTCGATTTCTGCTGCCGGTCCTAAAGGATAATTGGCAGCGTAAGTAGAGCTGCTGATATTTATGGTAGAAAATGCACCGGAAGTTAAAAAATTACCGACTGCCTCCAAATTACCGACAATATTCACAATGCTATTATTTTTTATATTAAAAACATTATTAGAGTGTGCGCCGCCTTGATAATTTACTCTACTATTAGAAATTTCGATATTACCGTCAGAATAACCTGCATTATTGCCGATGCCGGATTGGCCAAGTGCTTTATAAATAGAAGTTTTTATTATTCTTTGACTGGTTTTGTTTCCGTTTACAATAAAATTCGCCCTGGAAACGATTTCTCCATGAGCTTGACTTGTATTCTTGATAGTGACCTCGTATGAACCGGAGTTTATCCCGAAAGGATTGTTACGGATAAAGGTGGCCTCCCAATTGGGGATATTTTCAAAATTGTTTTTGTAAACAGGATCGTTTTTTATTTTCCAGATCATTTCATTTACTCCGGCTTCAGCCAAGTAATAAGTTTTAGTGCTAAAAGTCTGACTTTTTGAGATCTTTGTTTCGGTTGCTGTAAAATTCAAAAAATACATCATTAAAAACAGGATTAATGACATGGTTATCATCGCCAAGATGAGTGCAACTCCTTTTTGATCGATTATTTTCATTTAGTTTCTTGTAAATACAGAGGAATTAACATGGAATTTTTTTTGATTTTTTTGGAGCGATATTGAAATATTGATCACACCTGCCGAACCCCAAAAATTTAAATCTTCAAAGTATTCCCCAACTACGCTGGAGTTGAGGACCACCTCTACCGGTGGACCGCCGCCAACATCAACACTGTTCCAGTAGACGTACGTAGTGGGATCTGAATTGAAGTAATAGCCGATTTGAGATCTTTTAAGGCTTGTGCCATCGAGATAATATCTGATGTAAGAAATCTGGCTTAAATCATGTCCATCCTGAAATTGGATCGAGTTAATCGGCGGAATCAGGGGGTCGTTTTCCGAAACTGGCAAGCTGGTGACAATTTTAACCGATTGTCTCAACTCTCTGGACATCCTATCTAGGGTGACTCTGGCATTCTGTAAAAGTTCAGCTTCATTCGAACCTTGGTTATAAGCCTTCTGAACAATGCTGTAGATGGAAGAAACCATCAGGATAATAATTAGAAAGAGGGAAATGCTAACGACAATTTCCGCCAATGTGAACCCAGTTTCTTTAAAGATGTTTTTCTTCATTTATTTTTTACTTACCAAAGTAGTCAAGTTAAAAATTTTTTCTGTTTGTGATTGCGGACTAGTATAATAAACTGTGGTCGATATTTTTTTCAGGTCTAAATCAGAAACAATCTCATTCAAATTGCCATCAACATAAGATACTACTGATTGTCGCTGGAATCCAGGATAATTAGGGATACTATTTTTTGGCTCAATTACACCTACGTTGAGATCAGAATAGGCCACCGAGCCTAGGTCTTCGATTTTCTGCTGAGCCAAATAAGAAGCGACGGAATTGTTTTCCGCTTCACGATTTGCAGCCAGGCCGAAAGGGAATGCCTGAAGCAAGGCGATGGTAACCAGACCCAGAATGGAAAAAGCAGTGATTAATTCAAGCAAGGAAAAGCCTCGTTTGTTGTTTTTTATACTCATTGAGATAACTCTATATAGCCCGAAGGCTTTATATTGATTAAATTAGTTTGACCGGCTGGATTTTGCAAGATAATCTGCCCCGCCTCAGAAACCCCACCGTAAGAATTAAAAATTACCCTATCATTAGTCAAACTATTTATCTGTTGAAAGGAAATGTCCGGATCCAGTTCAACTGACTTAATAGTCGTGGTAGCAAGATCGATCTTTAATAGATCATAGCTGCCATTCAAACGATCTATGGCGACTTGATGAGGTATCTGCTCCGATACGGTCAGCTGTTGCGCATAACGTAAATCTGAGCCCAAAGTTTTTATAGCTGTACTGAGTTTAAGATTGGTTTGGTATTCTCTGAAATAGGGAATTGAAAGTGCGGTCAACATGACCATAATAGATATGCTAACCATCACATTCATCAATAGCGCACCCCTTTGATATTTGTTCATTGATTTAAATGGCATTTGATAATGAATACATCGGCATGATTATGGCAACTGCCATACCACCGATCGTAGTGCCGAGTATTAAGATCAATATCGGTTCCAAAATTGAAGGCAAGGTATCCATTATCTGGTCCACTTCCTCTTCATAAAATTGGGCCAATTCTTCAAGTATTTCATCCAATTCACCAGTCTGCTCTCCGATGTTCACCATTTGGACGACTATCGGAGAAAAAAGTTTCGGGTATTGAGAGATAACTTCATTGATAGTGCTGCCTTTTTTTATCTTTTCTGCGATCTCATTTACGGCTTTCCGGTAATGTAAATTTCCCAATACATTGGCGGTAATCTGAAAACTTTTTATGATCATGATATCTGTTTTGAGTAATGAACTTATCGTTCGGGAAAACTTAGCAAGATTAATTTTTTTTACGATCGGTGAGATGACCGGCAGCTTTAAAATCAAGGCCTGGAAATAATATTTGCCTCGATAAGTTTTTAAAACTCTTATAAAGACAACCACAAAGACAAATATGATAGCAAAAACTAACGGACCGTTATTTACCAGCGTATCACTGACAGTAATCAGGATCTGGGTGGGCAAGGGTAGTTGAGCACCAAAGTCTTTTAACATGCCGGTAAGTTTGGGCACGACCACCATCATCATGAAAGTACCGATCGCACCCATGGCGGTAAGAACAACGATCGGATAGGTCATCGCCCCTTTCACTTTTGATACGAGTTTATGTTGTTTTTTTATCTGGGTAAAAAGTTGGGTAAGTACGCTTTCGAGTTTACCGGAAATTTCTCCCGCCTCCACCATGTTAATGAATAACTCTCCGAAAATTTTCTCATGTGGCGCCAGACTTTCAGTCAAGGTCTTGCCCTTTTCTACATTATCAGCCATGTCCTCGATTACGCCGACAAATTTCTTGCTACTGGTCTGCTTCGCCAAAGTTCTCAATGACATCAGTAAAGAAACTCCTGCTTTAAGCATGATGCCAAGGTTTTGTACAAAAAAAAGTTTTTCCGAAGATGAAATTCTTGAAAAAATAAGCAGAAAATTATTAATTTTCTCTACCAGCCCAGGTTGCTTATTTTCACTTTTTTTTACCAAGACTGCCTCTGCACCGGTTTGATTAAAATTAGTAAGGTTTACACTCATATATTTATTCTTTGGTTACTCTCATTATCTCTTCAATCGTAGTTATGCCATTTTTTGCCTTGATAAATCCATCTTCAACCATAGTGATCATATTTTGTTCAACAGCCGCCGCTCTTATTTCATTTTCCGTGGCCTTCTTTAAGATTAATTCTGATATATTTTGTGTTATCTCCAAGGTCTCGTATATACCTATCCTACCCTTAAAGCCGGTATTATTACATTGTTTACAACCCTTACCATGATAAAAAAGCAAGTCTTCCATGCCATTGTTTTCAGGAATAATTTTTTCCCGCTCCATAGTATCCAGAATCGAATCAATATTGAATTGCTTTGACAGATCGACGACAGTTTGATGATCCAACTTATAACTTTGGATACAGTTTGTGCATATTTTTCGCACCAATCTTTGTGCGATGATCAGATTTGTCGTCGTTGCAATCAAAAAAGCCGGCACACCCATATCCGAGAGCCTGGGCAAGGTGTTAGTCGCATTATTAGTATGAAGAGTTGAAAGTACCAAATGACCGGTCATGGCGGAATGGATAGCGATTTCAGCGGTTTCTTCATCACGAATTTCACCGACCATGATAATGTCTGGGTCCTGTCGTAAAAAAGCTCTGAGTCCATTGGCAAAATTAAAACCGACTTTAGTGTTCACTTGGGATTGATTGACGTGTGGCATGCGATACTCTATCGGATCTTCAATCGTACAAATATTTACCTCTGGTGTATTAAGGATATTCAACACAGTATACAAAGTGGTGGTTTTACCCGACCCGGTAGGTCCGGTTACCAAGGTCATGCCATGCGGCTTGTTAATATTTCTTTTGATTATTTCCAGTTGGCTAGGTTGAAAGCCCAATTGTTCAAGGTTTAGAATTTGCGCTTTTTCTCTCAAAAGACGCATGACGATTTTTTCTCCATCAAAAGTAGGAATTATGGATACCCTGAAGGAGACTTTGTAATCTTTATTATTTACTTTAAAACGGCCATCTTGCGGCAGGCGATGTTCATCAACCTTGAGATTTGCCAATATTTTTATTCTAGCAATCAGGCCGAGCTGTGCTGTTTTTGGTAACGTCATCACATTCCTCATTATTCCATCAATCCTATATCTGACATTGATTTCTTTTTCTTCCGGCTCAATGTGGATATCACTGGCATCTTCAAAAATCGCATATTCCAAGAGGGTATCGACGATTCTTACTACCGGCAGGTCGGCAGCAAGTTTTTTCAAATCTTCTCCGCTTTGTTGCTCTTTGATAGCACCCGCCTCCAGATTGTCTATCTCTGCTTTTAAATTCTCATGATACTGCTTTAGAGCGAATTGAATACCATCCGGAGAAGTAAGATGGATGATCGGCTCCAAACCGGTTTTCTTTTTTATGAATTCAAAAATTTCTAAATTAAACGGATCGAGAGTTGCTAATTTTATTTCTTTGTCATTTGCCTCAAAGGCAATCAGACCATGAGTCGAGGCAACCGGTTCAGGAATGATGAATAAGACGTCTTTGCGGATTGCTAGATCCTTGATATTCACAAAGGATAAATCAAACACTTTGGCAGCATTTTCGTATAACGATGCCTGAGTTATTATTTTCTTATCAAGCAGATAATCTTCAAGCTTGACATTGGCCGCTACTGCCTCTTTTTCCATCTTAAGGAAATCGGCATCTTTAAGGATTTTTGATTTGATTATTATATCCTTGATTTGTTGAGCATTAAGCATTTATTCCGAGTAATTTTATAGTAAATTTATTATAACATAAATCAGTATTAATATAAAATATCTTTATAAAAAAAAATAAATGTGTTAATGTAATAAAGGAACGGATGCAAAGTAAAGCCTCTTATGATATTTTTTTCTAAAATTTTAAACAACATTTTTTTATTCAGGCAATGGCTGAAAGGATTAGCAAGTAATCTTTTCGGTCTTTTGTATTTCAAAATCTATTTCTCGGCGACCATATTTATCAATCTACTTAATTGGATCTTGGCGATATTCATCAACCAAAAAAACACCGCAGATCAAGTAATCCTACATTACAACGTAGACTTCGGTGCCAATCTTATAGGGAATGAAAAACAGCTATACACGCTTCCTTTGTTGGCCCTTACTATCTTTTTGGTCAATTTGATCTTAGTCAATAATTACCGGAACGATAAGTTCATTTCTCACATCTTGCTAATGAGCGCCCTTTTGGCAAATATATTTTTGTTGATCGCTCATGCGACATTATATTTAATAAATTTTAGATAACCACGCTATGGAGACTTTTTATATCGTTCGAATCCTATTTTTGACTTCCTTGGCTTTTATTTTTGCCATTGCCTGGACCCCATTGCTAACTCATTTTTTGTACAAATACAAAATGGGGAAGAATATTCGCAGTAGTGGCGCAACGCCAGTATTTACCCAATTACATGCAGCCAAGGCGGGTACGCCGGTGATGGGCGGATTATTGATCTGGGTTACAGTACTTATCTTTTCCTTATTATTTTATTACTTGAGCAAATTTTTTTCCTGGCAGATTCTTGATGATCTGAATTTTTTATCCAGAAGCCAAACTCTTCTACCTTTAGGTGCTTTGGTTGCCTCCGCTTTGGTCGGCATGGTTGACGATTGGCTTGATGTAAAGGGAAAAGGAGTCTTGGGTGGGGGCGGACTTAAAGTAAGACACCGTTTAATGATATATTCCGGAATTGCCGCTGTCGGTGCTTGGTGGTTTTATTATAAACTAGGTTGGGATTTTCTCCACATTCCTTTTTATGGCAATTTACAGTTGGGTTGGTCTTATATCCTGATTTTTATCCTGGTAATCGTAGCTACAGCTTTTTCTGTCAATGAGACAGACGGACTGGATGGCCTAGCTGGCGGAGTCTTAATGACCTGCTTCAGCGCTTTTGGCGTTATCGCCTTTGTTCAAGGCAAATATGATCTAGCAACTTTTTGTGGCGTAATTGTGGGTGCCTTACTTTCCTTTTTGTGGTTCAATATTCATCCGGCACGTTTTTTTATGGGCGATACCGGCTCAATGAGTTTAGGGGTTACTCTCGGTGTTATTGCCATGTTGACTAACAGCGCATTGATTCTGCCGATTATCGGATTTATTTTTGTCATAGAATCCGCTTCCGTAATCATTCAATTATTATCAAAAAAATTAAGAGGCAAAAAAATATTCTTATCCTCGCCGATCCACCATCATTTTGAAGCGATCGGCTGGTCTGAACCGAAAATCGTGATGCGCTTTTGGATAATCGCTCAGATATGTGCTGCAATCGGCTTATTTGTCTTCCTTTTGGATAAAACTTTTTAACATGGCTCAATTCAAGCAAAAATTCAACAAGCTTATCGGCAGAAATGGGGAGCCCGATATTGCCATGTTAGTCACAGTTTCCATAATCATACTTTTGGGCTTGATCATGCTTTCAAGTGCCTCTGGAACATTTGCTTATTCCAGGTTTAATGACGGCTACTACTTTATTAAACATCAATTTCTGGCTCTTTTGATCGGCATCGGATTATTTTTTTATTTTTCAAAAACCGATTATCATATCTGGAAGAAATATTCTATCCATTTATTAATCTTCTCTGTTGTCTTGTTGATATTAGTGTTTATTCCTGGTATCTCTTCATCGGCAAATTTTAAAGCTCAAAGCTGGATAAATATTTTCGGTTTTTCGCTTCAACCTTCAGAATTCGTAAAATTAACTTTTCTAATATATTTAGCTGCTTGGCTGGAGGCAAGGAATAAGAAACTAGAATCAGTTTCCCAGGGTGTCGGTCCTTTCTTGGCAGTGCTTGGCGTGATTGCTTTCCTGATGTTGATGCAGCCGGATTTCGGTACACTCTCAATTATTGTCATCACTTCTTTAATCGCATATTTTGTTGGTGGAGGCAAGGTGAGCCATATTTTTATGATCATTTTAGCCGGCATTATCGCCCTATTCATAATGGTGCAGTTAAAGCCCTATCAGGCGGAACGTTTCCGCTGCTTTATGGATCCTAGCTATAATTCTGCAGGTACCTGCTATCAAGTCAATCAATCTTTGATTGCAGTCGGTTCCGGCGGTCTCTGGGGCAGAGGATTCGGGGCTTCCAGGCAAAAATTAATGTACCTTCCAGAGGTTAGCGGTGATTCGATTTTCCCGGTAATCGGTGAGGAAATGGGCTTTGTTTTTTCAAGTCTTCTAGTAATCTTGTTTTTGATATTATTTTATCGAGGTTACATTATCGCAAAAAACTCACCAGACCATTTCGGCCAAGTATTGGCTATCGGTATTGTATCCTGGATCACTATCCAGGCCATCATCAATATCGGCGGTATGATCAACCTGATGCCGATGACCGGCGTACCGCTTCCGTTTATCAGCAGTGGTGGATCGGCAATCATGTCCGCTCTTGCTGCAGTCGGCATCTTGGCAAATATCAGCCGGCAGGCGAAATATTAATTCCCCCTCTCCTTACTAAGGAGAGGGAGGGGTGAGGTTGGTTGATAGTTTGTAAATTTTTCGATTTATGAGCATGATTTATTAACGACAAACCTCACCCTAGCCCTCTCCTTCGTAAGGAGAGGGGATAAAATTCGTTTATGACTGTAAAACATTACAAAATTCTTCTTACCGGCGGTGGTACGGGTGGATCAGTCACTCCTTTATTGGCTGTTGCCGAGGAGTTGAAAAACAATTCAGTACCAGGCGAATATAATTTTTTGTGGATCGGTTCAAAAAAAGGAGTCGAATCAGAAATGGTCAAAAAAGCAGGCATCCAATTCCGCCATATCCACAACGGAAAGTTCAGAAGATACTTTGATTTAAAAAATTTAATTGACCCATTATTTATTTTGCTCGGGTTTTTTGAAGCTCTTTGGCTAATGATAAAGTGGAAACCGGATTTGATCATGAATGCCGGCAGTTTTGTCAGCGTACCGGTGATTTGGGCTGGCTGGCTTTTGCGAAAACCGATCATTACACATCAGATGGATATTCGCCCAGGCTTGGCCAACAAGCTAATGAGCCCATTTAGTGATGTTGTCACCGTAACTTTTGAAAAATCCTTAGCAGATTATGGAGCAAAAGCCAGGCTAGTGGGCAACCCGATCAGAAAAGAATTGATGGTTCCCGTCAAAAAAATCAAAAATACACTAGGGCTAAAAAACAACCTGCCGCTAGTCTTGATAGTCGGCGGCGGCACGGGAGCGGAAGCGATAAATCAAGTCGTGGAAAAGTCTGTCAATCAATTAGCTAAATTTTGCCAGATTATCCACATTACCGGCAAAGGAAAAGGTTTGAAAAATCTCCGCCACAACAATTATAAAACTTTTGAATTTTTAAATGCCGATCAAATTGCCGAGGCCTTAATAATGGCTGATCTGGTAATCTCTCGCTGTGGCATCGGTTTCTTAAGTGAATTAGCTTATTTGGCCAAACCCTCATTATTGATTCCCATGCCAGGTACTCACCAAGAAGAAAACGCAGCAATATTTAAAAAAGCCCATGCGGCAATAGTAATCGAACAAGCAGATTTAAAAGAACAATTATTGGTAATGGTGACAAAATCCATTTTGGAAGATAAAGCCTTGCGAGAGGAATTGAGTAAGAATATTAGGAAAATCATGAAAAGCGACGCCAAAAAAGAAATAGTTAAAATCATCGGAAAGATATTAAATCATAAGCCGTTTTGATTTGAAATTTGTTTTAATATTTTGTATAATATTAGTAGTTAATATGAGAATTTATTTATTAATTTTATTTAAATAATCTTGGGATATGGGATAATTAACTTATCTAAAAAAATGAATATGAAATTAAAAAACATGAACTGGAAGAAAATAATAATTATTGTTGCCATTCTATTTTTAATCGGTACAATAATTAGAATCGCGCTTTACTTTCAAATTAAATCAACCGCAAATGAGTTTTCTAAATTTGCAACTGATTCAAGGGACCGCTCAAGGGAAGCAGCGATAAGAGTTATAGGCAGTACTATTGTTATTGGTTTAGAGGACTGGAAAATAAAACATGGCGATTATTCAAATTTTATAGAAGGTGTTGATATTTCTAAACTAACACCTTCATTAGCTGGAAAAATAAAAAGTGCCGAAGTCGAATACGAAGTTTTTACCACGAAACAAAATTATGTTATAAAAATAAAACCATCTAATCAAAAAATAATATATTGTTTTGACCCAAGCGTAAGTGATCTTAAAATAATCTCATTTGATGGAACAAATTTTAATTCTCCAACAGACTGCAATGGAATAAACATAGAATAAATACCAAATAAAATAAGGAAGGGGTTGCGACAGCTTATAATAGCCAATTTAATACGTGAAATTGTCCCTACGCCAAATTTTCATCCTTTGGTAAAAGTTGACGTTAATCAACAATTAAAGAGAAGACAAAGAAAATTACAAATATATTTAAAATTTAGGTTGTTGTTTTTAATTACTTTTAACTAGTATTTCGTACTTGACTTACCCTTGATTTTAACTTAATATAATTTTAACAATAAAATATTTATCAAGAGCGCAGCGAGGGAACTAGCCCAAAGACCTGCCGACAACCCCAACCAAGTTGGAAGGTGCCACTAGACCCCCAATTTGGAGGAAAGATAAAGCTAAATGAGCAAACCTTTTTCCAAAATGGAGGAAGGATTTTTTGTTTAATGCTCATTTTGAAATTAAAGACTACAATTCAATCAAAGACCACCTCAAGGGTAGCTTGAGGAATGGAGGAGTCCATGTCAACCGTAAATGATGTCACCATCGACCGCGAAGGCAAGGTCTATACACCCGAAGGATGTATCGGCTATTTCCCAAGCGAAGAAGAGGGCGGTAAGGCAACGAGAATCACAGTAGCGAATTCCGTTTCCGATCATCAACCTCAACCCTTCTGACCAGTATAAAACTGGTCTTTTTATTTGATTTTTTAGTTAAATAAGGGTAAAATATTAACAATACTTATTAATAAACACCTGTCATCTCGACGAGTCAGCAGACGAGGAGAGATCTCTCGGATAAGTATAAATTCTATATTTTGATTAATAATTTAATAGAAAATAACTTTGGCTTAATTAAACCTTTTACCTTTATCCGAGATCTCTCACCCTCAGCTGAGGGATTCGAGATGACAGAGAATAAAATGGACACAACAAAACTTAAAAAAATTTACATGATCGGCATAAAAGGAGTTGGCATGACAATGCTTGCTCAATTTTTTGCTGATAACGGCATCGAAGTAATCGGTAGCGACACCAAAGAAATCTTTATGACCGATGAGGTTTTGAAAAAAGCAGGAATAAAAGTCATTGAAGAATTTGATGAAAATAATATTCCCAAAGATGCCGATTTGATTGTTTATTCAAGCTCGTATAATAGCAAGACCAATCCAGAGGTAGCCAAAGCCGTAACCGGAAAGATTCGAGCGATTCCATATGCCATTGCCTTGGGCGTGGCTTGGCTTTGTATTGGAGCAGGCCGGGAAAAAGCCGAATGTGATGGTGGGTTCGGTGGTTCCTCAGTTCAACGGTTCAAGCTTAGTAAATACCTCCCATTATCTAATAGTTGAAGCAGACGAGTACCAGAACAAGCTGCAATATTTCAACCCCAAAGGTGTCTTGCTAAATAATATCGAGTATGATCATCCGGATTATTTTCCTACTGTAGAAGATTATCAAAATGTTTTTATTGATTTTATCAAGAAAATTCCTAGCAAAGGTTTTTTGGTTGCCAATTTCGATGATGAAACGATTAACAAGGTTGCCAAAGTTAATTGCCGAGGCCATGTGATCAGCTATGCCATCAATAATACTGCAGATTTTATGGCCTATGATATCAGCCAGCAAGATGGACAGCAATTTTTCAAAGTAAGAATGGCCGTGGATGCTGATGCAGCTGATTTTTCTGATGAAAAAGCGAAGGAAGATTTTAACAAAAGTCAAAGCGAGCTTGGTAGCTTCAGTATAAAACTTTCCGGTATCCATAATATTTATAATGCCCTAGCCGTCATCGCCGCTTCCATTGAACTAGAAGTCGATTTGGTTGATATCAGAAAAAATTTGGCAGAATTCACAGGGACAGCTCGACGGATGCAGAAGATGGGTGAATATAAAGGCGCGATAATCATCGATGATTATGCCCACCACCCAACGGAAATAAAAGC
>LBWY01000003.1 GCA_000995135.1 Parcubacteria group bacterium GW2011_GWE2_39_37 | reverse complement strand
GCCATTTGCATGTCCTTGAGTAGTCACATTGATTATGGCGAAGTCAGAGATGTTTCCGGCCGCATCAAAGGCTGCGATTTTGTAAGTGTAGTTAGTGGAAGGATTGAGGCCGGTATCCAAATAAGTTGTTAGGGTGGTTGTTGCGATCTGCAGATCATTTCTATAGATCTTGTAGCCTGCGACTAGGGTATTGGTAGCTGTCGAACTGCTCCAATTGAGTTGAACTTGGAACAAAGGAATCGCATTCAGATTTTTTGGAGCAGACAATATGATGGTTGAAGTTGCAGATTTTGTTGTTGCGGATACTTCTGAAGAAGTTGCTTTGTTCCCTGCCTCATCTGTAGCAACAACAATATACTTATATGTTGTCGAAGCGGACAAGCCGACATCATTAAATTCATTGCCAAAAGTGGTTGCAATCGTACTAGTGCTGCTATTTCTATAGATGCCATAGGTTACTTTTCCAACTGCCTGAGTGGAGCTACTCCAAGTTAAATTTATCTGTGTAGGAGAAGTCGAGGTGGCTGTGACAATCGGCTTTGTCAGTGATGGCGTAGTTGTTCCTGTCCCCAAGGTAGTGGCGGTAACTTCAGTTGAAGTTGCACGACTGCCGGCGGTGTCAGTAGCTACTACTATATATCTATAAGTTGTAGAAGTTGCCAACCCGACATCGTTAAACTCATTGCCAAAAGTCGTAGCGGTAGTGCTTGTACTTCCGTTCCTATATATTCTGTAGCTGATATCCCCTACTCCCTGCGTTGAACTGCTCCAGGTTAAATTGATCTGGGTAGCACTAACCGGTATGGCTGTAACAATGGGCTTGGTTAATCCGCTGGTAGATGTGCCATTCAAAGTCGTTGCGGTCACTTCTGTAGAAGTTGCTCTGTTCCCCGCTTCATCTGCTGCGACTACTCTGTAGCTGTAAGTGGTAGAAGGAAGAAGTCCGGTGTCACTATAATTATTGCCAGCGGTTGTCGTAATCGTGCTGTTATTTCGATAGACACTATAGGTTACAGTTGTTACTGCTTCGGTCGTACTAGACCAAGACAGATCAATCCTGTTCGAACTTATCGGAATAGCAGTTAATACCGGCGCAGTGAACGGCTTTGTCGTTGCTGTGACCACAGTAGATGTTGCTCTATTGCCGATATCATCAGTTGCAACGATTACATAACTATGAGGGGTGGCAGGAAGAAGGCTGGCGTCACTGAAATCTAATTCTGTTGTTGTGGCGATTGATTGAGTAGCACCATCCTTGAAGATACCATAGGTAATTGTGCCTGTTCCGCCGGTTGCTGCAGCCCAGCTCAAGTCTATCTGGTTAGGAGAAATTGAGGTTGCTGTTACTACCGGGGCTACGAGGGTTGCAGCAGATGACAAAGTTGTAGCCGACACTTCTGTAGAGGTCGCTCTTCCACCTGATTCATCAGATGCGACTATAACATATCTATAGGTGGTTGAGGCGGTCAAACCGACATCATTGAAATCGTTGCCAAAAGTCGTGGCAAGAGTGGTGGTACTACTGTCTTTATAGATGCCGTATGTAACTGCTCCGACGGCTCCGGTGGAACTGCTCCAAGTAAGGCTGATCTGTGAGTCGCTTGTTGGAACAGCAGTGACGATGGGAGCAGTTAAGTCTGTCGATAATTCTGCTGCCAGAACCGTGAACGGAAGAGCATTCAACAACAATAGGGAAAAAATTATAAAGAACATATTTTTTACGCGAATCTTTTTTAATATATTCATATTTTGGTCCGCAATTCTAATATGCGGTCGTTAAAATATTTAATTAAAATAATTTTTCATAGCATTCGACCACTGCTATAAAAGCGTATTATTAGTATAAGAAAATATAATTAATTTAAGATTAAAAAATCACAGAATGGTTGACATTCTGTGATTTTAGTTTTTTACTTTTTCCTATTTTTTAGCCATAGCAGAGATAAGCTTCCCCGGAAGCTGAATGATCTTTTTCGGTAAATTATTGATTTTTTTTACAGAGCTCTTGATATTGGTAGTCACTGGCGATTTTTTTATCTGCGTCTTCACTTTGGCGACAGCTTTAGGCAAGGCTTTTGTTTTTGCGGTTTTTAGTTTTGCCGGGTTATTGATTTTCACACCCAGAACTTTTTGATCCGGGACAACTTTGAGTTTAAATATCAGGCTCAATGGCATTTCGTCTTTGTCTGTATCGGCGATTGTAGTAATCGAGTAAGTTTGCGGTTTAGCATTTTTTTCCACCATTATCTTGTATTTTATATTTTTTATCTTGCCGGGTTCGATATTTTCTAAAGTCCATGTTTTGGTATTTTTCTTATCTTCAAACAGAAGTCCTTTGGGTAATTTTTCAGTTATGTTTACTTTTTCAATTTTTTGCAGGCTGTTGTTAGTGATTATCAGTTCTTGGTCAACCGATTCACCTGGCTTGGCTGATAATTTCTTGCTGATTCTGCCGAAGGCCAAGCGTGATAGCTTGCCATTCTGATTGAGATTATCAATTTTTATTTTAGACGATGCCAGAGCAGCGATATTCTTTTTTTGATAACTGTCATAACCTTTTACAGTAGCTTGATTTATATATATGCCGGATTGGATGCTGTCTTTGATTTCTAATGCGTAATCAATATTTATTTCTTCTCCAGGTAGAATGGTACCAAGATCCCATAGATTCTGTCCCAGCTCTTGACCATCTTTAATATTTGATATAGCGTCCGCTACTTTTACTTGATCAAGATTCGCATTGCCGGTATTTTTGATGTTTATTTTGTAGTTTACAATATCCCCTGGATGTACAGGACCGTTCGTATCATTAGTCTTTATGACTGCCAAGTTCGCTCTTGGTGCAGACCCGCCTCCTCCACCCGAGCTAGCACTACCACTACTACTGCCGCCGCCACCTCCACTGCCACCCCCGCTTGAGCCCCCATTCAAAATCAACAAGCTGTCCAGGTTGTTATTTGATAGGTCTCGGTCCGATTCTACAGCAGATATGCTTAGTTTGCTGGTTGATTGTGTTTCGCCGACAGGGATATCATTTTTTGCATAAACCGTATATGTTATGCTGCCCTGAGTGTTGGGAGGTATCTTGCCCAATGTCCAGTCCATAGAATCACCTATGGGATTGCTTGAATTTACAAATGCCAATCTGTTATCAAGATTGCATTTTAATTTTGCATCCGTGGCAGAACTGTCACCTTTATTTCCATAAAGGATCGTATAGGTGATGGCCTCACCTCTCATCAATGACTTTTTATCAATATTTGATTGAGTGATCCAAAGATCAGGTTTGCCAAAAGCTAAATTGCCTTTCCAATTGCCGAAAACATTTATCAAGCTGAATTGCCAATTATCGCCCACGAAATTCGAATTGATAAAATTCAAGATATTGTTAGTTATGTCGATGTTTCCTGTCTTGATTTCTCCAGAGCCGTCAAGGATCAGATTCTTCCCTGTATTGGCATCAATATCTATGTTGTTGGTGGTTGTCGCATTGTTGTTATTGCTTAGTAAGAATTTAGAGTATAGTTGATTTTTTTCATAATCAGAGAGCTCCTCGAAGATAGTTACCCCGTTCTCATCTTCGAAATATCCATAACCTTCTGGAAGGCCTTGAATGACCCCATCCCAGGTGCCGTATATATTGATTTTACAAAATTTCCAAGAGTTGCTGAAGACATTGTAGTTTACAAGATTAAAAGCATTTACGGTCGAATTTACCGATCCCGTTTTTAGTATATTCTGATAGGTTGATGAAGAAATCGAATTATCACCGGTATTTGCATTTATGTTTATGTTATTATTCAATTCACTATTATTCTTATTGGTGATCAAGAATTCGGTCGTTGCTTTTCTTATTTTTCTTTCATGACGCGGATGTTTCAAGTTTGATTCAGTAGTAGAAGCAGATCCTTCGTTTTCTTCTTCCATCATCGCCGGCAAGATTATGTCCCCATCCAATTCACCAAAGATATTTACCACTGCAAAGTACCACCCGTTGCCGACTATATTTATATTGGCCATATTTATTACATCATTTGCAATCTTGATATCTCCAGTTTCGATCAAGCTTGGCCCAGAAGACGAGGCGATAATATTTTCTCCAGTATCGGCTTTTATCACTATCTTGTTATCTATCGTGCCGGCATTATTGTTGGTCATATCCAGGGTTTGGGTAGGCACGCTTTGTCCTACGCCCGATAAATCAACATCCTGAATCAAGTTTTTAAAAATATTTACCAAATATTGTACACCGCTGCCGATGATATTATTATTGACCAGATTGACAACCGCATTGGCAATATCGATGTTGCCGGTATCGATTGTAGAGCCTGTCGATGTGCCGTTTGATCCCGGGGTGGAAGTGCTTGTTGGATTGCTTGCGGCATTCATAATTGCATTGTCGCTAGTGGATGCAGTGGTATCGATACCATTACCTAAATCAGCTTGATTGTTGTTTATGACGCCGGAAGTGCTGGTTGGACTGGTTTGGACCACTCCCTCTAAGGTACCTGGTTGTGATTCACCTGGTCCGGTAACGACTCCAGTCAAGCTTTGCTCCGGTATGGTTTCTGTGGAAGTGGCTGTAGTGCTTGTTGGTGCTTCGTCAGCTGCTAATGCATTGATCACGGGCAAGATGTTCAATGCAGAGAGGATAAAGCATGACAAAACGAAGAATATGATCTTACGTCCCTTGAGGTTTTTATTTTTTTTCATATTTTTTTTTGCTTAATTTAATATATGTAAATGTTTTATTTTTGTGCTGATGAATTTATAAAAGTTGTTGAAATTTGCGGTAATTTTTTTCCAGAATGGTATTTCCTTGATATTTTCATTTTTATTATCAGAAATTTTATTTACAGGAGCGAGATCCGCCTTTTTTTGGGAATCATTTTTTTGTGCCGGCATTTCTTCTATGATTTTTTTTGCATTGTCTTCTGTTTTTTTTAAATTATCCTTAGGGTTATCTTCTATTTTTTTATAATTTGTTTTGTTTTCCAGGATTTGAACCTGGTCGTTTATCTTTAATTCATTTTCAGTTTTTATTTCATTGTTTTTGCTTGAAATTTCATTCTTTAATTCAATTTTTACATTCTGTGTGTCATAAGATTTTTCAAGTTTATAGCTATTTACATTTTCACCATTGATTTCATTGCTCACCTCTGCCTTCAATTCTACTTTGCCATTTTTTATTGAGTTGCTTTTATTATTCCCTGTTGAGGCAGAAATATTTATATTATTCCTTATGTCCACGAAATTGTTTTCAAGATATGTTTCAGCTAGCACTGTTGGCGGAAAGCTGACCAACAAAATGAAAACCAAGATCTTTGATAATTTTGCAGGTTTCATATATCAATTCCTTAAGTAAGATTTTGAAATCAGTCAAAATCTTGCTTAAGGAAGGAAGAGATTCCTTCCTTAAGTTTTATTAACGCTTGATTCTTACAACGTTTTTGTTAATAAAATTAAATACTTTTGTCTGGGTATCAGCCTTGCCGGTGCTTACTACGCCGCCAGCTTCTACGCTGCCTCCCTTACCGCCGTTACCAGCGATTATCGGTGCGTATGAATAACCGATTTGACCTCCGATAGAACCGCCTTGACCACCATCACCAGCTAGACTGCCTTTTGCTTCGTTATAGCCAGTCTCAGCTTTTGATGTTAATTGGTTTGCAACTTGGGTATTGTTCTTGACTTCAATTGTTGCATTATTTTCACTGTAGGTATTTTTTACAGTTTTTCTGCAATGACCATATTCATTGTCGCATTTATCCCCATCTGTAGATGAAGTAGTTGCTCCTGCAGATCTTTCAATAGTAACTTCATTCAAATTGACTTCATTTTTAACCTCTGTATAAACAGAAGCATCGCCGGTGGTTACTGAACCGCCCTGGGTAACATTGCCACCATCGCCGCCGTTGCCAGCTTTTGGATCTTCACTCTCTTCTTGGACCAAATTAACATCGCCACCATCGCCGCCGTTGCCAGCAATACTGCCGCCAGCATAGTTACCGCCAGTCGTCGCAACTGAGGTGATGCAGTTTTCTACATTTGCATTGTTTTCAATAGTAATTACGTCGTTGCTTTGAGAGATTGCCTCTGATGCTTCGCCTGCTAGCACCGGGCCTACTGCGAAAGTGAAAGAAAGTAAACCTAATGTTAATGCTGAAAGTGTTTTTAACTTCATATTTTTTATTTATTAAGCTTTTAAGAAAGCTTTGTTAATTATTTTTTATAAATTTTTTAATAATTCATTTTTAATTTTTTCAAAATAAATTATTAATTCCCGTAAAGCTGGGAGGCTCCGACCTTTTAAATATTAACTGAGCTAAATGTTATAGTTTTCAAGTTAAGAGAAGATTAAATTTTAATAATTTTATTTTGTTTAACATTAACAAAATAAAAATTATAGAGTGATTTTAAAAATAAATAAAAAAATCCACCATATTTTAGGTGGATAATTATGCAAAAAATTTTTTTAATTCATTAAATTAATATGAGAATCGTCAATAAAAAAATCAGACTGAAAGTTGATAAGATTATTTTCGGATGTTGCTTTTTGATTTCTATAAAGATGTTCAAGAATAATGCAAAAATAGCTATTAGCAAAAGAATAAAATAATATGCAGACGATATCGACAGCAATGGAGTGATAGTGCGTGAAGGATTATTTTTTAAAAAACTGTATTCATCAAAGTAAGATGGCTTTGTCGGTCGTAGATTGCTTGAGTCGACATCAAATGTCTTGATGGCCCCGCTTGTATCTAATGTTTTTAATGTCGCCAACGTTACTATATTGGAATCGTCATTTGAATTTTTTGAGATAACATAGTTCCCAGACCATTGATTCAGATTATTTGCGCCGTAGCGTGAAAGTTCGATCGGGTACCCATCATAAAGAAGTGATGCTTTGGTGACGTTTGTTGGCAGTTGTGCTTCAACCTTCAAGAACTGTCTCCTGCCCTCTTCCGCTTCGATCAATGACAAGCTTACCAAAGGATTTGCATTCGTTTCGTCTAGGGATGGTGAAGTTTCTTTTTCGCCCAATATTTTTTCTTCAGTAGGAGTTAAAATCAGATCCTTTTTTGTGCCGGTCGCACTTTCGGCCGAAGCTTGCTTGGCGATATTGATTATCAATTTGCCCAAAACTTTCTTTTCTTGAAAATTCTGTATCTGCGGCTGTCCAAATAGTTGTGCTATGAAAGTGGTGTCTATATCTTTGTAGTTGCCGCTAGCGACATTGACGCCTATTTCTCTATAATCAGGGTCGATTATATTTGCATAATGGGTTTCGCTTTCTTTCCATTTTTCTACAACCTCGTTGGGGTCAGAGAAGCCCATTGCCAGGTTTTCTCCGGCTACCGCAAAATTATATTTAACAGCTCTCAGCCAATCTGCCACTCCTTTTTTGCTGGGACTTACATGAGCAAAATATTGATTCAACAACATGTCATGAGTTTTTTCATAAGCCGCCTGGTTTAATGATTGATTTTCTTTCAATCTGTTCAGGCCTTGCTCTGCTCTGATTTGATTGGTCAGGCTGATGATTTTTAAACTTTGTTCTTTTAATACATCCGGCATGAGCCAAGCATCGATTGGAAAGCTGACCAAAAAGACAACAACGATCGCCTTGATAGCAAGGGCTGCTGATGCATGGAAGGCTATCCTTTTAGGATGGAGTGCATGAGGCTTGTAATCATTGCCTGGATGAGGAATGAACAGATCTTTGAGTCTGCCTTTACCGAGAGGATTTCTGCCTGCCTTAATCTCATCACCATCGTTCATGCCATCTCCGTCCGTGTCTGGATTAAAAGGGTCAGTGCCCCAAACAAGTTCTTCTTTATCCAAAAGACCGTCTCGATCAGAATCAAGACTTTCTGTTGATTTTAAGATTGATAGATATTCTGAGAATTTCATATTGAATTACTTTGGCAATTTTTTGCAAGACAATGAGGGGAAATATATTTTTATTATAATATGATTTAACGGTTGTGTAAATCAAATCCCATCTTTTTTGATTGCGTTCCTTATTTCATCAGAAAGACGAAGATAAAATTCAAGATTATTCAAACTTGCCAAACGCATTCCTAATGGTTCTTTTATCTTAAAAAGATAGTTAAGGTATGCTTTGGAATATGTCCTTAATTCAGGCAGTTTGGAGTCAGGGTTGATCGGGCTTTGGTCATTGGCAAACTTGGTATTAGTGATATTGATCGTTTGATAAAATTTATCATTAGTTTTTCGAGCGGTAAGATATTTTTTGTACTGCTTGCGCCACTGGAAAAGACGACCGTGTCTGCCTTCTCTGGTCGGTATGACGCAGTCAAACATATCTACTCCTTTTTTTACCGCTTCCAGAATCTGTTCCGGATAACCGACGCCCATGAGATATCTCGGCTTATCTTCTGGCATTTCCGGTACAAGGAAATCAAGTATTTCAAACATTTTTTCATTAGTTTCTCCTACCGCTAGTCCGCCGATGTTGTAGCCGTCAAAACCGATCTCTTTCAAATCATTTAGACTTTTCATTCTTAGGTCCTTGTCCAGGCCTCCCTGGATAACGCAATGAAGTAAGGGCTTATTTTTTTTGATTTTGTTATAAAAAATTTTACTTCTTTTTGCCCAAGCAGTAGTTAGTTCGACAGATTTTTCAATATATTTTTTTTCGGCCGGCAAGGCAACACATTCATCAAGGCAAACAGCGATATCAACGCCGAGATCTGATTGGATTTGCAACGCTTTTTCCGGAGATAAAAAGAATTTGCTACCATCTAGATAGGACTTAAATGCAACACCTTCCCCCGACAATTTTACCAGTTTTTGTCCTGAACGATTTTGTGTTCCTGCCAAACTAAAAACTTGAAATCCGCCGCTATCTGTAAGGATCGGTTTATTCCACTTGATGTAATGATGAAGTCCCCCTTGTTTTTTTATCAACTTTTCTCCAGGACGCAACATCAGGTGATAGGTGTTGGACAGCAAGATTTGCGCAGACATTTTTTCCATCTCCAAGGTGCTAATATGTTTAATGGTGCCTTGGGTCGCAACCGGCATGAAAAAGGGGCCGTTAATTCTGCCATGAGCAGTCTTTAGAGTTGTCAGTCTCGCGCTTGATTTTTTTGATCTTTTTAATATTTTGAAATGGTTCATTTTTCTAGCCCCCTCTCCTTTAGAAGGAGAGGGTTGGGGTGAGGTTTGTGAAGTTTTTAATTAATTTTTGCCTTCCGTCTCCATGGGAAAGGAGATAAGGCAAAGTTACTTGATACGACCGTCATCAGAAAAGATTTGATCGTCTTCTAATTTTGTAGTTTTCGCTTTATTGACCTTTTTTATTTCTGAATTGGTCGAATTGTCATTAGCATAAATCGTGGTGCCGGATAACAGGATCATTATTTTATTCCTATCTTCTTCCGTCGGAGTTACGCTTATGTCGAATTCAGCAGTTGCTTTGTAGACGGTGATCGGCAGTCGGCCAATGTTCCAGGTGATTTTTCTGCTTGCTTGGTCATATTGAATTGTGCCCAGATCCGTTTGGTTTTTATTTTGCCAACTGACATTTTGCGGCAAAACTGATTCTATTTTCAAATCAGTTAACTCATTTAGATTATTGGACAAATCCCAATATACTTTAAAGCTGGTAGTCTCGCCGACTTTTGGCGGCAATGGCCCAGAACCGACAGCGATATTGTCATCATTAAAATACTTGATTTGCTCTTTGACCGATAGATCGCTATTGATTTTGCCGATTATTTCATTGCTTCGATTCTCAAGCTTGTTTTCGTTCTTGATATTGCCGACGCTAAAGGTGGCATAACTTTTGACTTGGTGTTTTTTGTTCGGATCGATTTCTCCCAAAGGACTGACTTTTATAGAAAAATCTATTGATCCGGTGGTATTAGGAGTTATTGTGGCTAGCCCGGGAATTTCCGCCTTGGTCCAGATGATCGCATCATTTTTAATTACCCCGGAATTTTTATCATCCAGACTTTTCCAATCCAGGAAATCACTTTCCAGCACTGCCATAATCACTACGTCTGTCATTTCTGTATCGCCTTTATTGCTGTAGGCGATCGAATAGTTGAGGGTTTGGTCGAAATCAATTCCTTGATCTGTCCTCGAGCCGTTGATAATAAGGTTGAGGTTGAGATTCCGCTTCATTATTTCAAAAGGAATTTCTTTTTTAAGAAAAGGCAGATACTTTTGCCCATCCGTAGAATGTTCAAATTTTAAATTTAATAAGTTTCCTTGTTCAATTTTGTCTTTGAATTTCAATTTGATTATGATTTCATTTTCTTGGTCAGTAACCTGTTCAACTTGCCATATCCCCGGAAAAGTAGAGCTTGCCATGGGATCGGAGGTTGTGGCATTATTTTCCTCGGTCGTTGTCGCTATCGCGGTTGATGAGCTGTTAAGAATTTCTATGTTTTCATTCGGCTCGGCAGTGATGCGGAAACTGTTTATGGAATTATCCGCTTTTGCTTTGTATTTTATGGATAGACTGGTTTCTTCCCCTACTAATGTATCTGTGTCAGCTTCGAAATTGAATTCGATGCCGATGGAACTGATCTTGTTTTCAAAAGAAGTTTCTTTTTTGAATTCCGAGGAAAAATTTACCGGGGTATAAAGCATGCTGGCCAACAAAATATTCTTTTGCCCTTCTTCTCCGATCAGCTTGCCCTTGATTTTTATTTCCCCACTGCGTCGCATATCCAGTTTTTCTATCTTCCAAGTATTGTCGTTGGTGCTAGTTGGCATAGAACTTTCCAAGAAGATAAAATTATCAGGAAATACTGTTGTTATAGTAATGTCTTTCAGATCGACCTTGTCAAAATTTTTGTAAGCGATCGTGTAATAGAATTCTTTGCCTGCAACAATTTCCTTTTCAGATTCTACCGTAAAACTGATAGCTTTACTGCCGGCAGTTTTTTGCAGATAATAATCATAGCCGTATTTTCCGGCGATAAAAAGCAATGATAAAAGAACAGCAGAAACTAACAGCTTGTAGATGAATCCATGAGCTTTTTTTATGTCCAGCTTTTTTACATCAGCCATGTTGCCGTTTTCGTCCTGATAAATTTCAGACAGCCCCTCATCAATTTCGTTTTCACGGATTTCCCCTTGCAGAAAATCAACTTTTTCATTCTCTTTTTCTGATGTCGAATTTTCCAAAGCAACTTGGGATTGGTCTTTATTGCTTTCTGGAATTGGAGGATTAGTAGATTTCGGGTTATCTTTTTTCAGCTGATTATTTGGGTTTGGCATATTATTTAATATTATATTTTGAAGTTATTTTTCTTCTAAAAACACTGCCCAGTATTTATCTACATTCAGTTCATCATTGATTTTCCAGCCGGTATTATCAATGGAAAAATTAGTTTTACCTAAGTTTTTCGGATAATTCCAGACGGGTGAAAATTTTGCTTTTTCATTAATGATCAAGCGGCTAAAGAATTCATTGGATAAAGCGCCGGCCTGTTTTTGTGCCAATAAAGCATATGGATAAAGTTGCTTTTTGTTGGGGTTGATGATAGCGACAACCCTTTGCCAAAAATCTGTTGGCTCTTTTTTTGTCAGCTGGAACGGCAGCTTGTATTTCAGGTAGATGTTGGTTGTCTCTCCTGGATCAACCATAGACCAATTTGCAAAAACAGTTTTCCCTGCTTCTTTGTAGATCTTGGTTCCGGAATCGATATTTATTTCGGCGAATGATTCTTCATTTGCAAGATCGGGATCGATTTTCCATGATGGGTCGGGCAAGGTGAACAATGTTTTGTTAGGTGCAGAAAATCCTCGGGTTTCAATCAATTCACTGCCTGCGGGCACGTAAATTCTCATCCAATCGACATTGCGCACGCCGCTGAACATTTCATTTTTTTCTCCTGTGTGCGCGCGGCTGATTTCCAGCTTATTAATAATTGAGCCATCGGGCATGACTTCGGCTTGATGATGAACCTTTTGAATTATTTTTTTATCACTCTTGCCGCCGCCGATGTTGCTGTTGACGATAGATAAATAATCCCATTCGGTGTTTTTTATTTTCCCATCCCAGCCATAGTTTTCAATCGCCTCTTGCAATTCCTGATTTTTGAAAAAGAATAAAACTTGCTTTTCCCGTAAATTTTTTTCCGTAGCGTTGATCAAACCGAACAGGCTTTCACGATTGAATTTATTGGGTAATCCAGAGATCATCTGATTCATCAGATCGCCGATAATTTTTTTCGGTTCTTTGGTCTGGTCAGGTTTTTGTTCGGAAAATTTTTGTGCTACATCCCAGAAGTTTTTTTCATCGATTATTTCTCCGTATTTCTCTTTCATATCGATCGGACCGATGATTTTTAAATATTCCTCGATGACAGTGGGAGTCAGACTGATGACGCCATCAACAGTCGGGCCGTCGCTTTTTTCATAGAACCACATCAATTTCTTTGCCGCAGTCGGCCAATCCGGCCACCAGTTGGCATCCCAAAAATGCCATAAAGGATTGAGTAGATGTAAGGGTGATGGCGCGACGATTCTTTCTCTTAGACCGGCTTCGGTATCATAACTGCCGCCGCCTGGGGTCTCGATATTCTTTATTTTACCTTTGTGGAAATCAACCAAGGCATAGCTGCCAAAAAAGCCACCGGTTGCCCTTGCTTCGGCATTATTTTGGAAGATTAGCAGATAGCGCTTGTCTTGGTCAACCCCGATTAAAATCTTGATTTTTTCAATCAAATCAACGAATTCAGTCAAGCTTTTTTCAAGAAAAACAGCCTTTTCTTTAGCTTCAATGAATTGTTGTCGGTACTCTTCTGGCAAGTCATTTATTTCAATGTTTTTAAGCTCCTGATTCAGACTTCGAGCATTGTTGATCGCCTCATTGCTGTGGGCGGTAAAATTATCAAGCATTTTAACGATGTCTTTGGGCTGGCCATCGTTCATCAGGATTGAATTGACTGCCAAACTTAAATTCTGTCCCAAAAGGGCTGTTTCTTGTCCTGCGGCTAGAATATATTTTGCGTTGCTGGCCAAACGAATATTTTGGTTGGGAACGACACTGGCGATATTCAATAGAATGTCATGGATTTCGGTAATCTGACTTTGAGCTTTGAAAAAATTACTGCCAGCAGCGGAAAAATTTTGGCTAGCTTTTTCAAAATCAAGATCTGCTGCCGATTTGCCGGCAGACACCATATCATTGATTGCTTGGCTCGTCTCCCCTGTTAGTTTATTTTTCAAATCATCTAAGGATTGATAAAAAGTATAAGCTTTGAATGGGAGAATTAAAACGATCAATACGATAGCAAAAGACAGCACCTTTTTAAAGTTTAAGAAGAAACTAGAATTTATAACATCTGGTGAAACAACGGAGCTCGACTCCGAAGTTTCGGAGTCGAGCTCCGTTGCAATCATCTTGCTTATTTTCTTCACTAGTTTTTTTTCTTGTCTTGAAATTCTTTTCGGCAACTTAAATTTCAATTTAAATTTGATATTTTCATTGAACAATACGTAGCCGCGCTTCAAATTTCCGCCAATTAAATTTTTTAAAGCGATGACTAATAGAGTTATGAACCGAGACAGGAAAATCACTGTCCAACCGATGCTGTAGCAGATGGAATAAAATAATTTTCCCACTAAGATAACCGGCCAGAAAATAATTTTTATTATCCCCAGAATTAATTTTTTAATTCTGTTTATTAATTTAAAAACTTTAGATTTTGAAGTTGAAAATAATTTTTTACCTGAATGTGTCAATCTCGCTTGCGTTTCCGAAAAATCCGGCTTGTAAACAAGCTTCTTCTCCCCCATGGCTACACTTTCTATATATGATTTTATTTTTTCTTTTTTAGTCGGTTTGATCTCTTTTTTATCAGCTTCTGCCTTAAGATGAGCGTTCAAATCCAAAACAAAACGAGATGCCTTGTAGTCATCCTTATTAATATATATGTTTTTGTTATTTTTTTGAGGCATGGAGTGGTCACTTGAACACGTGAGCAATTAAGCACGTGAACAATAAAATCTGATTACGTGCTTTTGTGTACACGTGCTGTGTTGATGTTGTTTATTATAACATTATTTTATTTTTTCGCCAAACGAAAAAGAGTCTTAGCGCAAACCTGGTGGGTTTGTTCTAAGACTCTTTGGTAGTGGTGCTTACGTCGCCATGGTTAGGCGGCTTTAGCAACCGGTTGGACGTCGGCGAAGCCTATGGAGAACATGAGCAGTCTCTCATTTTCGCCCTGGTCCTTGTTGAGGATCCCCTTGTGGTGAAGTAAGGGAAGATCCTCCCGATGATTTTCGGGAGTTTCATTGAACTTGCCGATAACAAGGTTGACGTCAGAAGCGACACCTTCAACCTTTTGGATCCTCAGGTACGGTACCTGTCCGGCTTTAGTGTCGCGGTATTTTACCTCGACAACACCGGCAATGTAATGGCCGAGATCTTCTTCGGTAGCACCAAAGACATTTACGTCCAGGTTTCCGCCTACCACAGGTACGCTGAACTGGTAGTAAGGCTTGATGCCGGTTTCTTCCTTGGGGGTAAAAAGCTTGGCACTTTTGCCGACCTTCCGGTTGGCAAAGAACTGGCCTTCCATGAGGTATCCTCTTTGGACACCGGTCTTGACGGCGTTTTCGTGACCGAAGGTAGCCGAGAGATCAGCCATTGCGCGGTTGAAAACAGCGGCATCACCAACCTCCGAGAAGCATTCAATGCAAACCATCTTTTTCCCGTCTTTTTCTTTGCCACACACCGGGCAGTTGCTGAGGTTCTGTTTGTTGAAAAAAACCGCGGCTAACAAAGTTACAACCTGATTCTTGTTCATCATCTTCTCCTTTCCCGAATGGGTCCCTACTACATCTAGGGGCTGAAGTTGATATCTCTTGGTTATTTGTTTTTTGTTGTCAAAAGGTCGAACCCTCCCTTTTCATCAATATATAAAAAAATTGATTTTAATTTTGATTTCTTTTTCTTTCTTGGCACTTAATAAATCCGTATTCGACATAAGGACAGTTCTGTCCGCTCTGGTGGCAGTCGCACAATTCTGATTTATCAGTTGTTAAGCTGTATATTACAAATCTTACTATATCGTTAAATGGTACTTTGGTTGGTTCTGCTTTTACTAAGGCGTCTGAGCCGTTTAAAAATGAATTTAATGATCTGTGATAAAACCAATTAGGTAACTGTGAATTTTTCCCTTCAAACCTCAATTTTCTTGCATCAATTGTTTTATCATAACCCATTAACTCTAATTCTTTCTTTCGAATCGCACCTATCACTTCTCTTAAATCAATGCGGTGGTGTTTATTTGTAAGAATCATTACGTGTCCACTGCTTCTTTTCTGAATTATAACGGATACATTGTCTTGGGTTATTCCGTAATTTGCAACTTGAACATTGTCTGATTCAATTATGCCAACTTTTAATTTTTTCTGATTTCTTTTAACTTTTAAAATTTGCTTTTTTGCTTCGTATTCACCTTTTACTTTGTAGTGCCAATCCATCTGTCCTGCCTGAAATAATTCTAATATATGCAAAGCCGTTCCGACTACTTCGCTCAGCGAAGTGTTTTGCTTGTACATAACCTTAAGTAAATAGGCCAATTCTCCATAGCGGTTATGCAGGCCTTCTAGATCATCTTCTCTTATATATGTTAGTAAACTGCTGAGTTCAGGGTTTTGTTCAATTCCTAAATAACTTGCAACCAAGGAAGTAGTAGTTTCATGGGTGTTTTTATTGTGATGATCGAATATTCCTCCTCCGACATCTATCAAAAGCACTCCTTCTTTTTCAAAATTTTTTATTTCTTCTTCTGTTGGATTTTCGCTATTTTCCCAAAAAATAATGTTTGCATCTTCTATGCCAGTAAACTTTTCCTTACCATACTTCATTAATAAAAATATTGCAGCAACCGGATCCAGATGTGGCTTGTTGGGAATTAATATTTTTTTTACTTCCATAATATTTTATTGATAATTAATCATACCATAGTTTATATCTTTTGTCAACAGTAATGTGCGATAATTTAATGTTATTGCTAATATTAAATAAAAAACATCATAAGATGTTTTATTGGTGTAATTATGCTATTTGGAATAGCCATTTTCCTAGTTTTTTTCCAATCTATACAAACTAAAGTCTTTTGTAATAGATTTTACTATAGATATTTTTAAGTTAGCTTTTTTTAGTTTATTGTTATTCAGATAATTAAAATCTTTTTCTGGAAAGGTGAAATTGTAGTAATAGACTGGCAGGAGGTTTGTCAGTTTGGCATATTCCAGGTTCATATTGTCATCGTCGAATAAGCCCATGATCACTTTGCGCTCCGGGAAGAATAGTTTGTCGTGATAGCGGGTTATGATTACGGAATTATTTTCTGTCAAAGATAGGACTTGATCGTATTCTGCTTTGGTGGCTTTTTGCTTTTTCGCAGAAACAACCAAGCCCTCTGCCGAGCCGAATAGGACGAATTGGATTGAGATGAAATATATTACAATTAAAAAAGCGATTCTTGTTCCAATGATTAAAAATTTATTTTTTAGAAGCTGAGAAATTTTTAATATGAATAGACTAGCGAAAGGCATTGCGCCTAAATAGATCGGCAGCCAATAGCGGGTATATGAATTGCCGATGGTTGTCTGTTTTGGGTCGGGATTGTCATGGAATTCCCAGCTGCCATAATAAAATAATAGGACTGTGGAAGTTACCAGATAGGCTGCCAAGAATGCCAGATGTCTCTTTTTGATTTCTTTGTAAGAAAATAGAAAAAGCAAGAACCCCAGGACTGCAGACCAGAACAGCCAAGCGAACATGTGAAAAAAATAATAGTAAAACATCTTGAAGCTTTTGTAGGCATCAAGGCCGAAGTAAAAGATGGTGTTTTTTATTTTTGTGGCCAGCGCTTTTATGGCGTCAAGCTCGCTAGTCTTGCTGACAGTTGTTTTGATTAACTGACTGCTGGATTCGGTAAGTTTCTCGATTGAGCTATTCATCTCCGGATAGCCGGTATTGAGCGGCGCATTATATAAAATTTGATTCCAATAGATAACTGGCAAGATGCTTAAAGCAAGAAAACAGATCAATATTATCAATTTAACAATACCGGTTCTTTTGATGTTGAATAGCCAAAGGATAGTTAGCAATGGCAAGAGCCAAAGCATTTCCGAAGTTCTTGTTATTATGGCTAGGCCGATGAATAATCCGCTTAATGCTGGATAGATAAATTTGTTCCGACAGTTTGCTTTATTATTTTTTGCTTGTTCGTTTGTTGATGGACCTTCATCTTTGTTCATTAAAACCGCAAAATATAATCCAATAATCAACAAGACAACAAAAAGCACATTGTGGAACATGCTACGGCTGGAGTAATAAACAAAAGGAGGAAATACTGCCAACAGCAAGGCGGAAATCAAACCATTGTTCTTGCCGAATAATTGCTTGATCAAAAAATAAAAAAAGATAATTCCTAGCGCACCAAAGAAAGGTGTCAGATATGGAATAACTTTGTAGCTTGTAAGGGCGGCAATTTTGCCATAGACAAGAATTAGGCCCAGAAAACTCATCGGTTTAAGCAGATCGCCTTGTGCTAAAAAACTGCGCGGATGGATGATGTTATTAGCCAAAGAGTTGTATTTTTCATTGATGGTTAGGTTGCCGGATTGAGCATATAGTTTGGTAAAGGTGTAATTGGCAGTTTCGTCCGGAGATGACCACTTAATAAAACCATTTTGCTGGGTTTGATAATTGTAACTGCTGGTGCCAATAAAAAAGACAATTGCTGCTGAAATTATTAGTAGCAGTCGCCAATGTAATTTTAAAAAATTTTTTATTGTTGTTAACATGTGTTAGTTTTCCAATAATTATAATTATCGTCCCCTCCTCTAAGCTTAGAGGAGGGCTATGGAGTTGGATGTTGATGAATAAATGAACATCTTGCCACATCCATGACTTTCAAACTCCATCCTGTCCTTCCTCTTATCCAAGAGGAAGGGACGACACAACATGTTTTTATATAAAGATTTTGTAGATTATATTAAAAATGCTAAAATTATAGCATGATCAAGAATGTGTTTAATTATTTCAACTTTAGCCAAAATGTTTTGGTTTTTTTGCTTTTGGTTTCTTTCTGGGGAGCTATCGTTTATCGCGTATATGCCTTGAATTGGACTGGTGTAATATTTAGCCTAATTTTAGTTATTATTACTTATGGTATCTTACATTATTTTATTAAAAAGTTCAATCCTCCTACGCTGAAGCTACGGAGGACGAGTCCTCCTTTTGGGTCGAAGACATGGAGCAGCCATCTTTTTGGGTTGAAGTTTTGGAGGACGATTCCTTTCGAGAAATGGTGGGCAAGTTTCCTTTCAGGATTGAAGCAATTATTGGGCGTTGAAAAAACTAATCGAATTTTTAACCTGTTAATCCCCTTTTATATTTTTTTAGTAGCAATCGGTCTTTTTGTTTTATCTAATAATTCCACCAGCAAATCGATTATTTCACCTTGGGAGGTTCTGCCTGGTTATTTTTTCTTTATTTATTTTCTAGCGACTTTTATTTTACTTTTTTTATTAATATATTTGCAAAAGAATAAGACTATATTATTGATGGTGCATCTGTTTTTCTCCTTTTCCGTAATCTGGCTGGTTTATCGCCTCGGCTATGGCTATGATTTTTTTATTCATAACGCTACACTTGGATTGATTGATGAGCAAGGATTTGTTCTGCCGAAGCCTAACTATTACCTTGGGCAGTACAGCTTGATAATAATTTTGCATAAAATTTTAGCCTTGCCTATCCATTGGTTGAACCTTCTGTTGGTTCCCGTAATGGCCGTCTTCCTATTGCCTGTGACATTGGTAAATGTATTGAAAAAGCAATTAAACTACCAACACGCCAGCCTTACCTCTTGTTTATTGTTGATTCTTCCCTTTTCAATTCTAACATTCACCACTCCACAAAATTTCGCCTATCTGCTATTATTATTGATCATTATTTATGGTCTGAATTGGCAAGATCAAAAAAATTATTTGCTTATCGGTTTATTGTCTCTGACCGCCTTAGCTGTTCACCCAATAGTGGGTTTTCCTGCGATCTTTTTCTTTTTACTGATCACCATCTTTAAACATGATTTTAAATTAAAAAAATATTTAATCTCTACCATTTTTATTTTTACGGTCATCTCTTTGCCTGCGACCTTTTATCTTTTGGAAAAAAATAGTATCAGTTTTGCTGATTTTTCTTTTGCTAATTTAATCGAATTGCCCGGTTTTAATTTTCCCGCCCAGGATGATGTTATCCTGAATCTTGTTTATCTTTATGGCCAGAATCTGATTTGGATTGTTTTATTGTTGATTGTTGTTGGCACGGTAATTTATTACAAAACAAATAATAAAGAGGAGGATTATAGACCGTACCTGGTTATTGGCCCAGCGCTTTTGCTTTCATATTTGCTTGCCAAGCTCTTGCCTTTTAATTATTTAATCAATTATGAAAGGTCGGATTTTGCTGATCGTATATTTACCGTAGCTATAATTTTTTTCTTGCCTTTTGTTTTGCTTGCCTTGCATTCTTTTGTAAAAAGAATGCTGGCGCAGAAAAAATATGTTCAATTCAGCTGGCTGCTGATTTTTTCTTTGTTAATAAGCAGCTCATTTTACTTGAGTTATCCGCGCTATGATAAATTTTTTAATTCTCACGGCTATTCAGTCGGTAATTTTGATGTTGAAGCAGTCAGGTATATAAATGACAATGCCGGGAAAGATTATATCGTTCTCGCCAATCAGCAGGTTAGTGCAGCCGCTTTGAGTCAGTTTGGCTTCAATAAGTATTACAAAAATAAAATTTTCTATTATCCAGTACCAACTAGCGGTCTCTTGTATGGTTATTATTTAGACATGGTTTACAAGAAGCCTGCTCGTGAAACGATTATTGAAGCAATGAATCTTGCTGGTGTTAATGAAGCTTATTTTGTTCTTAATAAATATTGGTATGCCTCCCCTAAAATATTGGAGGAATCAAAGCTCGAGGCAGATTCATGGCAATCAATCGGAAATGGTGAGGTATTTGTATTTAAATATCAGAGGTAGGTTGAAAATATTGGTGCGTGCCTAAAAAGACAAACCTCACCCCTAGCCCTCTTCCCCAATCAAGCTGAGGACAGGCTCTTCCAAAGGATAGGGGAAAATAAAAAAAGACGACTTGGTCGTCTTAGTTATTTTCTGTGGCAGAAAGGTTGTTTGCCCCTTTTGCAACTAACAGAAGGGCGAATATCAGTAATGCTATCGCAAAGGCGATAAAAAGATATTTTTCACCCGAAAGATAAAATGCCGGGCCAACCGCTGCGATAACGCATGCAATGATAGCCAGGACAATTCCCAAAAAAAAGTGAATTATCGCCTTTTTGTTGTAAACTGCTTTGGGTCGTTCTTTGACAGTGGCAACGACTTTCTTTGAGTCCGGCATGTTTTTCTTGAAGTTATAAATGATTTTTGCCAAATGTTCATTCTGGATATTATCATTTTTCAACAGGTTCAAGAACTCAGCCTCAGACATTATGGCGATGAGAGAGCAGTAGCTGTCCCCATCCGTGGCTTTATCTTTTATTGACGTTGCCTCGGTTCTGACGTCCTGGAAGCCAGCTTGGTAGTCCATGCTTCTAAGGATAAATGTTTGGCTGCAGTATTTCTCGCCATAGAACATGACTGCAATCACCTGGTCATTACGCGGCATGTTTTGTTCGATAGTTATGGACAATTCAAGTCTGAGTAGACTACCTTTCACTTTTCCTCGCAGAACTTTCATGTGGTCCTCCTTTTATTGATGAAAATAGCGTTAATTTGCATTAATTACTTTTACTTTAGCATAATCTGACCGGAAGTTCAATATTCTTTAATTAACATATTGTACAATTTATTAATTGATGTTATTATACCCCCAGGGGGTATAAAAATAGGTATAAATATAAACAATCATTATGAAAAAAAAGAAAGAAGTAATAAAGAAAGGTGATGAGGAAGAGATTAAAATTCTCAATAGACTTTCAAGGATTGAGGGGCAAATCCGAGGGATCAGAAAAATGATTGAAGAAAAGAAAGGTTGCACTGATATCATAACCCAAACCAACGCAGTGCGTCAGGCGATTACCATGCTCGCTGCTGAACTTTTGGAAAATGAATTCATCTGTCGTTTTGAAAGAGGTGAAAAAATTAAAAAAGAGCATTTGCAAAAATTATTCAAATTACAAAATTAAAAGTTAATTAAAAATTAAATATAAAATATGAGCAAAACAATTACGCTAAGTGACAAGAACTTCGAAGTAGAAGTGCTAAAATCCGATCTGCCAATATTGGTAGATTTTTGGGCACCTTGGTGCGGACCTTGCAAAATGATGTCCCCTGTTCTTGATGACCTTTCGGAACAGTTCGATGGGAAAATGAAGATCGGCAAGCTAGATGTGGAAAACATGGATCACGCAGAATTGGCTGGCAAATACAACATTCAAAGTATCCCAAATATGAAACTTTTCAAAGGTGGCCAAATAATCAAAGAATTCATCGGTTATAAAGAAAAAGAATCTTTTGCCGCTGAATTAAATGAAATTTTAAAATAAATCAAATTTTATGTTAGAAGTAAATGCTTTCGAAAACGCGATGAGACAACTGGAAGAAGTCAATTCTTTCTTGAATCTTCCCGGCAATATATATGAACAGCTTAAAGCTCCGCAGAAATTCTTAGAAGTATCCATACCGGTAAAAATGGATGATGGCACAGTAAAAGTTTTTCAAGGTTTCCGTTCTCAATTCAATGATGCACGAGGTCCATTCAAAGGTGGGATTCGTTTTCATCCTGAGGTTAACGTATCCGAGGTGAAGGCTTTGAGCGCTTGGATGACTTGGAAAACCGCAGTTGTAAATATTCCTTTGGGTGGGGGTAAAGGTGGAATAATTGTTGACCCAAAAATGTTATCAGAAAATGAATTGGAAAGATTGGCACGCGGCTATATCAGAGCTATCTATCAAGTAATAGGTCCAGAAAAAGATGTACCGGCACCGGACGTGAATACCAATCCCAAGATTATGGGCTGGATGATGGATGAATATGAAAAAATAACGGGTAGACATTTGCCGGGGGTTATTACGGGTAAGCCATTAAGTATCGGCGGTTCAAAAGCGAGAGAATATTCCACCGCTCAAGGCGCTGTTTATGTGCTGGAAGAAGCGGTTAAGAAAATGGGTTTGAATAAAGAAGGCTTGACTGTCGGTATCCAAGGTTTTGGCAATGCCGGCAGCCATATGGGGAAGATTTTACAAAAAGCCGGTTATAAGATTACTGTAGTCAGCGATTCAACTTGCTCAGTATATAATCCGATGGGGCTGGACATGGAGGCGGTTTGGAGCCATAAAGTCAATACGGGGTCTGTAGGCCAGTGCCAAGGTGCGGAGGACAAGGATCAAAATTTCATCTTTGACTGTGCAACGGATATTCTGATTCCCGCTGCTCTAGAGAATGCAATAACGATGGAAAATGTTGCAGGAATAAATTCGAAGCTGATCGTAGAGCTTGCCAATGGTCCGATTACTCCCGAGGCAGATAAAGTTTTATATGAAAAAGGCATTGTGGTAGTACCTGATATCCTTGCTAATGCCGGAGGTGTGGCAGTCAGTTATTTCGAGCAAGTGCAGAATAGCTATGGATATTATTGGGATGAAGACCATGTTTTGAAACGGCTAGAAAGGATAATGCGTACTTCATTCGATGAATCCTGGGAATTAAAAAACAAATACAAGACCTCATTGCGTTTCGGTGCCTATGCGCTTGCTGTAAAAAGAGTAGCAGATGCGATGGTTGATCGTGGCTGGGGATAATTTCTTCTTCATAATTTTTTAATATTTGTATCTTAGTCTGATAATTAGAAGATCTTCGTTAGAGCTATATCGCTTATTTAGTTCATTCTAATTATCAACTCAACAAGTTCACGCAAAAAAAACGCATAAAGCGTTCTTTTTGTGTTTTAAATTTTACTCATTCTCTATTTTGTCTTTCATACTTTCTTTCATTTCTTCTTCTGACATATCTTGCATCTCATCCGGATGGTGAGTTTTATGATGCATCATCATTCTTTGGATCACCTCTTCCTCGTTATTACCCTTGGCAATGAATTCACAATCCTCAATGCCCATGTCGCTACAAGCTAATTTTTTCATAAATTTGCATTTAATAATTAAATCCTATCGGATAAATGCAAATTACTATATTTTTATTAAGGCTGAATTAATCTTCTAAGATTCTTTTCAAATAATTATCAAGATAAAAATTCTTAATTTTTTCTTGTGCTTTTTTTGCCATTTCATCAACCTGTCGAGGGTTATCCAGAAACCAATTTATTTTGCCTACTAAGTCTTTGCTATTGCCAGGCTCAAATAATATCCCGCAACCATCTTTTAATAATTCAGGTATTCCACCGATATTAGCACCTATCACAGGAAGGCCGCTCGCAAAGGCTTCGTAGATGGAGGTGGGTGAATTTTCATAACAAAGTGAAGGCAGGATCAAGGCCTTTCCAGAAAGCATAAACTCTTTTATCTTGTCATGATCGATTTGACCAAAAAATCTGATGTCTGGATTGATTTTTGCACTCTCTTTGGCAGTTTCAATCTGGCTGCCGGAGCCGATTATGGAAAGTTTAAGATCTTTCAGATGGCTGAACGTTTCAATGGTAAATATTATCCCTTTGTGCGGCTCCACCTGACCGATGCACAAGAAGCTGTCACCTCTTTCTCTTGTCTCATCGATTACAACATCTTTTACCGGATTGGGTAAAACTACGTTTTTAGAATTAGGAAAAAATCCTTTGTCTAGATGCATTTTTAGCAACCACGATGAAGGAGAGATTACGAGATCTGGTCTTGAAAATAGCTGACGATTTATCATCTGATATATTTTGGCAAACCAAGAATCGATTATTTTTTCCTTGCCATAAATGATCAGTCCGGAAGGATGCAAGAGCTGCACATCATGCAGAATGTGATAATGCTTCACCTTGTTTTTTTTGATAGCTAAATGAGTCAAAAAGCCTACACCCATCAGATTATTTGTCATGACTAAATCAGGGCGTTCGTTTTTTAAGATCCGGTTGATTTTAAAATAGTTTGAAAGATTGAAAATGTTGATCAGGTGCCAGAACGGCTTGAACAAAAAAGGAATTTTTTTCAGATGATAAAAACTGGAGCTGAAGCCGCCAAGAAGATACGTTCTTACATCATCCACTTCGCGCAAGTCTATTCCCCATGGCTTGGTAGTAATGATAAAAACTTCATGGCCTTTTAATTTCAGACCATCAGTGATTATTTCAACCACCCTTTCAGTTCCGCTTCCCAAAGGTCTGACGAGATTGTTGATTATGCAAATTTTCATGCTGCTATTTATTAGTAATGGTATCGAGTACGATTTTGGCGGTTTTTTGCCACCCCATATTCTTTATCAACGTCCTTCCTTTTTCAATCAATGCTTTTCTTAAAGCCATATCTTCTGCCAACAAGTTCAATTTATCAAGAAGGTCTTTTTCTTCGCCTGCTTTGAAAAATAATGCGCCAGCTTTGCCTACTTCTTTTAAAATTTCGGAATCACTGACAATGGCAGGTATTTCCGCATCCCAAGCCTCGAACAATGGGATGCATGAGCCTTCATTGGAGCTCGGGTGAGCATAGATGCTTGATGAAGTAAGCAGATTTTTTTTCGTTTCTTCCGAGACATAGCCCAAAAGCTGAACTTTGTCCTGGATGCCCAATCTGTCGATCAACTTTTTTGTATCGTCAATGCCAAAGCCTGGCTTGCCAGCCAATATCAGCCTCCACTCCGGTTTGTTTTTTTGAAATTGGTAAAAAGCGCTTATCAATAGATCGATTGACTTTTTTTTCTCGATCCGACCGATGAAAAGGATGCTTTTGTCTCTTTCATTATTTTTTTCAATATCTGTCCATTGATTGTGGCCGATCGGAGCAACCACTATATTCTCTTTTTGGATGTTAAAATATTTTGATATCTCATTTTTTGAATATTCAGAAACGGTAATTATTTTTTTTGCTCTTTTGATGTTTTGTTTTACCGCGTAATTCTGCTTGATTCTTTCCCAGGCGGAATATCTTTTCGGACTGGCCTTAAAGATGACATCGTGAACGGTAACGTAACTATTTTCCGGTGCATTTTTTGGAATAAAATAAGAAGGGGTAAAAAAATAATCAATCGGAGAATGTTTTAATTCTTGGGTTAAGAATTTTTTGGTCCACTTTTTCTGCCCTGGTATAACCTTCTGTATCTCAAGCGGAAGATCGGTAATGGTTCTTGGAGTATATATTCTGATTCTGAACTTATCCTGATTAATCTGCGGTATCAGGCTTTCGATCAGATATTTCGAATAAACTTCCACCCCAGTTCTTTTTTCTTGACCAGGATATCGAGGATCCTCCCAACGTGAAGCATCAATACCGATAATGGGTTTTTTTGGATCGTTATTTCGGACTATTTTTTTTATCCGCTCTATGAATATTTTCTTGTCATAGTTTCTCGCATGATTAATGCAAACATCTTTTTTGGCAAGTGCCCATTCTGGTGTAATTGCATTTATTGCTTGGATCAAATCTTCAACTGATGGGTTGCTTTTGATTAGTATGCCAGTTTCACCGTCGATCGTTGATTCTATTAATCCTCCTTCTGCTACAACGATTGCAGGTTTGCCCGCTGCGTTAGCCTCTAAATGAGTCATGCCAGCATCTTCGTCAACCGGTATATAAATAGCCGCTCGGCAGTTGCCGACTAAGTTGAATAATTCCTCATCAGGAACCCAGCCGAGTATTCGGATATTTTCAAACCCCTCTGCCAGTTTTTTTACCGCTTCAAAGCGCGGACCGGTTGAGGCAATCATAAGTTTTTTTTCTGGCATTTTTTTGAAAGCTTCAACGATCAATTCGATTCTTTTAAGTTCATCCAGTCTTCCCCAGGAAAGAAAATAATCACCTTGGCCGAGCCAGCGGAAATTTTCTGTGATTATCGGCGGCCAGATGACCGCATTTACTTCGCCGCCTGTGTGATCCTCTACTCTTTTTTTGACGCAATTCGAGTTGGCGATATTTATATTGAATTTCATCGCCCCGCTGATGTATGTCCAACGCCAATATTTTACGAACAAAGCAAATAATGGCTGCAGGATCAAGGGGTAAGTTTTTTTGCTATATTCATACTGATCGAAAATTCTTCTCGGAGTCGTATGCGTATATACTATCCTTACACAATCCGGTTTTGAGTAATTTGCCACCACCTCGGTTGCCGTAGGCGAGGAAGCGATTATCAGATCGTAATTTTTAAATATTTTTTTGTTTTTCCAAAATAATGCGCGCAGCCAAAAAAATCTAACTACTCTGGTTCGTACTACTTTCTTTGACAGGATGGTCAATTTTGAGCCCAAACTTTTTTGCAGTTCCGGAAAAGTATTCGGCGATGCATAGGCGGTAATAAAATCAGCGCCCAACTCGTTAGCGATCAATAATACTGTACGTTCCCCTCCTCCGCAAAACCCGAGATGGTCATGTACTACAGCGATTTTTATCTTATCTGTTTTTTCCATAGATTTAATTTGAAACTTCTTGGTAAACATTATCAAGTTTTTTACTTATTACGCTCCAGGCATATTCTTTCTTGGCTAAATTTCTGCCCGCTTCACCCATTTTATTGGCTAAACCATCATCCAATAATATTCTCTTTAATTTTTCAGTCAAATCTGATATATCGTCCGGCTCAACTAAAAGTCCTTCAGCCTTGTCAGTAAAAACACTTCTTACGCCCGGCAAATTAGACGCAATGACCGGCTTTCCGCTCGCCATCGCTTCCAATAGTACCATGCCGAAGGCTTCGCCTTGATTGATTGATGGCAGTGTAAAGACATCGCAGTCTTTATAATGTTCCACCAGTTGCTCGTCTTCTACCCTGCCTGCAAAATTTATATTAGCGCTTATTCCTAGCTGTTGGGCTATATCTTTGTAATACTCTAACATGTTCCCACCACCCACGATATCTAATTTTACCGTTATATTGGAGTTTATGATTTGAGCATCTTCAATCAAATTCTTTGTAGCATTGATCAGGTTTTCTAAGCCTTTAAAATAATGAGCTTTGTCTAAGGCGGCGACAAAAAGTATCGTCTTGGATAGTTGATCTTTTTCTGTATCTTTATCGCCATTAAATTTGTCTATGTCTACCCCGAAAGGAACGGTACGCCATTTGGTTTTGTCTCTTTGATAGATCATGGCGATTTTTGAATGCTCGACATAATCGACTGATGCACATGTCAAAAAGACCGAATTCTTTGCGATAAGTGGAAATAAAATATTTCTGCCGATATGGAAAATCAATCCTTTGATTCCTGGAGCTACATTATCCATATGATAATGAGTGATCAACTTTATTTTACGATTGAAAATTTTTGCTAGCAACACGAAAAGATCAGCGCCATAAAAAGGATAGTGAAAGTGCACGATATCAAACGCGCTCAATTTCCAGGTGAGTTGAGGCAATACTGCGGCATTCCCATATTTGAAAAAAGGTTTCAGTCTAACGATCTTGAATTTTTCACTATCACTGTACTCAAGATTTAGGTAATCAGGACTAAAAACTGTAACATCATGGCCAAGCTCGCTGGTAATTCTGGCAAAATGGAAGGCGCTGTTACCCATGCCGCCCTTGTAGGGTGGAAAGGTGCAGATGATGTGGGCTATTTTCATAAAATTAATAAACTCGTTTTCCAAAAAAGTATTTATAAAAAAGATACAAGAGGATAAAAGAAGTGAATGAATAAAGAATATTAGAAATTGTCACCTCGCCGTCACCGAGAGCAACAAAGAGCAAACCCAAGACAGGCAGGGCGAAAACCAATATTTCTGCCAAGACCTTGTCAAAATAGCTCAAGTTCAAAACAATATCTAGGGTATTATTTTTCTTGTTGGTTTTGTATTCACTACGGCTGATCTTCGAATTAATTAAAAAAGCAATGACAAAAAAAGAAATCGGCACCAAGGCATTCATGATCTCACTTGCCGTTTCCATTCTCCCCGGACCGATAAAATAAAAAATGCAAATAATGATCAGAAAGCCGGCAAAGATGAAATTTATAAAATCGATAATTAAGTCTTTAGCGTTCATCGGATTATTTCTTATTATCCAAGGCGATTTCAGTCACTATCTTGGTTATGCTTTGCTCAATCTTCGTCAGTCTTAATCGCAGTCTGAAAATCAAGTAAAACATGACAGCTGTTGAGACATATAAAAGTACTTCAATACCGGAACCGGAAAACCCAAGTTTGGCGACTATTTGATCGACCCATTTTAATGACAGGACTGCCAAGCCGGCGACTAGCCAAAAAAATAACCAGAACTTGAATTCGTTATTCGCGATCTGATTGTTCTTTTTTTGCCAGATCAATCTGGAAATAAAGAACAAGATTATGACTAAAGCGGATATCTGTTGGAACATAATTTTAATTGATTAATTTTGAAATGAATAAATCTTTTAATATTTTAAGACCGCCGGAAAATTTTTGTCCAAAGCTGTTGTAAATTACAGTTATCGGAACTTCTTTGATAGGCAAACCTGTTTGATGGCTGGCAAAGAGTATTTCTGAGCAATGTGCCATGCCATCCTGATGCCAATTTATTCTCTCGGCTGCTTTTTTTGAAAAAACCCGAAAACCGCTTTGGGGATCAGTAAGTGCAACCTTGAAAAAAAGATTATTTACCATTCTGGCAAGCGGCATTATGAAAACTTTTTTTAGTATAGGCATCCTCTTTTCTTTTTCAAGGTCATTATTATTTGTCATAAAGCGAGAGCCGAAAACTATATCCGCCTCGCCTTTCAAAATCGGTGCTACGGTTGTGTTGATATCGCTCGGCAAAAATTGACCATCAGCATCGAAATGGACGATTATGTCGGCGTCTTGTCTGATTGCATATTGTGTGCCCGTACGTAATGCCGCTCCTTGTCCGCGATTGACAGTGTGCTTCAAGACTGTAGCTTTCTCTTGATTTGCAAGCTTGCCGGTGTTATCGATTGAGCCGTCATCCACTACAACCAGTTCATTGACAAAAGGCAGGACATTCCTGATCACCCCCTGGATATTTTTTTCTTCGTTATAAGCTGGAATCACACAGATGATTTTCATAAGGTTAATTCAATATCGATTTTACCCCTTTCAAGCCTTTGCTGGCGCGCAAATCATAAATAGTTCTTTCAACCCCTTTTTCAAGGGTAATGATAGGAATCCAGCCGACCTCATCCAGTGACTTGCTGATATTCGGCAGAGGTAAAGGCGTTAAGAAAAAGTGCTCTTTTTCATAAACAATTTTTGATTTTGATCCTACGGCATCAATTATTAGTTGAGCTAACTCTGTGACATTAACCAAATTATCAGAGCCGATATTTAAAATCAATGATCTGTCTTTTTCCATCATCTTGACCGCGGCATCGATCACATCGCTGACATAGCAAAAGGAAGAGCTGAAATTCTCATCACCATTTATGATCAGGTCGGTATTATCAAGGGCATTCTTGATGAAATCAGGAATCATCTGGTCATCGTCCAATTTCATCCGTGGTCCATAGGTTCTGAATAATCTCATAATTTTGGTTTCCAGACCGTATACTTCGCCATAGTTTATGACCATTGTTTCTGCAAATCTTTTTCCTTCATCATAAGAACTTCTTTGTGACGTAAAATCCACCAGGCCCCTGAACTCCTCATCAATTTTCTTGTTGTCATCGATTCTTGGACCATAGACAACTGCAGAAGAAAAATGCAAGTATTTTGCTTGGTATTTGATTGCTAAATCCAAAGAGTTTTTTACCCCCAATGAATTAGCTAGAGCGTTATTTATCTTGTTCTGATTAAAATTCCTCGGAGAATGAGGACAGGCAAGATTATAGATCTCTTGGATGCCTTGAAAATTGATTTTGAATAATTGCAATTCCGGCAAGGTTTCTAATTCAATCGGCAAGCTGATGTCATGATTGATGAATTTAAAATTAGGATCGGAAAGCAGGTGGTCAATGTTTTTCTCCTCCCCTGTAGAAAAATTATCCAAGCAGATTACCTTTGCGGTTTTAACCAGCTCATCGCAAAGGTGAGATCCGATGAAACCGGCTCCGCCGATCACTAGCACGTTTTTCTTTTCAAATATTGTTTGTTTTTGTTGGTTTATCATATGATTTAATTATTTATTGTTCGATAATATCTACTTTAATCCCGCCTCGGTAATCATTTGCAAGACCGAAAAATGAATTCAAAAGTTTGCCATCGGATTCGAATATTCTTACATGAGGAGTCCCCCCTGGACCGGCCCCGGTAATGATTTCATCAAGCCCATCTTTGTCGGTATCTGCGGTTGAAATGTTTACCCCTCCGCGGAAGCTTTTATCATAAGCAAGAAATTTTTTTAATAAGACTGCGTGGTCATTAAATATTTTTATTTCCGGGATATTGCCCCAGCCAGGGGCAGTTATAATTTGCCCTTTTTTTCTTAAAGCTCCGCCGATAGTGTCGCCGATTGCGACATTCACTCCTCCACGGAATTTGCTGTCATATGCTAGAAATTGTCCTTTTAGCTTGCCTGTTCCAGAGAATATACGTACTTGGGGAATGCCTCCCGGTCCGGCACCTGCAATTATTTCTGCCTTACCGTCACCGTCCACATCACCTACTGCGATATCAACGCCTCCTTGAAAATTTTTATTAAAAGCAAAAAATTGACCCTTTACTTTGCCGTCGCGGGTAAATACTTTTACATGTGGTCCCCCTCCTGGTCCGGGTCCGGTGATTATCTCAGGTTTGCCGTCGCCGTCAACATCTCCGATCGCTACATTCACTCCTCCGCGAAAAGATTTGTTGTAAGCATTGAACTGTTTGAGCAATTGCCCTTTTTGGTCGTAATATCTTACTTGGGGCTCACTACCCTTGCCTGTACCCGCTATGATATCTGCCTCGCCATCGTAATTCATATCCCCGCTTACGACACTGATGCCATTTTTGAAGTTTGTGATTGGAAATTCTTTATTTAGATTACCATTTTGATCCGTGATCTTGATCAGATTTGAGTTGGTTGCGGGAGCAAGCAATAAGGCGGGATTAGTTTTTTCTAATTGTAATTTTGCATTTGTTAGTGAAGCTTCTAAATTTAATCTACCTGAGCCCAATTGATTCAGGTAATTAGGATTTAGCCGATTGATATTGTCAGCATGATTCAGTAAATTTGCGATTACTTGCTTGCGAGTAAATTTCGGATTAGTCGCTTCAATGAGCGCTAATGCCCCGCTAATAATTGGAGTTGCAACTGAAGTTCCGGACCAGTAACCGTCGTAATATTTTTCTAATGGACGATTATTAAGCATATGTTTCGGTGAATAGATAACGGTCGAAAACATGCTTACTCCGGGAGCTGATATATCTACGCATTTCAAGCCATAGCTAGAGAAGAAGGTTTTTTGGTCCATGGCATCAGTCGCTGCAACTCCGATCACTCGATTCTCATTCGGTCTGCCGTCTAGGCAAACCGGATACATCGGCGAGGAAGCTAGTGAGAATCCTTCAGTCTTGGTGCTTTCATTGCCTGCGGCGGCGACTACGATTATGCCGGCATCGTAGGCTCTTTTGATTGCCTCATCCATGCCTTGGCTATAGCCAAAGCCGACGAAGCTCAAATTTATTATGCTAGCACCATTTGATACCGCATAATCGATCGCCTTGATTACGTTGCTAGCAGTTCCTTCACCCTTATCGTTAAGCGCTTTCAAAGGCATTAACTTGGTTTTCCAGGTAACACCGGTAATCCCAGTAGCGTTATTCCCTTCGGATGCGATCAAACCGGCGATTATTGTGCCATGCATCAGATCGTTGGTGTAGCCTGGTTCAAATTTTGGATTTGGATCGGGAGTATTGTTTACAAAGTCCCAGCCATTGATATCGTTAAGAAAACCATTGTTATCGTCGTCCTTGGTATTTCCATCTATCTCCTTGGAATTTTTCCAAATATTATTTTTTAAATCCGGATGATTGATTTGTATCCCAGAATCGATTATTGCGATGATGATCTCTGGACTTTCACGTGTGATATTCCAGCCATTTGTCGCTTTGATTTTTTGCAGGTACCATTGATCGTTATAGTGGGTATCAGAGGGAATCAGCGAGGCTTTGAATGTGAAATTCGGCTCAGCGTATTCGATGCTTTTATCTTTTTGGAATTTGTCCAGCATCTGATAGTAGTCATCTTCACGATTTAACTTGAAGACTTCCAGGGACTCTTTATTCTTGTATTTGATGATTATTTCATCTGGCACTCTGGTGCTTTCGAATTCATATTTTTTGCCCGCGGCTTCTTTTTCCGCTGGCAAGAATAAAAAAATGCATAAAATAAAAAATAATAAGCCAGATGTCCTTAAGAAGGGCTTATTTTTTTGATCTTGTACAGATTTTCTAAGTTTTTTCTTAATGTTATTGATAATATTTCAGAAAAAAATTAAACGTCATATTTATATATAGCGTTATTATTATAACACGGCAGAGTAGCTTAAATCAAGGAACTGTACAGCATAGGTTCTAGAAAAACATGTCTTAATAATAAAAGCTTTTATCACTCGATTATTCTTGGGTTGATCAGTCATTATTTCACATAAAATCTTAGGAGTATCTGCCAGGATTGGTTTTAGTTTATTGATGTTTTGTTGGTTCCATTGATTTTTACTTTTCCCTCAAGGATACCGATGTAAGATACAGTGATAAAGATAAAAAAACTGCCACCAAAATGGTGACAGTGCTAGTAAGCTGGTGAATTTTGAGACTCAGCAGCTTCAAGGTTGTCGTATTCCTCGAATTCTTCTTTGACTTTTTTGATTATTCTTTTAGCCAAAGGACATATCAGAGGGATTGGAACCTCGGTATCGTCATTGATGATTTCTATTACCGTTCGTCCCTTAAGGTAGCACCTGTAAGTGCTGTTCCCGATGAAGATGCTTAACGGGTTGTCATTTGCATTTATGGCGTCCAAGGTGTCCTCCTATCGCTTTTGATTATTATGTTCAAATAATAAATAACATAGCATAAATACGAGGCCGTGTCAAGGCTGGCTCATAATGATTCAATTTCTTGCAGGGTCTGCCTTGCGGTTTTTGTCCAACTATAGCAACTGGCCTGATTATGTCCTTTTTCGATCAATTCAACCGTAAGCGGTCTGTCAGTTATAATTTTTACTAACGATTGAGCGATGGAATTGGTGTCCAAAGGATCAAAAAGCAAGGCAGAATCCCCCGCGGCTTCTATTACCGAGTCAATATTTGAGGCAGTTATGGGAACGCCACAGGCCATTGCTTCAATGAGCGGAGTTCCCAATCCCTCATAAAGAGAAGGATAAACAAATGCTTCGGCGGCATTCAAAATGTATGGCAAGTCTTCCTCACCTATCCAGCCGGTTTTTACGATCCGGTTTTCTAATTGATATTCACTGGCGATGTATTTTATTTCATCATAGCCATAGTCTGCCGCTCCAGTTAAAACGAGATTAATGTCTTTTATATCTTTTTGAACCAAGCCGAATGCTTCCACCAGATTTGAGACGTTTTTTCTCTTGTCCATCCTTCCAAGATAAAAAATGAATGGCGGCTCAATGTCATATTTTTCGAGGATTTCAGAAATTTTATCGTAGTCATCGATCTTTTTAAAGATCTTGTTGTTAAATCCGTAATGTATAACTTTTATCTTGTCGAAGATGTTGCTTTTCAACTTTTGTTTATATATTTCTTTTATTTCATTCTTGGTAAAATTGGATACTGATATGATTTTTTTTGCGCGTTTTAGGCTGTGAAGAGTGGACCAGGTAAAATAGTCCATTACGTTTGCTCCATATTTTCCCAAGGTGAATAAACGGACGGAGAAATTTATCAATTTTTGAAAATTCTTATTTTTTGAACCTAATGATTTTTGCAAATAAAGCTTTTTATCCCTTTCAAAACCAACGTCATGGATGGTGACGATTGATTTTTTCGGATGAATTATCGGCAGCACATGTGACGGTACGAATAATGCGTCGGGTCGATTAAAGATCATTTCCAAAGAGAGACGACCGTGCGTCCAGAGGAAATTGAACGGCCATTTCAAGATTTTCGCTTTAAAATTATTGTGAGGACTTTTTATTTTTTGAAAACCGTCTTGGTCAAATTCTACGAATTGCTGGCTCTTCCCTTCTGTAGTCAGATCGATTAGATCGGTTAATAAATTATCGCAATAAAGAATATATTGATTCTTGTCATCTAACTGAGCAAGCTCCTTAATCAAATGGTATGAATACCATTCGGTTCCGCTTTTATGCTTTCTGTTTGCTCGACTAGCGTCTATACCGATAACCATATTATTTGGTAGCTAAAATACTTCTTTTATAAGAATCAAGATTGTCCAAAGCGATGCCAGTACCTTTGGCAACGCAGAGCAAGGAGTCATTTGCCACATAGGCCGGAACGCCAGTAGCTCTGGATAAGAGTTGGTCGATATTACGCAAGAGAGAGCTGCCCCCGGACAAGACCATGCCCTTGTCCATAATATCAGAAGATAATTCAGGTGGAGTGTCATGTAGTACTTTTTTTACTGCGCTGATTATTGCTTCGAGTTCATTTTGAATCGCTTCTGTTGCATCATTACTGGTGACCATGATACTGCGTGGTAAGCCGGAAACGATATCACGTCCGCGAATTTCCATAGTAAGCTTGTTTTCCAAATACAAAGCTGAGCCGATATTGATTTTTATTTCTTCCGCCGTCCTCTCGCCGATTGCTAAATTATATTTTTTTCTTATATATTCCATGATCGCACTGTCCAGTTTGTTTCCTCCGACTCTTACAGATGTTGAAGCAACAATGCCACCCAAAGAAATAACTGCCATTTCGGCCGTGCCTCCGCCGATGTCGATAATCATATGGCCGGAAGCAGAACCTATTGGGATATCCGCTCCGATGGCGGCCGCGACCGGCTCTTTGATGATGTAGGCTGCCTTGGCGCCCGCAGCAATGGTGGCATCGATTACAGCCCTTCTTTCAGTCGAGGAGATGCCAGCAGGAACGGCGACCATCACCTCTGGACGAAAAAGCCTGATACCGCCTAATGATTTATTGATAAAATATCTAAGCATGGCTTCGGTAGCTCGATAATCCGCAATTACGCCGTCTTTTAAGGGTTTAAGAGCGATAATACTGTCG
>LBWY01000002.1 GCA_000995135.1 Parcubacteria group bacterium GW2011_GWE2_39_37 | reverse complement strand
AATTTTGTTAGAGCCGGGGGATTATTTGGTTTATTCTGATAGCTATCATGAGAATGAAGCCCTGGAAGACAGTCATTTAGTAGTTGTAAGGTGGTAATTCCCCCTCTCCTTATGGAGGAGATTATGGGGTGTTTTCAGCTGAATGAATATGTTTGTGGGCAAAGTGGAATTTAAATTAAATCATTTATATGGATATTGAAACTTTTGAAAAAGAAATTGCAATTTGTAAAGAATTATCCAAGAAGAATGGTAATAAGTGTAATTGGGGAGAATGTGTAAAATGCGGAGTTATTCCTCTGTTATACAAATTGGGAAAGGGTGAATTTATTGAAGCAAATGAAGACGTTGAAAAACTGAAATTAACTATATTGAAATAATCTCCTGTGTCATCCCGTAAGTAGCGGAGCGGAGATACGGGATCACGTTGATTTTCTTAATAAGCATAATATATCATAGTAATACAATAATCCACCTGATCCTGAAACGAGTTCAGGATGACACATTTATGATTTAGGTAGATACTATATGCCAGAAAACATAATCATCACAAATCAAGAACGGTTGGAGGAAATTAAGCAACGGATGATGGCTGATGGAGTTGAAAAACTCCAGGTGGTTTCAGATTTTGATAAGACTTTAACTTCTTGCTTTGTTGATGGTCAAAAAATTACATCATTGATTTCTATACTTCGCGATGACTTTATGATAAATATCATCTAATCGAAATAGATCCGAAAATCCTATCGGAAGAAAAGAAAAAACTGATGCATGAGTGGTGGTTTCTGCATTATCAACTTCTCATTAAGTCAGGCTTGACCAAGACAGATTTAAAAAATGTTGTAGAGTCAAAAAAAATTGCTCTAAGACCAGGAGCTTTAGATTTTTTTGATTTTCTATATTCACACAAGATTCCCCTTGTTATCCTTTCTTCAGCCGGAGTCGGTGCAGAAACAATCGCATTATATTTAGAAAAATTCGCCAAGCTGTATGACAACATTTATATTGCTTCAAATGAATTTGTCTGGGATAAAAATGAAAAGGCTCTCGGAGTAAAAGAGCCCATAATCCATACTTTTAACAAGGATTTTTCAGCAGTCAAAGAATTTTCTTTTTATAAAAAAATTGAAAATAGAAAAAATGTGATACTTTTGGGTGATGTCCTGGGCGATGCGGACATGCTAAATGGCTTCGAATATGACAATGTGATCAAGATCGGTTTTTTAAATGAAAACTCACAAGGAGAATTGGCTGCATTTAAAAATAATTATGATATAATTATTTTAAACGACGGCACAATGGACCATATTTTAGAATCTTTCAAGCAAGCTTTTGATGTGGTGATATTAAACGATGGACCAATGGATTTTGTTAATATTTTATTAAAAGAATTATTAATACATTAATATTTATGGAAAATATTGAAACTAGAATAAGTAAAATAGAAGAGCGAAATAAAAACGTGGAATCAGATAAGGCATGGGAAACAAGCTGGACTAGAAAAACCATGATTGTTCTTTTTACCTATCTAGTAATCGGGCTATATCTGACGGCAATAAGTGTTGTAAATCCATGGATTAACGCTATCGTACCTGTTATTGGCTTTATACTTTCAACTATTTCATTGAATAAAATCAAGTATTATTGGGTTAAAAAGTGGAACAAAACAAAAGCCTAAAAAAATGCAAGAAACAAATTGGAAATTTTATTTGAATTCTGAGGATGCTTGGGAAGCTATGCTTGCTGATTGTGCTGTTGCAAAAATTTCTATTGATTTTGAGCAATTTATTTTTGTTAATGATGAGGTTGGAAAAAAATTCTTTGATGTTTTTATTTCTAAAGTAAAAGAAGGTGTAAAGGTTAGGTTGTTATGTGATTCAGCGGGAAGTTACAGTTTGTATAATTCTGTCTTTGCAAACGAGCTACAAAAGCAGGGAATCGAGATAAGATTTTTTAATCCGATCAGCCCGTGGCGATTAAAAAATTTCACTTCATGGTTTTTTCGTGATCATAAAAAAATATTAATCGTGGATTCAGAAATCGGCTATACCGGAGGAGTCGGAATTGATAAAAAACTTGAAGGTTGGCGAGATGCACAGGTTAGAGTTGTCGGGCCGGTCGTGCTAGAAATGTCCCAGGCATTTGAAAAAATGTGGGAAATAGTAGACTTTGGCAGAGAAGGCGATTTTCATTTTCATACCAATTCACCTCATTTCAGACAAAGATTTTTTTACCGCCGACTTAATGATGCAATCCGTCAAGCCAAGGAATATGTCTATCTGACCACTCCGTATTTCGTGCCTAGTCAGCATTTTTTTCTGATTTTGCGACGAGCCGTAAAAAGGGGTGTTGATGTAAGAATAATTATTCCAGAAAAGTCCGATCATCCGCTTGTAGATGCTGCCGGCCGATCATATTTCGGGCTTGCACTGAAATGGGGAATAAAAATTTATCGATTGAAAAATGGTATGTTGCACACCAAGATTGCGATCATTGATGATAAGTGGGCGTCAGTTGGCAGCGCTAATTTGGATAACTTAAGTCTGCTTTTTAATTATGAGGCCAATCTGATTTCCGAAGATAGGATGTTCGTGGGTGAACTTAAAAACCATTTCATCAACGATTTATTAGTGGCAGAAGATTTAGTAGGCGAGGAGTGGCGCAATCGCTCAATCTGGCAGAAATTTGTCGAGCTTCTGACTTGGCCATTTCATACTATACTTTAGCTTTCAAAAATGAAACAACAATTAATCATTATTCCGGGGTGGGGAGGTAATCGAAAATCTTGGCAGAATTTTATTGATCTAGCCAAAGATAATTTCGAGGTGTTTTTTATAGACATGCCCTGTTTTGGTGATCTGCCATGTCCGGATAAAGTGTGGGGAGTTGATGAATATGCTTTGTTCGTCAAAAAGAAAGTTGAAGATTTAAATTTGCATAAACCTATCTTGCTCGGTCATTCTTTTGGTGGTCAAGTAGCTGCCAATCTGACAGCTACTAATCCAGATTTATTTTCCCTTTTGATTTTGAGCGGAGCGGCAATCTTGCGACCAAGTTATACCCTTAAAAGAATAATTTTCAAGATGATTGCAACGGTAGGGAAGATGATATTCAAATTGCCGATCCTAAGGCCAGTGGAAAAAATTGCAAGAAGGGTATTGTATAAAGCGGCTGATTCACCAGATTATGAAGAAACCTCCGGCGTCAAAAGAGAAATTTTCAAGAAAATAATCAGACAAAGCCAGGTCCATCTTTTGCCTCAAATAAAAATTCCATCTTTGGTTATTTGGGGATCTGAAGATAGTTATGTATCATTAAGCCAAGGCAAAATAATTGCCGAAAAGATACCTAATGCCGAGCTTCGGGTAGTACAAGGAGGTAATCATGGCTTGCATATTCAGCAGCCGGAAAATTTATATAAAATAATTTCTAAATTTATAGAAAATAAGTTATGAGCTTGATTTTTGCAGTTACAACCTTGCTTTGGTTCATTGTCGCTCTATTTGATTATGGAGAATTCGGCTATATCTGGCAGCTGAAAGAATATCGTCTTGATAGATTTAAAGATTTCTTGTCCACCGTACAAGGCAAGGAATTTCTAAAAAGCTATTTGATCAGCGGTCGACTAGGTCTTTTTATCGTTTTAATTTTTCTGTTTTTTTTCAAAGTTTCGATTTTTCTCCCCGCAGTCCTTTTATTAACGATTTTGGAATTATCGAGAATCATATACAAAATATTAAAAAAACAGATCAGATATCCCAAAAGAACTGCCAAGGCTTTATTGATAGTCTTCATAGCTGTATTGATTGAATTTGCCGCTTGGTTTTTAGTGAAGGACGTGAAGATAATGTTCCTATTATATTGTTCTAGATTTTTTATCTTAACTTTTATCGTCGGTTTATTTTATTTGCCGACCAAGCTGATAAAGAGTGCCTATATAATCATCGCAAGCAAGAAAATGTTTCTCAACCCGCAAGTCAAGGTTATCGGCATCACAGGCAGTTTTGGAAAAACGACGGTAAAAAATTATTTAAAACAAATACTTGGCGCAAAATATAATGTTGTTGCAACGCCAAAAAACATCAATACAGAAATAGGAATCGCAAAATTCATTTCCAAGACGGATTTTAGCAAGGTTGATATTTTTATCGTTGAGATGGGCGCGTACAGGATGGGGGAAATCAAACAGATTTGTGATATGGTTAGGCCAAAGATAGGTATCTTAACCGCGATCAATGAACAGCATCTATCTCTTTTCGGCGATATCAAAAAAACACAAAAGGCAAAGTTCGAATTGTTGGATTCGTTGCCGGCGGATGGCTTGGCAATCACAAATTCCGATAATCAATATTGCCGCGAATTGCTGCCAAAGCTGAAATGTGAATATAAAACTTTCGGTCAGAATCCATTATTCGCCCCCAATGCACACATTGCTGATGTAAAGACAGATCAGGAGAAGATAAATTTCAATATCGAATTTGATAAAGAAAATTTACATCTTGAAGCAAAAGTTCTCGGCCAGCACAACGTGATGAATATCGCGCCGGTCGTAATTATTGCCAAGACTTTGGGATTTAACAATCAAGAAATTATCGAACAAGTAGCAAAGCTCGAAGCTCCGGAAGGAACTTTGAGGGCTTTAAAATATGGAGAAAGTGTTGTTATTGATGATAGCTACAATTCTAATCCAGACGGTTTTTTGGCAGCAATAAATATTTTAAAAAATTACTCTTCTGATTATAGAAAATTGGTTATCACTCGTGGTATGCTCGAGCTTGGTGAAAAAAGTTCAGAGCTACACCAAAAAATTGGCGCCGAAATAGCAAAGAATGCAGATGAGTTGATTGTCATATCCAGGGATTCTGAAGCAGATCTGAAAAAAGGCGCAGGTGAAAAAATAAAAATCATTTCCTGTTTTAGCCCCGATGAGTTATTGAAGCTTATACAACAATCGAAAACGACTAGATCAATCATTCTATTGGAGAATAGAATGCCGGGTTCAGTGCTTAATGAATTAAAAAGCTAATGAATATATTTAAAAAAACAATTTTTACTGGGTTTTCACCTAATTTAACATTGAGAGATACGCTGTTGGCAGTGTCATTTTTAGTGTTACCCTGGAAATGGTTTTTTATTAGACGCGGCAACAATGTCAGTGTTGTCGAAAGGGAAATAGAAAAATATTTCAATATCAAGCATTGTTATACCTTTGATAGCGGCCGTTCCGCGTTATATTTCATCCTGAAGGCATTGGGGGTAAAATCAGGAGATGAGGTATTAGTGCAGGCTTACACTTGCATGGTAGTGGTCAATGCGATCAAATGGACAGGGGCGACTCCGGTATATCTGGATGTAAACGATGATTTTAATTTAAGTGTCGCAGACTTAGAAAAAAAGATTTCTGCCAGATCAAAAGCTCTTTTAGTCCAACACACTTTTGGCTTAGCATGCCCGATGGACCAAGTGATGCAGATTGCGAAAAATAATAATATATTCGTTGTTGAAGATTGTGCTCACGCGTTCGGCGCTAAATATAATGGTCAATTTGTCGGCACCTTCGGTGATGCGGCTATCCTGAGCTTTGGCGCAGACAAAGTGATATCCAGTGTCAGAGGCGGGGCAGTAATTACTGATAATGAAGAAATCAGCAAAGCTTTAAAAAGTTATCAGGATAATCTGCCATTGCCAAGAATCGGGAAGACTATCCAGCACTTGATGCATTACCCGATTTTTTTAAAAGGCAGACTTTTCTACAGTCTATATTTGGGCAAGTTGATTCTAGGCCTGGCCAAGAAAATCAATTTGATCAATAAAATAATTTATAAAGAAGAAAAGATGGGTGAGCAAGTCAGCTTTTATCCGGCTAAGTATGCCCATTCTTTGGCCAGGATCCTGCTGAATCAACTCAAAGATGCTGATCGAATCAATCAACATCGTAAAAAAATCGCTGAATATTATGATGGAAATTTAAAAAATGCAAAAATCGTTTCGCCTTGGTTGAATAAGATAAAAAAAGAAGATTGTATTTATTTACGATATCCTTTATTGGCTGAGCAAGCTAGAGCTTTGCGCGCATATGGTAAAATAAACGGAGTTATTTTAGGTGATTGGTATAATTCGGTAATTGCCCCAATCGACATCGACTTTTCAAAAACTGATTACAATGCAGGTAGTTGTCCCAAGGCGGAGCAATTGGCAGAAAGATCAGTAAATCTGCCAACTGATCGCCATATCGATTTGAAGGCGGCAAAACGCATCGTTGATTTATTAAATAAATTTTAAAAATGGAGATAAGATTGATTGACAAAAGAGAAGAATGGCAACAATTCATCGATGAAGCCTTGCCTCACACTTTCTTGCATACTTGGGAATGGAAGCTTTCCCAAGAAGTTTTGGGCAACAAAACATTTAATTTGGGAATTTATAATGAAAATAAGTTAATAGGGGTGGCTTTCGTTTACAAGATTGTTGCCAGGCGAGGATCTTTCTTATTCTGTCCTCACGGACCGATAATTAAAGAAGAAAAAGAAAAGGCCTTTGCTGAATTATTTATTTATTTAAAAGACTTGGCAAAAAAAGAAAAAGTAGATTTTATCAGAATCAGTCCGATTGAAAAAAGAAATCAAGAAATCGAAGATCAGTATAAGAATCTAGGTTTTCGCGGTTCACCGATTCATACTCATCCCGAGCTTTCCTGGATGCTCGATGTTTCAATCACAGAAGAGCAATTATTAAAGGATATGAAAAAGCGAACCAGGTATTCAATTACTAAGGCGCAAAAAGACAATGTTCGGATTGTCAGTTCGACTGACTCGGGGGACATAGAAAAATTTTATGATACTTATTTGGAAACAGCATCACGACAAATTTTTGTGCCTTTTTCCAAGAACTACATAAAAAAAGAATTTGAAATATTTAACCGGGATGGAAAAATTTTACTATTTTTTGCAAAGCTTCAAGAAGAAATAATTGCAACTGCCATGATCATATATTCCAATGGCTCAGGCTTTTACCATCACGGGGCATCAACTCGTAATCATGCGAATATACCGGCATCCGAATATCTTCAATGGCATGCAATCTTAGAGGCAAAGAAAAGGGGCATGAACTATTATAACTTCTGGGGAATTGCACCGGAAGAACTCGTAAATCATCCCTGGGTAGGCATCACTCGCTTTAAAAAAGGTTTCGGCGGTTTTGCTGAGGAATATATCCACTCCCAGGACTATCCTATAACCATAAAATATTGGTTGAATTATGCCGTTGAAACATTGCGCAGAATAAAACGCAGATATTAATTTAAAGTTTATGATAAAATATTATTTCCGTGACAAAGAAAATAAAGAGCTAAAAGAATTAAGCAGCTTCAAGCAAGGTGCTTGGATTTATGCTGAAGATTTAAATAAAGACGAGATTGAAAAACTGGCAAGTGAGTTCAATTTGGAGGAAGGGCATCTGGTGGATGCTTTGGACGAATTTGAAGTTCCGCGTTTGGAAATTGAAGATGGTGATGTTTATATTTTTCTTCGGGTGCCGGTTAAAGACAGGAGTGGCAGCAATACGATGCCGTTTTTGATAATTCTGGGCAAACAATTTATTCTGACCGTAGTACGCGAGCAGATGTCTTTTATGGAAAAATTCATCAAGAATGAAACAGATTTCCAAACAAATCAAAAGATTGATTTCCTGTATCAGATAATTTCTATGGTCAATAATCTTTATTACCGACGCATTACCGAAATCAACAAAAAAGTTCGGAGTATTCGTGCCGGAATTGAACGGATCGATAATAAGGATATAATTAAATTCGTTGACTTTGAACAGATCTTGAACGATTTTGTTTCTGCATTACAGCCAATGAGTGCTATTTTAAGATCATTGCTCAAAGGCAACATTATGAAATTGCATGAAGACAACCTTGACTCGATTGAAGATTTACTGTTGAGCAGCGAGCAGTTGCTGGAAAATGCTAAATCAACTTTAAAGAATATCGTTAATATCCGCGAAGCTTATTCAACCATCATCAGTCAAGACTTGAATCGAGTCATGAAGCTTTTAACCTCGCTGACGATCATTGTTACGGTGCCGACCATGATATCCAGTTTTTATGGAATGAATATTAATTTACCTTTTGAAAATTCAGCTTTTGCCTATATCGGCATCCTGGGTGTAACGCTGTTTTCCGTACTGATTTTTATCATGATTTTCAAAAAAAACCGCTGGTTATAAAGAGATTAAATTATGGATAAAATATTAGAATTTTTACATAAAATTGAAGACCTGAAAACAACTTTGCGATGGGGCACGGTGGAAAGTCACGGCCGTCCTGAATCAACCGCTGAACATAGTTGGCGGCTGGTTATGATGGCCTATGTCATGGCGAAGGAATTAGATTTAAAAATAAATATAGACAGAGCGATAAAAATCGCTTTGGTCCATGATTTGGCAGAGGCGATAACAGGAGACATTCCTGCAGATCTTACTCATGGGAATAAAGATCTGACTGAAGAAAAGAAATTAAACGAAATAAAAGCCTTTGAATCTTTTAAAAACTCTTTAAATGCGGAATTGGGTGATGAGATCTATGAATTATGGATGGAGTTTGAAAACCTAAATACTGAAGAGGGAAGATTTGTAAATGCTCTAGATAAAATTGAGGCAATGATTCATGCCTTAGATATTGGCCTTAAAGGATTTCCTAGGTTTGATCTGATTATAACTTATGCCGATGAAGCTGTAGCGCAATACAAAAACCTGATTCCTTTATTAGCTACTATCAAAGGTGAGTTTAAAAATAAATATATTGAGAAGGGTATCGATTGGAAAAATGAATATGATTTATTTATGTAAGTTATTTTTTAAAATATGAAAATCACCATCGGGGGCAGCATGACATTTGCCAAAGAACAACTTGAAGCAAGTAAGTTTTTAGAAGAAAGAGGATATGAAGTATTTCTTACGGAAGATATAAGCCATTTTATTGAACAGCCAGAAATCAAAGATGATGCGGAAAAATCATTGGAACTCTCAATCAAATATGATGTTATTAGAGAATTTTTTGATAAAATTGCAAAAAGCGATGTCTACTTGGTCTGTAATTATGAAAAGAATGGTATTCCGGGATACTTGGGCGCTTCAGTCTTGATGGAAATAGGTCTGGCGTATTATTTAAACAAACAAATATATTTATTATTTGATATCGATCATAACCAAAAATATGCTCACGAAATCGAAATAATAAAACCGGTGATTTTAAATGGCCAACCGACAGACGTTCTAAAATATTTAGAATAATCAAATGAAAAAAGTTTTAGTGTTCGGAACATTCGATATTTTTCATGAAGGACATAAAAATTTTTTACGTCAGGCAAAAATGCATGGCGATTGGTTGCGTGTGGTTATTGCTCGTGACAAAACTGTTCTTAAAGTTAAAAACCTTTGGCCGTTAAACAACGAGCTAGAACGTAAAGCGAATATCGAAAAATCCGCCCTTGCCGATGAAGTTGTCTTGGGGAATGTCAGGGATGTCTACAAGGTGGTAAAAGATTACAAACCGGATGTAATTTGTCTAGGTTATGACCAAGTAGCTTTTATTGATGAATTGGAGAGTAAATTAAAAGAATTCGGTTTGAAAAATACTCTAATCATTCAATTAAAACCCTATAAACCCGACCTGTTTAAATCTTCTAAATTAAAAAAATAAATCTCATATTTCTAATTTTTTAATGTAAATTTTTTAATGATAGAACACAAATTTAGTTATAAGTCAATATTTATCGCTAATATTGTGTATAAACCAGCTTGCTTTTTTAAAGGCTTTAATTTAAAATTAACTTAAGAACTTGACAATACCTCGATATCCCTTAATCACCTTTAAGAATTATGCGGATAGGGTGTTTATTTTTTTATGTTAAATATACAAAAACTCTTATCTTCGGGTGGAAAGGCAAAAGTCTGGCGGATTTTTGCAGCAATTGTAATCATGACCATTATCGGCTTACTGATCGTTGATGGTAGTTATTATAATAGAAGCGTTGATTTCATTGCAAAAAATACAGGACAAAAAATAAACTTACCCAAAGTCAAGGTAGTCCCTTTCCGATTGGGACTGGATCTATTGGGCGGAACTCAATTGATCTATCAGGCTGATGTCTCTGCTATTCCCGGAAAAGATCAGGCCACCGCAGTCGAAGGAGTTAGGGATGTGATAGAAAGAAGGGTGAATGTTTTCGGTGTGGCTGAGCCGAATATCCAGACCAATTATTCTGGAGGTAAATATTATGTCATGGTTGAATTGGCTGGCATCAAAGACACAGCGCAGGCTATTAAAATGATCGGTGAAACTCCATTGCTCGAATTTAAAGAGCAAAATACAGAAAAAAAACAGATTACCGCAGAACAAAAAGCGGAAATGGATAAATATAATAAAGATGCACAGGCAAAAGCGATCGAAGTATTGGGTAAAGCTTTGGCAAATGGTGATTTTGCCGCGCTTGCAAATCAATTCAGCCAAGATCCTGCCAATACTGATGACAAAGGCAATAAAAGAGGCGGGGATCTAGGTTGGATTAATCAGGACGACAGCAAAGAACTCTACGATTTAGCCAGTAAGATCGGAAAAGGCAAGATTTCTAATGATGTCGCCAAGACTAGCCAGGGCTATGAAATAATCAAAGTAGAAGATAAACGAGCCAAAATAGATCCTTTTACCAATCAGGAAGAAGTAGAAGTGAAGGCTGAACATTTATTGATTTGTTATAAAGATATCGAAGGTTGCGAAAGCGGTTTAACTAAAGAGGAAGTGTTACAAAAAATCAAAGATTTAAAGAGTAAAGCTACTCCAGCCAACTTCAAGGAATTAGTCAAACAGAATTCTACCGAACCGGGAGCAAAGGATTTGGGCGGAGAATTGGGCTGGTTTAACCGTGGGAAGATGGTTAAACAATTTGAAGATGCGGTCTTTCCACAGAAAGTCGGATCCATCTCAGAACCGATTGAAACCCAATTCGGTTATCATTTGATTCTGAAACAAGATGAAAGAAAAATAGAAGAATATAAGATCAGACATATCTTGATAATCACCAAAAGTGAAGCTGATTATGTCGGAGATCAGGGCGAGTGGAAAAATACGGAATTGACCGGGAAATATCTGAAGAGAGCGACAGTCCAATTCAATCCAAACGACAATTCACCTGAAGTTTCATTGGAATTTGATGATCAAGGCTCAAAATACTTTGCCGATATTACCAAGAGGAATGTTGGCAAACAAGTCGCTATCTTCTTGGATGGTTATCCGATCAGCTCACCCACAGTAAATGAGGCAATCACCGGTGGCAAGGCTGTTATTAGTGGTAGATTCAATGTAACTGAGGCAAAACTTTTATCTCAAAGGTTGAATGCTGGTGCTTTGCCAGTGCCAATTTCTTTGGTAAACCAACAGACAATCGGAGCAAGTTTAGGTCAGAAATCGGTAGATGATAGCTTTAAGGCCGGGTTTATCGGCTTCGCATTGGTAGCATTGTTTATGATCCTGTTCTATCGTCTACCAGGCGTACTTTCAGTGATTGCGCTAGCTATCTATGGAATTATAGTATTATCAATCTTTAAGCTTTGGCCGGTCACTTTGACACTTTCCGGTTTGGCCGGATTTATCATGTCGATTGGTATGGCAGTGGATGCGAATGTTCTGATTTTCTCTCGTATGCGTGAAGAAATTAAAAATGGTAGACACCTTGGCATGGCGATTGAAGAAGGCTTTAGAAGAGCGTGGCCATCAATCAGAGATAGTAATGTTTCAACATTGATTACCTGTTTCATCCTGATTCAATTCTCGACTAGCGTGGTGAAAGGCTTTGCCGTTACCTTGACTGTCGGTGTATTGGTCTCGATGTTTACAGCAATTTTTATAACCAGAACCTTCTTGAAATTGATTCCGGAAAGCTGGCTTGAGAAGGCGTGGTTAATCGGTACTAGGAAAAAATAAACATAAATTAATTTAATTACTAGAAATAAATATTTGCATAACGCGTAACGCATAACGAAAAAATCGAATGCGTTTCACGTTCCACGTTATGCGTTACGCGAGATTATGACAAACTTTAAAATCATTCAAAAAAGAAATATCTGGCTGTTCATTTCTGGAGCGCTGTTTGTGATATTTGGCGCTGCCTTATTAACCTGGGGCTTTAAATTTGGTGTTGATTTCACTGGCGGTAGTTTATTGGAGGTCAATTTCACCAAGGTAAGACCGGATGTAACTGAAATGCAAAAAGCCTTGAGCCACGAGGCTGTCGGCAATCTGGGCAGCTTGGTTGTCCAGCCTTTAGGCGAAACACAAGCCAGTATCCGTTTTCAAGAATCTACCGAAGAAAAACACCTGGCCGTATTAGGAGCTTTAAAAAAATTAGCTGTAGAAAAAGATAAAACGAATACAGTTGAAGAATTACGTTTTGACTCCGTCGGACCTTCTATCGGTCAAGAGCTTAAAAGTAAATCTATAAATGCTATTTTCTTTGTACTTCTGGCAATAGTTTTATATATCAGCTATGCATTCAGAAAAGTATCAAAGCCGGTTGCGTCTTGGAAATACGGCTTGGCAGCTTTGATTGCCATGTTTCATGACGTAATCATTACTTTGGGAATTTTTTCAGTATTAGGTAAGTTTTACGGAGTAGAAATCAACACCTCTTTTGTGGCAGCTATCTTGACTGTTATCGGTTATTCTGTTCATGACACTATCGTGGTATTTGATCGTTTAAGGGAAAATTTGCCTAAGAGTCATGAAGATTTTGAAGGAACAGTCAATACTAGCTTGAACCAAACCTTGGTCCGATCAATCAATACTTCGGTTACCGTGTTGTTAACTTTGGTTGCGATTACAATTTTTGGCGGCTCTTCAATCAGGTCTTTCGCCCTCGCTTTAACTATCGGTATCTTTATCGGAACCTATTCATCCATCTTTGTGGCATCACCAGTATTGGTGGTTTGGGAAAAGATGAAAAAATCTTAATATTAGTCAAAATATCAAAAATAAAACTGGCTTTTGCCAGTTTTATTTGTTTTGACAAGACAGAGCGCATAGAGTAGAATTAATATATTATTAAATATGAAGATAAATTTAAATAGCAACCAGTAATATAAGACTCTTGGGTGCTAATTTAATTTTGAATTTTTATTTTTAAGTTTTGAATTATATTCTATGCGTCAATCCAAACTTTTTTCCAAAATAACCCGTGAATTGCCGAAAGATGAGGCAAGTTTTAATGCACAAATACTAATCCGAGCAGGATTCATAGACAAGGTTGCCGCTGGAATCTACACCTTTCTCCCATTAGGTTTACGTGTTCATAATAAAATTTGCAATATTATCAGGGAAGAAATGAATGAAATCGGTGGACAGGAAATTCTAATGCCTGGTTTGACGCCAAAAGATGTATGGGAAACAACCGGCCGCTGGGGAACCTTTGACGCTTTATTCCGATTGGCAGGTTCTGATAAAAAAGAATATGCCCTTGGTGCTACGCATGAAGAGATTGTTACTCCGTTGGTAAAAAAACATGTATTTTCTTACAAAGAACTTCCTGCCTACGTTTATCAGATCCAGACAAAATTCAGAAATGAAAAAAGAGCCAAGGCAGGCTTGATTCGTGGGCGAGAATTCTCAATGAAGGATCTATATTCTTTTCACGAAACTGAAGACGATCTGAATGAATATTATAAAGAAGTCCAAAAATCATATTTTAAAATCTTTAACCGTTGCGGCCTATTGAACCTTACTTACCTGACTTTCGCCAGTGGCGGTGCATTCTCAAAATATTCACATGAATTCCAGACTGTGACTGAAGCAGGTGAAGATCAGATTTTTATCTGTGATGATTGCCAGATTGCTATAAATCAGGAAATAATCGAGGAACAAAAGGGCTGTCCTAATTGCGAACGTGAAGAATTGCGTCAGGCCAAGGCAGTTGAGGTCGGCAATATCTTTAAATTAAGGACAAAATTTTCTGGAGCATTCAATTTTAATTACAAAGATAAGGAAGGTGAGGAAAAAATAGTTGAAATGGGCTGTTATGGCATCGGTCCAAGCAGGGTTATGGCCACTATCGTAGAGACCAGCCATGACGGGAAAGGGATAATATGGCCGGAGGAGGTAGCCCCCTTCAGGGTTCATTTATTAAGGATCGGTCAGATGGATGAAGCAGCGATAAAAAAAGTTGATTCAATTTACAAAGAGCTGTTAGAGGCAGGAATAGAAGTCTTGTTTGATGATCGAGATGTCAGTGCAGGAGAGAAATTTACTGGTGCTGATCTGATCGGCTGTCCCTTCCGTTTGATAGTCAGTGAAAAAACTTTGAGTCAAAACAAGGTGGAGGTGAAAAAAAGAAATGAGGAAAAGATGGAGTTGGTCAGTTTTGGAAGTTTAATTAAATTCTTAAAGAAATAACCAGGTCTTACAACAGAATTATTATGTTAGATAAATTTTTTGGAAAATTTAGTAAAGATCTGGGTATTGATCTTGGCACCAAGAACACATTAGTGTACGTTCAGGATAAAGGTATTGTTATAAATGAACCTACCGTAGTCGCAGTCAATATGCGTACAGATGAGATTTTGGCAGTGGGAGAAGAGGCAAGAAAAATGGTTGGCAAAACACCTAGTCACATACAGGCTATCAAGCCATTGGTTGATGGGGTTATTTCTGATTTTGAGGTAACAGAGAAAATGCTTAAATATTTTATTGATAAGGCCCATGAAGGCGGCTTCGGGCTTTCACCAAGACCGAGAGTGATAATAGGTATTCCCTTGGATGTGACAGAAGTTGAGAGAAAGGCGGTCGAAGATGCAGCAAAATCTGCGGGAGCCAGGAAGGTTTATTTGGTAGAAGAATCAATGGCAGCCGCTATCGGATCGAGACTCCCTGTTACCGATGCTACAGCGACTATGATTGTGGATATCGGTGGAGGCACTACCGAAATTTCAGTTATTTCCCTAGGCGGAGTCGTTACCTATAAATCGCTCAGGTTTGCAGGCAATGAGCTAGACAATAATATCATCCAATACATCAGGGAAGAATTTAATATTTTGATCGGCGAGCAAGTGGCGGAAAATATTAAAATCAGAATCGGTTCCGCTACACCTTTAAAAGAATCGATGCAGATGGAAGTCCGTGGAAGAGATTTGATTAATGGTTTGCCCCGTAGCATCATGATCAACGATTCTCAGATCCGTGAAACGATCAGCCGGACCCTGAAACAGATAATTGAAAGCATCAAGCTTACGCTTGAATCGACACCGCCAGAACTAGTGGCGGATATTTATGAACATGGCATCACTCTGACCGGAGGGGGTGCTTTATTGCGCGGCTTGGATAAAGAAATTGCTCAAGAAACAAAAATTCCGGTCAGAATTGCCGATGACCCATTAATATCCTTGGTTAAAGGTACCGGAATTTTGCTTTCGGATCAGGCCTTGTTAGAAAAGGTACTTTCTCAGGGTACGGAAGAATTTTAATTAACATTTGAGTCATAGTGTGGAAATGAAAACATTATGAAGCGGATTAATTTTAAAAAAATCATCTATATCGGAGCAGTGATTATGCTGCTTATTTTTTTGCATTTTAGTAAATTAATCTTGCCCCTAGAATCCTTTCTCCTCAAATCTCTTAGCCCGGTCATGAACGGAATGTATTTGACCAGTTCCAAAATAAAAACTTCCTATGATAAGCAAGCTGATAAACGTGATTTATCGGCGATAGTTGAGCAACAGAATACAAGAATGAACCAGTTAATTGCAGAAAATTCAAGATTGAAATCATTGGAAGATGAAAATAGAACTTTGCGAAACTATTTAAAATTTTTATCGACTAAAGAAAAAAAATATCTAATGGCGAACGTTATTTCAAGCGGCAGTATCGACCTTAATAGTCAGTCCGTACTACTGGACAAGGGTACTAAAGACGGTCTGTATTCAGGCTTGGCAATTCTAAGCAGCGAGGGGAATATAGTAGGCAAAATAATCAATGCCAAGGAAAATATTTCGGAGGTTTGCATAATCAATGCTAGTAGGTGTCAATTGGCTGCAGCGATCCAAAACAAGGAAAAGACTGTCGGCATAGCTCAAGGAGATCTTGGTCTGACAATAAAAATGGAGTTCATACCGCAAAATGCAGATATAAAAGTAGGGGATATAATCATTTCTTCAGGTTTAGAAAAGAGCATCCCCAGAGGCTTGGTTATCGGACAGATAAGCCATATAAAAAAAGAAAGCAATGAATTATGGCAAGCTGCTAGAATTGAGCCTTTGACAAATCTTGAAGACTTGGTGGTAGTATCAGTGCTGCTACCCTAGAATATGATTCATTATGTATAGTAAAATTTTTAATATCTTATTAGCCTTTGGTCTGGCGATATTTCAGCTAGGGTTTGTCAGCGGTTTGCCGGGATATCTCAGCAGCTTGAATTTGATTATTATAGTTTTGCTGTTTATTTTGGTTTTAGGCGATTTGAAAACTGCATTGTTCTGGTCTTTGGTAACAGGCTTTTTGGTTGATTTATTTTCTTTTACTCCCTTTGGTCTCAATCTTATAAGTTTGACTATTACTATTATTGCGACCAATTTTTTATTGGTAGGGTTTTTTACTGATCGATCATTGTATTCATTTTTAACTCTTACAATCGTAGCTTCATTCACTTGTCAATTTATCTCGACCTCATTATTTTCTATTACTAGGTTGATGGATGGAACTAGCATTTCCTTGGGAAGCTCTTATTATTCCGGCCTTGTAAAAGAATTATTTATCAATCTTTTAATTTCTGCTGTATTATTTCAAATAGTCAATTACATCAGTCATAAGTTCAAGCCGGTTTTTTTAAATAAAGAAAAAAGAATATGAAATTTAAAGAAAATGGCAGGAATTCAAGTGACCCATTCGTTATAAAAAGCGGTAATATAAAAAAGGGCGGAATCCAGAGTTCTTATCGGCTTGGATGGACTGAAGATTCGTTTATTATGAATCAATCCGGCAGGGAAACAGTGGGCAGAACCTTTGATTTTTCCAAATTGAGAAAGCTTGCTTTAATATTGTTTGTGTTTTTTCTTATCATCATCATGCGCTCGGCTTGGCTGCAGATAGTTAAAGGAGAATATTATTACAAGATGGCTGAGGGTAACAGGATAAGAATTGAAAGGATCGAAGCGAAACGAGGCATTGTTTATGACAGAAACTTAAAGCCATTGGTCAGAAACCAAGCTAATTTTTTGTTGTATTTTATACCAGCCGATTTGCCAAAAGATACGAACAACTTAGACATTATTATCAAAAGGGTAAGCGAGATATTAGGGGAAATCAGAATTAAGGGTGACGATTTGGATAAAATAAAAAACGGTCCAAAATCAAAAGAAGAAGTAGAGCAATATATCAAAAACCTTTTAAGTAAGATAAAGCCAGGTTCTGCAAAATCCTTTGAACCGCTTTTTATCGATGATAATATCGAATATGAAAAAGCTTTACTACTTCATCTGGAAGCAACAGGCTGGAAAGGCGTTGTCTTGTCAAACAAAGTCAGGAGAGAATATCTGCTTTCTGCACAATCATTATCTCATGTAATCGGTTATACCGGCAAAATCAGTGAAAAAGAATTGGATAAAGTCGGTGATGAATATATCGCCATTGATTACATCGGTAAGATCGGTATCGAGAACTTTTGGGAGAATGAATTGAAGGGTATAAATGGTAAGAAGCAGATTGAGGTAGATGCTATGGGCAAGGAGAAGAAAATAATCAGTAAGTCAGAATCTCAAGACGGCAATAACCTGGTATTAACACTTGATGTCGAATTGCAGAATAAAATTGAAGAAGTTACCCAAAAGACATTAGACAAGCATAATCTAAGCAAAGCTTCAGTTATCGCCATGGATCCGGAAAATGGAGAAATCTTGGCTATGGTCAACCTACCAGGCTATGATAATAATTTATTTGCCAAAGGCATTAGTCGTGAAGAGTACTCGAAATTGATCAATGATCCGAATCGGCCGCTTTTTAACAAGGCGGTAAGCGGTGAATTCCCGTCTGGTTCAACAATTAAACCTATTATGTCTGCCGCAGCTTTGGAGGAAGGGATAATCAATGAATCGACAGCTTTTCTTAGTTCGGGCGGTATCAGAATCAATCAGTGGTTTTTTCCTGACTGGAAAGCAGGCGGTCATGGCATGACCAACGTAAAAAAAGCGATCGCAGAATCAGTGAATACTTTTTTTTATATCATCGGTGGCGGTTTGGATAACTTCCAAGGCTTGGGTGTCGATCGCATAATCAGATATGGTAAGTTGTTCGGCTTGGGGCAGCAGACAGGAATTGATCTGCCGGGAGAGGCAAAAGGATTTTTGCCTACCAAGGATTGGAAAGAGTCGGTAAAAGGAGAAAAATGGTACATAGGTGATACTTACCATCTGGCGATCGGTCAAGGAGATTTGATTACAACTCCTTTGCAGGTTGCTCAATTTACAGCCTATTTTGCCAATGGAGGCAAGATTTTTCAGCCACATCTGGTAAAAAAGATATTATCCGGGGATGAGGTGGAGGTCAAGAATATCGAGCCGAACATAGTCAGAGAAAATATTGTTAAGAAATCTAATCTAGAAATCGTTCGTGATGGAATGAGACAAACGGTTATCGCAGGAAGCGCCAGGAGCCTACAGACAGTTCCAGTTGCTGTTGCCGGTAAAACCGGTACAGCGCAATGGTCAAGCAAAAAGAATCCCCATGCTTGGTTCACCGGCTTCGCGCCGTATAATGATCCGAAAATAGTTCTTACTGTCTTGATTGAAGAGGGCAAGGAGGGAAGCACAGTAGCAGTACCGGTTGCACAAGAGGTATTGTCTTGGTATTTCTCAGATAGATCAAAAGCATCTTCCACTAGCTCCGTTCCAAAAATCTAATTGCCCAAAAATAAAAAAACCTAGCTAGCTGCTAGTTTTTTTATTTGCTAATATAAAATAAAATTAATACATTCTTAGCACTCTTGACAGGTGAGTGCTAGATATAATAAAATAGGAATATGGAAAAAAGAACCGAACAAATTTTGTTTGCCGTAATCAAAGAGCATGTAAAAGCCGGAACGCCTGTCGGTTCTGAAATTTTGGTTAACAAATATAAATTAGGCGTATCACCGGCAACAGTCAGAAATGAAATGGCAAACCTGGAAGACGATGGCTATATTATTCAGCCACATACTTCCGCTGGCAGAATCCCGACCGAGAAAGCTTATGAATATTATTTAAAAAACATCAAGGCAAAAAAGTTGTCAGAGCAGGAAGTTAAAGCACTGGAAGAAATACTTAATGAAAAAGATGAGGCAAGTTTCAAGCAAACAGCCAAGGCCTTGGCAGAAATAGCCAATACGGCAGTATTTTGGGCCTTTCATCGACACAATCTTTATTACACCGGCATTGCAAACTTCCTATCTCAGCCAGAATTTTCTCCGACCATGATTTATGATGTTTCAGCAATTATTGATCGGATGGAGGAAATAATTGACAAAGTTTTTGATGATATCGATTTTGAACCGCAAATTTTTCTAGGTTCAAAAAATCCATTCAGCCCCATCTGTTCAACCATCGTTGTCCGCTATAAGCACAAAGGTCATATCGGGATGTTCGGCCTACTTGGTCCGATCAGGATGAACTACGAGAAGAACATCGCCTTGATAAATTTTATAAAAAATAAATTAAGCTAAAATAATTGATTATATAAATAAATCTTAAATATGCAGTCACAAAAAAACAACGAGCAAGACCAGCAAAAGAAAAAGATAAAAAATGATGAGGCAATATCTAATAAAGTTAACGCTGAAGAAAAAATTACCCAAGGATGTGAGGAAATTGAAAATAAATACAAAAGAGCATTGGCAGATTACCAAAATCTGATGAAGCAGGCGGCACAAGAAAAAATTGAAATTGTCAGATATGCAAATGAGAATATGCTCTACCAGATCCTGCCCGTCTATGATAATTTAAAAATATCATTAAATCATATAAATTCCGAGTTAGATCAAAGCGGCTGGCTTCTGGGAGTAAAGCATGTGATCCGTCAATTCAAGGATGTTTTAAGTCAATTGGGTGTGGAAGAAATTGAGACATTTGGTTTGAAATTTGATCACAGCATTATGGAAGCGATTGATAAAGTGATGACGGATGATAAAAAATTGAATGATACGGTTGCCAAAGAGATGAAATCCGGCTACAAGCTTAAAGACAAGGTTATTTCTCCGGCAAAAGTGATTGTTTATGAATATAAAGATAAAAAAACAGAAGAACATACTTAATTTTCAGTTCATTATGGAAATATATAATTTTGCATGTTAATTAATAAATTCTGCAGGGAAATTACAGCCTTGCAGAGAGAAAAAATATGTCTGCATTAATAAAATGGACTCCGTTTCTCGAGCCATTCGAAGAAATGGATAAAATGTTTCAAGAATTCTTACCTACCGTACCCTCCAGTAGGATGATGCAAGGTGGTTTTATGCCTGCTGTTGATATGTATGAAGACAAGGACAATATCATCATCGAGACACAACTTGCCGGCATCGATCCAGAAAAAGTTGATATCTCCATTGAGAACGATATTTTGACGATCAAAGGAGAGAGCGAAAAGAAAAGTGAGGTTGAGGATAAGAATTATTACCGCAAAGAAATCCGCCGTGGTAGTTTCTACCGCAGTATCCCATTGCCTACCCATGTAGTGGGTGACAAAGCAAGCGCGGTAGCGGAGGCAGGAGTGCTAAAAGTTTCCATTCCTAAAGCCACCGAGAGCAAGCCAAAAACCATTAAGATTGAAACTAAGAAATAATCGTTATATTATAGATGGCTGTATTGCAAACAATATAGCCAAAGATAATTTAATAATTAAATATTAATAATTATAAATATTATGCCAAAAATTTTAGGAATCGATTTAGGAACAACAAATTCCGCAATGGCGATCATTGAGGGTGGTCAGCCGAAAATTTTAGAAAATGCTGAAGGAAATCGCACAACTCCATCAATCGTTGCTATTTCCAAGGCGGGAGAAAGGCTAGTCGGTTTAACCGCTAAAAGACAAGCTGTAACCAATCCGGCCAATACCGTTTTTTCGATCAAACGCTTGATCGGTAGACGATTTGAAGACGAAGAAGTGCAAAGAGATTTGAATATCATGCCTTATAAAATCGTCAAATCAGGAGATGGCGTAAAGGTTTTATTGGGTGACAAAGAATATTCACCGGAAGAAGTTTCCGCAATGATTTTGTCAAAGTTAAAAGCTGATGCTGAAGCTAAGCTGGGAGAAAAAATCACCGAAGCAGTTATTACGGTGCCGGCTTATTTTAATGATGCACAAAGACAGGCCACAAAAGATGCCGGTAAGATCGCTGGATTGGAAGTTAAACGTATAATCAATGAACCAACCGCAGCGGCATTGGCTTACGGTTTTGATAAGAAAAAAGGTGAAAGAATCGCTGTTTATGATCTAGGTGGTGGTACTTTCGATATTTCCGTTTTGGAGATGTCTGAAGATACAGTTGAAGTAAAATCAACTAATGGCGATACCCATTTGGGAGGCGATGATTTTGATTTGAGAATTATTAATTGGATTATTGAAGAATTTAAAAAAGACCAAGGCATCGACCTAAGCAAGGATGCTTTGGCTTTGCAAAGAATCAAAGAAGCGGCAGAAAAAGCTAAGATCGAATTATCTACTGCTACTGAAACCGAAATTAATCAACCATTTATCACTTCGGATGCTAACGGCCCAAAACATTTAGTGATTAAATTCAGCCGTGCAATGCTTGAATCATTGATTATGGATCTGGTAGAAAAAACACTGGAACCGACAAAGGCAGCTTTAAAAGATGCAGGAATCAGTATTGGCGATATACAAGAAATTGTGATGGTCGGAGGTATGACCAGAATGCCATTAGTCCAACAAAAGGTAAAAGAATTCTTTGGCAAAGAGCCCCACCTTGGTGTAAACCCCGATGAAGTCGTTGCGATGGGAGCTGCAGTGCAAGCCGGTGTCTTACAAGGAGACGTGAAAGACGTTTTATTATTAGACGTTACTCCATTGACATTAGGTATCGAAACCATGGGCGGCGTAGCCACTCCGATAATTGAACGTAATACCACTATACCGACATCAAAGTCACAAGTATTTTCTACTGCGGCTGACAATCAGCCTAGTGTGGAAATCAATGTGTTCCAAGGCGAGCGACCGATGGCTGCCGACAACAAGTCTTTAGGCAGGTTTATTTTAGATGGTTTGCCACCAGCCCCACGAGGAGTACCGCAAGTTGAAGTTGCTTTTGATATTGATGCTAATGGAATCTTGCACGTAACAGCCAAAGATAAAGCGACGAACAAGGAACAGAAGATTACCATTACTTCTTCATCAGGTTTATCAAAAGAAGAAGTTGAAAAAATGAAAAAAGAAGCAGAAATGCACGCTGATGAGGATAAGAAACGAAAAGAAGAAGCAGAAATTATGAATCAAGCAGATTCTGTAATCTTTACTACTGACAAGCTGTTGAAAGAATCAGGTGAAAAAATGAAAGAAGAGGACAAAAAAGAGCTTGAAGAAAAACTTGAATTGCTAAAAAAAGCAAAAGAGTCAAAAAATACTGAGGAAACTAAGCAAAAGATGGACGATCTTTCCGCTGTTGCTCAAAGAATCGGCGCCGCAATGTATTCCGCGCAAGGAGGAGCAGAAGGGCAACCAAAGACCGAGGATGGTGCGACCGAAGCAGGGCCGGATAAAGAAGAGCCAGTTGAGGGTGAAGTAGTTAAATAAATTTCTAAATCTATTTCTGGATTTGGAAAAATAAAAATATGACACGTCTACAACCTCCACCAGAAATTAAAATAACTGACAAGATTCCTGGAGCCGAATATGCAAACGAAATTCAAGTAGATAATCCTAATAAGGATGAATTTCATTTGATGTTTTTAACTATTGCTGGAACTACCGGCAAGGTAGTCTGCAAGGTAATTACTAATCCTAGTCATTTCAAACATATGGCTGTATTAATGTCGGAAGTCATTAATAAATATGAGGATAAATATGGTAAAATAGAAGAGGCTCCAGAAGTTGAAAAGGAAATAGGATTTAAGGGATAATAATTCACGGCAACTCGTAACGTATAACGCATATCGTTTTAAAACGCTATGCGACACTTTATGCAATAAAATAAATTAATGGGAAAAGATTACTATAAAATTCTCGGAGTCAGTAAGGACGCAAGCAATGAAGAAATAAAAAAAGCTTTCAGAAAGAAGGCTCATGAATATCACCCTGATAAACCGACCGGCAACGAAGCAAAATTCAAAGAAATCAATGAAGCTTATCAGGCGTTAGGCGATCCGAAAAAGCGTGCCCAGTATGATCAATTCGGTTCGAACTTTGATCAGGCTCGTGGCGGCTTCAGCGGTTTCGGCGGTTTCTCTCAAGGACAGAATGGCAATTATGAATTCGATTTGAATGATCTGGGAGATATTTTCGGCGGTTTTGGTGATATGTTCGGCTTCGGCAGCAGTAAGGGCGGCAGCAAGACTCGACAGGGTAACGATATCGAAGTTACGATGACCATTGATTTTAATGAGGCGGTTTTTGGTGTGGAAAAAGAAGTCAGTTTGAATAAAACAGTAACTTGTGAAAAGTGCCATGGCAATGGTGCTGAACCTGGCAGTAAAATAGACACTTGTGAAACTTGCAAAGGCACAGGTAGAATAATTCGTGTGCAAAGAACAATCTTGGGTAATGTTCAAACACAGGCAGTCTGTCCTGATTGCAGAGGAGAAGGAAAAAAATATAGCCAAAAGTGTACGCAATGCGGCGGATCCGGCGTACATAAAAAAATAGTGAATTTCAAAGTGAAAATCCCTGCTGGAATAAACAACGGAGAGACGATACGTCTCAGCGGTCAAGGCGAGGCTGGAAGCCATGGCGGTCCTGCCGGTGATCTGTATTTACAAATGCGCGTCAATCCGAGCAAAGTATTCAAACGGGATGCTTATAATCTATTTTCTTCAGTTGAGATCGGTATGGTAGAGGCAGCGCTTGGAACAAAAATTGAAGTGGAGGGGATTGATGGTAGATTTACAATTAAAATTCCTGAAGGCACTCAATCTGGCAAAGAATTTATCTTTAAAGGCAAAGGCGTCCCAAAGCTTAATGGCCATGGTCGAGGTGATCATATAATAAAAGTTGTCGTTAAAACCCCAACCAATCTTAATCGCAAACAACGCCAATTATTAGAATCATTAGGGATATAATACAATGCAAGCGAAAAACCTCCAGCAATTACTTATGGGTGCGGTTGGTGAATTATCAGATTCTGAAAAAGAGGATTTGAAGTCAGTAATTCAGAAATTACTAGAAGACAAAATTGATACCGACTCTTATCTTTATTATAGAAAAGTCTTGGCCAAATATTTAAAAGCGGGTTATTATCTGGATCTGAAACAGGTTTCTAATAACGAAATAAACCGCTGGATACCCGGCATTCGCATTATCACCAAAGAGATCAAAGCCTTGAAGCAAGCCGAACAACAAAAATATTTAGATGAAATTGAAGAAACAAATCGACGATTCCAAGAAACGATAAATTAAACAAATTATGAAAGAGATCCAATTGGATTTATTTAAAAATCCTGAATCAATGGAAGCGGTTTTGGAAAGTGCAGTCGAGAAATGCCTAGAAAAGGAGGAGTTTAAAAATGCGGAAAAACTTTTTGTCAGTTTTTTGATTGAGGTCAAAGAACAGCTCGACCCTCTTATTGCTCCAGAAAAAAGATTACCATTCGCCAGCCCGATGTTTATTGAGATGGTGACGAAAATTTTAGAAAAAAATGGCCGTAGCTATAACGATTTAATGCTCTTGAGGGCGGATGATCGGGTGGAAAGGAAAAAAAGCAAGCGGTCGAACATTAGGTACGTTGATTTTAGCGCTCCTCGAGGAAGTGATGACGATGAAGAAAATAAATTTTTAAAATATGGATAAAAAAATCATAATCTTGTTATTTGTTTTGTTCACAGGCATTGGGCTTGGGTTAAATTTAAAGGATTTTGCATACAAGACAGCAGAACCTTTGGTGGCAGATATTTTACGCCTTGACGAACAAGAAGCGACCATTCGAGCAATCAAGAAAGTTAGCCCGGCTGTGGTAAGTATAACTGTTTATGAAACACAACCTACGCAAATCATGGATGTTAATACTGGCAATATTACCATTAGAAACGAGAACGTAAAAAAGGGAGCGGGCACGGGATTTTTAATTTCCAGTGACGGTCTGATTATTACTAATAAGCACGTAATCAATACGGAGAAAGAAAATGGTTCGTATAAGATATATTTAAATAATGGCAAACAGTATTACGCTCAACTCATTGGCAAGGATCCTTTGAACGACCTAGCACTGTTAAAAATTTTTGACAAAAATTTGCCGTTTGTTGAACTTGGCGATAGCGATAAGTTATCAGCAGGCACAGCAGTTATCGCAATCGGCAATACTCTGGGATTATACCAGAATTCAGTTACCAAGGGGATTGTCAGCGGTTTGAACCGCAGTATCGTGGCGAGCGACCAAACCGGAAACTCAGAATCATTAGGCAATGTCATTCAGACGGACGCACAGATCAACTTGGGTAATTCCGGCGGTCCGCTTATAGACTTAAATGGCAAGGTGATCGGTGTCAATGTTGCCACAGATTCTTCTGGCTCATCCATCGGTTTTGCCATTCCGATAAATGATGCTAAAACAGTCATCAAGAGCGCCAAGGAGAATGGCAGAATCATTCGACCAAGAGTCGGAATCAGATATTTAATGCTTGACGAACAGACAGCTTTTGAAAAAAAATTAACCCGCCAACAGGGGGCATGGGTAAACTCAGGTAATTCTGGATTTGCTTCCGTTACAACAGGTTCACCTGCTGAAAAAGCAGGCATCATTGATGGTGATATTGTATTTGAAATAAACGGCATAAAAGTTGAGGGCCAGAATACCTTAATTTCTATCACCCAAAGATATAAACCCGGTGATAGAATCGGCTTAAAAATACAAAGAGGCAATAAGATATTTAATAAGATAGTTGTCCTCGATGAATTTAAATAATTTTGACTATCCTGGAATGTTTTCAAAATTTTAAATTATAATAAAAAATATTATAACTTGAAAAGTATGATAGAAATAAAAGATTTGGTAAAAAAATTCGATCACGCAAAAGTGCTTGATCATGTTAGTTTTTCGGTGAAAAAAGGCGAAATTTTGGGTTTTCTCGGCCCCAATGGCGCTGGGAAATCCACAACTATGAAAATTATCACCTCCTTTTGGCCGTCTACTTCCGGCTCTGTAGAAATCGACGGTATAAATGTAGACAAAGATTCATTAGCAACTCGTGCCAGAATCGGCTATCTCCCCGAAACCGTGCCATTGTATGATGAAATGACAGTTGCGGAATATTTAAAATTTATCGCCGAAGTTCGCAGTATCGAAAAAGATGAAATTTCTGCAAGGATCAAAGAAGTCGTTGAATCTTGCGGTCTCAAGAAAGTGCTTCACCGCCCGATTGATGAATTGTCAAAAGGATTTCGACAACGTGTCGGTCTGGCTCAGGCAATCATTCATAAACCTGATATTCTCATCCTTGACGAACCGACCACTGGCCTTGATCCGAATCAAATTGTTGAGATCAGAGACCTGATTAAAAAAATCGGTCAAGAAAAAACGGTAATTTTTTCAACTCATATTCTTTCAGAGGTCTCTGCAACCTGTGACAGAGTTATAATAATTAATAACGGTAAAATTGTTGGCGAAGGCACGCCAGATGAATTAACTCAGAAAGCCAGTCATAAAGAGTTGATTTATGTAAAAATCAAAGGTGAAATAGATAAAATATTAGAAAAATTGGCTCAGTTGGAGAATATAACCAGGGTTGAACTGGTGGATTCAGAAGCGGAAGATATTAACGGTTACGAGATCAAAGGCAGACATGGAATTGATCTGCGAGAGGAATTGTCGAAGACTATCATGGAATCTGGCTGGAGCATTTTGGAGTTCAATCGAAAGAGTGTTAGCCTCGAAGATATTTTTAGAGAATTAACAAAATAAATATATGGATAAAAAATATTTTAAAACCGTATACGCGTTATTTAAAAAAGAATTTCAGAATTATTACAATTCTCCTATCGCCTACATTTTTATTGGAATTTTCTTAGTGGTTGGTAATTGGCTTTTTTTCAATACCTTCTTTATGGTTAATCAGGCAAGTCTCAGGAACTATTTTGACCTATTGCCTTGGTTGTTCTTGTTTTTGACTCCTGCAATTACCATGAGGCTTTGGGCGGAAGAAAAGAAAAGCGGTACGATCGAATTGCTATTGACTTTGCCAGTCACAGACTGGCAGGTGGTATTGGCAAAATTTTTAGGGGCCTTGCTATTCATCGCCTCAGCATTATTGCTTACCATTTCCTTGCCGCTTACTGTTAGTTCTTTGGGAAACCTTGATTGGGGACCGGTCGTCGGGGGGTATTTAGGTGCGCTATTTATGGCAGGTGCTTATATATCTTTAGGCTTGTTTATTTCAAGTCTTACGAAAAACCAGATCATTGCCTTTATTCTTGCGCTGTCCGTTAGTTTCGCCTTCTTTATTATCGGAGCAGATTTTGTCCTGAATGGCGCCCCACAGTTTGCCCTGCCAACTATGAAATTCCTTGGTTTGGGCAGTCATTTTTATAATATTGCAAAAGGTGTTATCGATACGAAAGATGTGGTTTACTATTTATCTTTCATTTTTATTTTTTTATGGTTAAATACTAAAGTAATTGAAACTAGATCTTGGAAATAAATATATGAAAATATTAAATAAATTTAAAAAATTCAAAAATGAGGCTAGCCTAGGAATGGTCATCTCGATTGTTATTGGTATATTGGTAATGGTTAACTTTTTTTCTTATCAAATTTTTTATCGATTTGATCTGACAAAAAATGAAGATTATTCACTTTCAAATGTGACCAAGTCATTAGTTAAAAATCTGGATGATATCGTTAGTATAAAAGCCTATTTCAGCAAGGAATTGCCGAACCAATATCTCAATTTGAACCAAGAGGTAGCGGATATTTTGGATGGCTACCAGAATTATTCAAAAGGTAAAATAAAAGTAGAATTCATCGACCCGAAAGATGATAAAGATTTAAAACAGGCATTGCAACAGAAGGGAATACCGGAGCTGCAATTCAATGTCATGGAAAAAGACAAGTTCCAGGTTGTAAACGGTTATCTTGGTCTTGAGATACAGCACGCGGACAAGGTAGAAATTATTCCAGTGGTCGAGAATACCAATAATCTTGAATATACGATAACATCAAACATAAAAAAACTTACTGCCAAAATTACGCCGATCGTCGGTATAGTAACCAGTAATGGTACATTGAGTTTGGAGAATGAAATCAACAAGGCTTATGGAGGCTTGCAAGAATTATACGAAGTCCGCCTTATTGATTTATCCAAGGAGAAGAGTTTGGACAAGAATATGAAGACCTTGGTTATCGCCGGTCCGAAAGAAAAGTTTAGTGAAGATGATTTGAAAAAAATTGATGAGTTTGTTATGAACGGCGGATCATTATTGGTAATGGCGGATGGGGTTAAGGTTGAAAGTAATTTGACAGCCGAAAAGAACGAGGCAGATTTGAATAAATTATTAAATAGCTACGGGGTGAAATTTAACGATAATTTGGTTCTGGATGTCTCTTCGGGCATAGCTTCATTTAACCAAGGTTTCATTACTTTTAATATAAATTATCCTTTTTGGCCGAAAGTCTTGAAGGGCGGCTTTAATCAGGAAAATGTAGCTACAGCCAAGCTTGAATCCTTGACCTTGCCCTGGGCAAGCAGCATTGAAAAAACCGAGGGCGCTGCAAGCAGATATACAGCTTTATTAAAATCTACTAATAAGGCTTGGGTTGTAAAAGACAGTTTTAATTTGAATCCGCAACAAAATTATGAAAACAAGTCTGCAAATCAGTATGACTTGGCGGCTTCTATAGAAGGCAAGCTGAAAAGTCCTTTCAGTAATAAAACAGTTGAAAACTCCAGGATTATCGTAGTTGCCGACAGCGACTTTTTGCGTGATAATTTTTTAACTATGGGTGATAATATGTCTTTTTTTCAAAATCTAGTCGACAGCTTGAGCTTGGACCAGGATTTGATCTCAATTCGAGCAAAAGGTGTTTCTAGTCATCCTCTTACAGCTGAGTTGGTAGAAAACAAGAAACAATTGTTACGATATTTGAATGTTTTTGGCTTGACCATCGCAATGGTTGGTTTCGGCTTGTTCAGGTATTCTGCAAGGCGTAAAAAAAGCCATAAGAAGAATGACCATAATGAAAATCATTAAATTTACAGCACTTTGGTGCGCAGATTGCATCGTAATGAGAAAAACTTGGGTAGAAATATCCGAGACTTTTCCTCAGCTTGAAATCGAAGAATATGATTTCGATGAACATGAAGATGTTCTAAAAAACTATGATGTTAAAAAGGTACCGCTCACTATTTTTTTGGATGCTGAAGGCAATGAAGTCTTGCGCCTAGAAGGCATGCAGAATAAAAAAGATTTAATGGAAATAATTGAGCAAAATTTAAAGTAGTAATTATGAAAAAAAATATTGTTTTAGGTATTATCTTATTATTATTAATCGTTGCCGGATATTTATACAATGGCCCGATTAAGAAGTTGCGTCAGGATTCGCTTAAGCCGGAGAATTTATTTGCCAAACTGCAAACAGAAAATATCGATAAAATTGAAGTTAATAATATTTCAATTTTGAAAAAGGGCGATCTTTGGCAGGTGCAGGGCAAGAAAGATTTTAAGGCTTCTCCATCCAAGATTTCTCTTGCGCTAGAGCGCCTTGACGAGGCAAAAAATTCTGATGTTGATTTGGTGGGCAATAATAAAGAAAAGAAAGATGTTTTTAATACCGGCAAAAATGGAACCGAAGTCAAATTATATAATGGTAAAAATTTGCTCCTAGATTTCATTATCGGAAAGCCAACAGATGGCTCGTATGTAAGTCGAGCGAATTCGGCGGAAACATATAAAATTATCGGTGTGGATTTGAATTCTGCATTCGAGGGAGTGGAATGGCGGGACGAAACCATTGTCTCAATTGACAAGGAGAAAATCAATAAGCTCAGAATCCAGCTAAAAGACGCGGAATATAGCATTGAAAAGAAGAATGGAGAGTGGTTCGCCGGTGCTGTAAAATTGAATAAAGAGAAAGTTACAAAAATTGTTGAGTTAGTTTCCAATCTGCGAGCCAATGAAATTCCTGAACAGGATTTTCTTCCCACCGGCTTAGACAAGAGCTCAGTCATTGTTCAGGCTACTGGTGAAGGCATAAACAGTACTGTAATGGTGGCCAATGACAATGGCAAAGAAATGTATTACGCTAAAAATGCAGAAAATGATAGTATTTATTTGATCAGCAAAGAAGATAGGGAGGGATTGAATAAAAAACTTGACCAGTTAAAATAGATTTAAAAGCGCTTAAACGAATTGATTTAAGCGCTTTTTTTTATCTTTGTTTAATGTTATAATTTAAAAAGAAATTAAGTATACTTTATGAAATATGACTTTATAACCATCGGTGGTGCAACCGAAGATATGATGATTTTTACCGACGAAGGCATTCTTTTTGATAACAAAAAGGATATTTTGAGGCAGAAATTACTGGCCTTTGAATATGGCGCCAAAATAAAGGTAAACAAAGCTTTTTCCGGCTTCGGTGGCGGTGCAGCAAACGCTGCGGTCGCATTTTCCAGATTAGGGTTAAAAACAGCTTGTTTGGTTGCTATTGGGGATGATAGCAGAGGAGAGTCTATAGTAAAAAATTTTAAAAAAGAAAAAGTTAATGTCAGTTTGATTCAAAAAATTACCGATGAAGCAAGCGGTTATACTCCAATTATTGTTAATAAAGATGGAGAACATATCACCTTTTCGATTAGAGGCGCTAATTCAAAATTGAAGATAGGCGATACCAATCTAAAAAGTTTGCAAAATACTAAAAACATTTATCTAACCTCATTGTCAATGGATTGGAAGGGTGTTCTGGATAAGGTTTTTTCCTTAAAAAATGTAAAAATCGCTTGGAATCCAGGTCATATCCAACTGAATGCGGGCAAATCCGCCTTGAGTAAATATTTAGCTAAGACCGGTATTTTGATTTTAAATATCGATGAGGCGAGGGAATTGGTGTGTTCGGATAAAACATCAGAAAATTGCAATCCAGGCATATTTGATAATGCGGAAGAATTATTACAAATCATAAAAAGCTGGGGTTCTGAAATAGTTGTCATCACCCAAAGCGAAAAAGGAGCGACCGCCTTCGATGGAAATAATTTTTTCCATATTCCAGCTATAAAAAATAAGGTAAGTTTGAATACCGTTGGTGTGGGCGATGCATTCGGCTCCACCTTTGCCGCAGGCCTGTACCGCACTGGTGACATAAAAAAGGCTTTAAAAATGGCTGCGCTGAACGCTTCGTCGGTAGTCAAGAAATACGGCGCCCAAAGCGGATTGTTGACACATAAACAAATAGGTTTATAAACAAAAATATGACCAAGAAAAAAAATATCAAAGTGGAAGTGGAAGTTTCCGCTCATCATGTACATTTATCAAGAAAAGATGTTGATAAATTATTTGGTAAAAATTATGAATTAACCGTTTTTCATCCCTTGTCGCAACCAGGGGAATTTGCTGAAAATGAAAAGGTCAGCATTAAAACAAAAGCAGGCATTCTGGAAAATGTGAGAATATTGGGACCGATAAGGGATTACACTCAGGTAGAAATTTCAAAAACTGAGGCTTTTAAATTAAAATTAAACCCAGTTATCAGGGAAAGCGGAGATTTGGCAGGCACTCCCGGTGCAACTCTAATTGGTCCAAAAGGTCAGGTCGCTCTTAAGCAAGGCGTAATTTTGGCCTATCGTCATATCCACGCATCGACTCTGCAAGCCAAAAAATATAATTTAAAACACGGTAAATTAGTTAAAGTAAGAATTCCCGGTCCAAGAGCGCTTGTTTTTGAAAATGTCATGGTTAAGGTTCGCGATAATTATGACTGGCATATGCATATCGATACCGACGAGGCCGATGCTGCAGGTGTTGATCGCGAAAATAATATAGGAATCTTAATCGGTTAGTATGGCAAATTTTTTAATCATCAACGCAGGCTCAACTTCGATCAAATATAAAGTATTTGATGAAAATGAAAATTTATTGCTTGAGAATGAATTGTCCGATGTAGAAAATTACGAGCAAGCCTTTAAGCAGCTTTTGCGACAAATAATCAATCTGGGCGAAATCAAGGCGGTTGGTCACAGGGTTGTCCATGGTGGTGGTGTTTTTTATGAGCCTATCATCATTGACGAGAACAAAATCCAAGAGCTTGAAAAATTCAATGATTTAGCGCCCCTGCACAACCCATATAATATTTTGGGGATCAAAACTGCCATGTCTTATATGCAGGACATAACGCAGATTGCTGTCTTTGATACGGCTTTTTATCATCGGATGCCTGAAATAGCGAAGATTTATGCCTTGCCGAAAGAAATTACAGAAAAATATAAACTTTACCGTTATGGTTTTCATGGTACCTCGCATGAGTACGTAATGAACGAAGCGGCTACACAGATTGGAAAAAAGATAGAAAAATGTAATTTTATCACCTGTCACCTGGGTGGTGGTTGCTCGGTTACTGCGATAAAAGATGGCAAGGCAATCGAAACGACAATGGGTTATACGCCATCAGAAGGCTTGGTCATGATGACTCGGAGCGGTGATGTCGATCCAGGAGTAATCTTGAAGTTAGTTGAAATTATGCCCGGAGAAATAAATCAGCAAAAAATTGATGGCGTCCAAAATCTGATCAATCACGAATCAGGCATAAAAGGTTTGGTTGATGGAGTGGAAAATTTTAAAGAATTGATTAGTCAGATGTCATCCGGCAAGTCGGATGCAACCAAAGCTTTTGATCTGTTTATTTATAGGCTCGTAAAAGCGATCAGTTTTTACTGGTTTTTGTTGGAAGGAAAAGTTGACGCAATTATTTTTACTGGCGCTATCGGTTCCGGCAATCCTATCACCTTGGATACAGTAAAAAGAAAACTTAAATTTCTTGGCAAAATAAATATTTTAGCGATCAAAACCAACGAAGAACTTTTGATTTTAAGAAAAATAAAAAATTTACTGAAATAAATACTTGTTGCTATGATAAAGAAGCTTTTTAATGGGCAGATATCCAGCATTTCTACAGCAGCGCTACTAGTGGCGCTGTCTTCTTTGGTTAGCCGGCTTTTGGGCGTTTTTCGTGATCGTATTCTTGCAGGTGAATTCGGCGCTGGCGATACATTGGATATATATTATGCGGCATTCAGAGTTCCAGATTTGATTTTTAACTTACTAATCCTCGGCGCCTTATCAGCCGGCTTTATACCGCTTTTTACCAAGCTGCTATCCGAAGAAAAAGATCAGAAAAATAATAATAATGCCTGGTCTTTTACCAGTAGTATAATAAATATCCTGGGTTTAGCTTTGGTTGGCCTGTCTTTATTGGCAATAATATTTTCCGAACCCTTAATGAAACTTTTTGCTCCGGGATTCGACGCCGAAAAGTTGAAATCTACGGTAGCATTAAGCCGCATCATGTTCTTGTCACCACTATTTCTTGGCTTATCCGGTATTTTTGGCGGAGTGTTACAATCTTTCAAAAGATTTTTTGTCTATTCGTTAGCTCCAATCATGTACAACATCGGCATTATCGTCGGCGCGTTGTATTTGGTGCCCATATACGGTATCTATGGGCTTGCCTGGGGCGTGGTTCTTGGCGCTTTTATGCATCTGTTAATCCAGCTGCCTTCAATTTATACTCTCGGTTTCAAATACGAATTCAAGCTGAACTTTAAAAATCAGAATATACTAAGCGTTGGCCGAATGATGATTCCACGCACCCTTTCCCTTGCGATTGCCCAAATCGATTTATTAGTCAGTACGGCAATCGCTTCCACCTTGGCCGCCGGTTCATTAGCAGTCTTTAATTTTGCCAACAATCTGCAATCATTTCCGATAGGAATCTTTGGCATTTCATTTGCCACTGCAGTTTTTCCAACCCTGTCAGCGCAAGTAAATGACAAGCAAAAATTGGTGAATAGTTTTTCGTGGACGCTGAGGCAGATTTTATTTTTTATCATTCCGGCTACAGTTTTGTTCTTAGTTTTAAGGGCACAGATTGTTCGGGTGGTTTTGGGCAGCGGTCTTTTTAACTGGGAAGATACTATTTTAACTATCAGAACATTGGGTTATTTTTCGCTCTCCCTTTTTGCCCAAGCAAGCATCCCTTTGCTGGTACGGATGTTCTATGCCAAACAAAACAGCAAAAAACCTTTCTATATCGGTCTAGTTTCAGTATTTTCTGACATTGTCCTGTCTTTGTGGCTTTCAAAATATCTTGGGGTGGCAGGAATCGCCTTAGCATTTTCGATCGCTAATGTGATCAATTTCAGTCTGTTATGGATCTTTTTAAGAAAAGAGGTCGGCAGTCTGGATGAATTCAAAATTTTTATCTCAGTTACAAAATTTTTAGCGGCCGCAATTTTTTGCGGAGCAATAAGCCAGCAGACCAAGTCGATTGTTTGGCCTTTTGTCGATATGACCAAGCTTTGGGGCGTATTTCTCCAAGGAGCGATTGCCGGCGTTGCAGGCTTATTCGTATATCTATTGATTTGCGCGCTCTTGAAAAGCGAAGAGCTTAACAGCTTTTGGAACGGCTTCAAAAGGCGCTTGCCCTGGAAAACCATCCAAGCTGATGACCAGGGAGAGGCTAGAGGAATTTAAACTAAAATTATGAATCTACTAAGAAGACTATTTTATAAAATCTATCTAAAAAAAGTAATCAATTATACCAATGATTTATGTTATCACATGAATCAAGTTTATCATTACATTCTGTCTTCGAATCTGTCGGCATCAGACGGCAAAGCAATCGCCGAAGCTGTGGGCTTGCTTGATACGTGGAAGAAAATGAGTACCAATGTATTTACTCATATCAAATCAAGCACCTCGATTGAGATTAAAAATGACAGCAAGCTTATTGATGTTACCAAGAAAGTCTTGGAGATTGAGATTGATTTTTTGATAAAGAATCAATCAAAAAAGACCATTGATCTGTTAAAAAAAGAAGCGTTTATTAGGGTGGAAGAATATTTCGATTCAAATAAAGTCGTGATTTCTAAGGGATCTTGAATTTGAAAGAGAAGAATTAATAAATTAAGTTAAGAAAATATCGGAAAATAGTTATCGGTTGACCAAAAGGATTAAAATTAGTAAGATATTGGATAGATATAAAAGATTTGCTGGAAATTGAACAGCATTCTTTTTTTAGCTAACTTATGAATAATATACGCAATTTTTGTATTATAGCTCTTATCGACCACCCGCCTACGCCAAAGGCTACAGCGGGCGAGACTCAGATGATTTAAATTTAGTGATTTATGAATAATATTAGAAACTTTTGTATCATTGCCCACATAGACCATGGTAAATCTACCTTGGCGGATCGTATGCTTGAACTGACCGGGACGATTGAAAAACGGAAGATGAAGGAACAGGTTTTGGACAAGATGGACCTGGAAAGGGAACGCGGTATAACTATCAAATTGGCACCGGTTACCATGAACTATAAGGATTATACCTTCAACCTGATCGATACGCCTGGTCATGTTGATTTCAGCTACGAAGTTTCAAGAAGCTTGGCTGCGGTTGAAGGAGCTATTTTATTAGTTGATTCCACTCAGGGAATCCAGGCGCAAACTTTGGCAAACCTCTATCTGGCCATCGAACAGAATCTAACCATCATTCCTGTAGTGAACAAGATTGATTTGCCTGCGGCAGATGTACCAAAGACAAAAAAAGAAATAATCAAGCTGCTTGGCTGCAAAGAAGAAGAGATAATTAGCGCTTCCGGAAAAACAGGTCTGGGCGTTAACGATATCTTGGATGCCGTCATCAAGTACATTCCGGCGCCAAAGGGCGAGCCGGAAAAGCTTGAACGTGCGTTGATTTTTGATTCAAACTATGATGAATATCGCGGTGTGGTCGCCTATGTCAGGGTTGTTGATGGAGAAATCAAAAAAGGTGATAAAATCAACCTGATTGCCACCGCAGCAAAAAGTGAGGCGATTGATGTGGGTATTTTTAAGCCGGATTATTTTTCTAAAGAATCGCTTAAATCAGGAGAGATCGGCTATATCATTACCGGTTTTCGAGATGTCAGCGAATGTCGTGTCGGTGATACGGTGATTTTACAAAAAGATATAGACAAGGTAGAAGCGCTCCAAGGTTATATAGAGGCCAAGCCGATGGTCTTTGCCGGTATTTTCCCCAAAGAAGGCGATGAGTTCCAGTTGTTGCGTGAAGGAGTTTCAAGATTAAAATTAAACGATTCCGCCTTAGTTTATGAACCGGAGCAGTCTCAGGCATTGGGCTTGGGTTTTAGATGCGGTTTTTTAGGCCTACTGCATTTGGAAATTTTTCAAGAAAGATTAAGACGCGAATACAATCTGGATTTGATCGTGACTGTCCCTAGTGTTTCTTATAGGGTTACAAAAACAAGCGGAGAAGAGATTGTTGTCAGCAGTCCGCAAATGTTGCCTGAACCGAATGAAATAACTAAAATTAATGAGCCTTGGGTAAAAATGGATATCGTTACGCCAAAAGATTATATCGGTTCAATAATGACTTTTGCTCAGGAAAAAAGAGGCGTCTACAAAAATACAGAATATTTAGAAGAAATGAGAGCCGTGCTGCATTATGAAATGCCGATGAGTGCTATTCTGACCGATTTCTATGACAAATTGAAAAGTATCAGTTCTGGCTATGCCTCAATCAATTATGAATTCATCGATTACAGAGAAACAGATGTTGTGAGACTGGATATCATGGTTGCTGAAGATATTGTCGAGGCATTATCTACCATCGTTTATCGTGATGAAGCTTTTAGAAGGGGGAAGGAAGTGGTTAATGTTTTGAAAGATACCCTACCAAAACAAATGTTCGTAGTTAAATTGCAGGCTGCAATTGGCAGTAAAGTGATTGCCGCAGAAAGAATTTCAGCCATGCGCAAAGATGTAACTGCAAAACTTTACGGCGGCGATGTTTCAAGAAAGCGCAAGCTCTTGGAAAAACAGAAGAAAGGAAAAAAGAAAATGATGTCCATGGGCAAAGGCAGTGTGGATATTCCAAGTGATACTTTTGTCAAAATTTTAAAACGTTAAAAATTAGAAATTGTATAATTTAAAATTCCTATGAACGATACTAAAAGAAAAAAAAGAATAAAAATATTATTTACCATTGTTAGTTTGGTGGTAATCTTTTCTATGGTCATCTTGACTGTAGGCTCGGCATTCATGCAATAAGGACGAGTTTAATTTATTTTTATTCAAAATATGGCTAAGAAATGGCAGATCATGCCAAGAATCAGTACCGACTTTAAAAAGCAATTTCCTCTGCACAACGAGACCGTACTTCAATTATTAAAGAATCGCGGATTGATTGAACCCCAGGAAATCGAAGCTTTTTTGGATGCTGATTATGAAAAGTATTCTCATGACCCTTTCCTTTTTACCGACATGGAAAAGGCAGTTGCCTTGATCATTTCGCATATCAAAGCGGGCAATAAGATGGTGGTCTATGGCGATTATGATGCAGATGGCGTAACCTCATCAGCTATTCTTTGGAGCGTGCTTACCAGTCTGCATGCAAAAGCAGAGGTCTATATCCCAAACCGAGTTACTGAAGGATATGGTTTGAATATCCCAGCGATTGACGAGATAATTAATTCTGGCGTTAAACTCATCATTACTGTTGATAATGGCATCAGAAACAAGAAAGAAGTCGAATATATCAAGAAAGCTAATGTTGATGTGATCATCACAGACCATCATGTCGGGCCTCCGAACAAGAGTGAATTACCGGATACATTGATCATCAACCCTGTTTTGGCAGATGAGAAATATCCTTTCAAATATTTGGCCGGAGTCGGTGTGGCGTCAAAATTGGCGCTGGCGATCATTATGAGATCGACCTTGGAAGCACAGAATAAAACTAAGCTGGAAAATAAAATATTGGACCTGGTCGCAATCGGGACTATAGCGGATTGTGTAACGCTACTGGGAGAAAACAGGGTTTTGGTAAAAAGAGGACTGGAAATCTTGAACAAAACCAACCGAGTGGGTTTGAAGGAATTGTTCAGTGTGGCAAAAATCAATACTGATAAAAAATTGGACAGCTGGAATATCGGCTTTCAAATTTCACCACGGCTAAATGCTGCAGGCAGGATGGACCATGCCAACACTGCCTATGAATTGCTAATTACCAAGGACAAGGAAGAAGCAGAAGTATTGGCTCGCGATTTGAATAATCGCAATATTGACCGACAAAAGATAACAGAAGAAATCGTATTTGAAATAATCAAAGATATCAATCAAGAATCTTTAGCGAACGGCCAAAAAATTCTGATTGCTGTCAGCCCGAGTATCTATGATCAGACAAAAGAGCCTTGGAATGAAGGCATTATCGGTCTGGTCGCAGGCAGACTATCGGAAAAGTACTATTTGCCTGCTCTTGTCATTACCGGTAACGACAAGGAAATTAAGGGATCCGGCAGAAGCATCGAAGAATTCAATGTTATCAAAGCGGTGGAATCTTTGAATAAGAATTTAGAAAAATACGGTGGCCATGCTGCGGCCTGCGGTTTCAGCATTGCCGGACAAGATAACTTGAATAACTTTATCAAAGAGATTACTTCGTTGGCTGGAGAACAATTAAGCCAAATGAATCTTTTGCCAACCTTGAGTATTGATGCTGAATTAGATTTCGCCTTACTAGACGAACAATTAGTTGAACAAATTGAAAATCTTGCGCCTTTTGGAGAAGATAATC
>LBWY01000001.1 GCA_000995135.1 Parcubacteria group bacterium GW2011_GWE2_39_37 | reverse complement strand
CGGCGAAAGTTTGCCGGTTGAAAAAAATGTGGGCGACAAGGTGGTCGGTGCGACCATCAACAAGACTGGCAGTTTCGAATTTGAAGTTACCCATGTCGGTAGTGAAACAGTCTTGGCACAGATTATTCGCGTAGTAGAAGAAGCACAAGGTTCAAAAGCTCCGATCCAGGGCTTTGCCGATCGTATTTCAGCCTGGTTCGTGCCGGCGGTGATCGCTCTGGCAATACTGACTTTTGTCGTTTGGTATTTCTTTCTAGGCGCAAGTTTGACCTTTGCCTTGATGGCCTTTACCGCTGTCATAGTAATCGCCTGTCCTTGTGCGCTTGGCTTGGCTACTCCAACCTCACTGATGGTCGGCACCGGCAAGGGCGCCGAGCACGGCATCCTGATTAAGGGCGGAGAACCATTGGAAGCAGCTTGTCACATTGATGCAGTAATTTTTGACAAGACCGGCACTCTTACCAAAGGCAAACCGGAGGTTACTGATGTATTAAGCTTCAATTCGCTGGATGAGGAAGAAGTGGTCGCCATCGCGGCCAGTCTTGAAAAATTATCTGAACATCCTTTAGCTGAGGCGATCTATAACTATGCTCAAGAAGGATCAATAGCCTTGGAAGAGGTGACAAACTTTAAAGCTATCCCTGGACATGGTGTTGAGGGCATAATTAACCAAACCCAATACTATATTGGCAACCGCAAATTGATTACCTCTGACCTAGGACTTTCAATCGACAAAGTGAATCGTAAATTAATGAAGTTGGAAGAGCAGGGCAAAACGGCAATGATTCTGGCCACCAAAGAGGCCATTGTCGGGGCTATCGCAGTCGCTGACACGGTCAAGGAAACTTCTCTTAACGCTGTTAACCAGCTTAAAAAACTTGGCATTGATGTCTATATGATTACTGGTGACAATGAACGCACTGCCCGAGCAATCGCCGCGCAAGTCGGTATCACCAATGTTTTGGCCGAGGTCTTGCCAGAAGACAAAGCAAATGAGGTGAAGAAATTACAAGACGCAGGCAAAAAGGTTGCCATGGTCGGGGATGGCATCAACGATGCGCCCGCCTTGGCACAAGCCAATGTCGGCATCGCCATGGGCTCAGGCACAGACGTTGCCATGGAGGCAGGTGGCATAATCATTATGAAAGACAATTTGAACGACGTGGTCACCGCTTTCCAATTGGCCCGCGAAACCATGAGCAAGATCAAACAGAACATGTTCTTTGCCCTATTCTATAATGTAATCGGTATTCCGATTGCCGCACGGGTCTTTATGTCTTTCGGCTTGGTATTAAAACCAGAGCTCGCAGGACTGGCCATGGCAATGAGCTCCATTTCCGTGGTCGGCAATTCCTTACTGCTCCGCTTCTTCCGACCAGGCAAAAGAAATTATCTGTCGATTATCGCTCCGCTGATCATGGTGATTGTCTTCACGATCGGTTTCATCCAATTCGCTAAATTCAGCTCTAGCATGGAAAATCAAGAGATGAAAAAAGTCACTGTCTCAGCCGTAGCGGCAAACAAGATCAATAACTTGATTACAACGGGTGAATCAAAAATTAATTTTGCTGAGTCCAATCCGAAATTGTTTCTAAGCATCAACACGCTAGACAGCGATATTAAAATCAAAGAGGGAAAAAATACTTTAGCCAACAACGAAGTCATTATCGGCTACAATGAAGCAATGATGATGATTGAAGAAAAACTCATCAGCAAACCCGGTGATAAATTAAAAAACTTTTTCGGATTGCCAGAGGTAACTATCGTCGGTATTCTTGAGCCGACTGGCACAATGCTTGATAATTACCATTTGGTTAATGTGAATACTTTCGAAAGGTTGAACACTATGGCTTCGGTAAAAACCGCCTTGGCAGAAAAGGATTTGAAACTATTCTATGTCCTGAACAACAACACTCCAGCACAGTTTAAAAATCAAATCCCTACCGATCTTTCCGAGATTGTCCTAGGCAACAAAAAGTTTTTGCCTATCTACATCGGCTCGGCAGAGGCAAAGATGATGATGAAAGAGAAGCTGTTCAGTAAAATCGGTGATACCATCGAAAATCTTTTTGGTAATAACGTGATGGTTGCAGGCATTCTGCCAGAAACAAATACATCGCTAGATGTAATGCATTTTGTGAACAATCAGTTTAAAATCAAAAAATAATTTATATTAATTATTTCTGATTTTATTAAAAGGCCGGAGCAATCTGGTCTTTTTGTTACGCTTTTCACGTTTTATAAAGTGCGTCCCGAACTTGTTTCGGGATCAGGTTGATTATCAAAAAATAAGTGGTATTTAATTTATATTATTTTACTTCACTTATCTGTCATTACAATAGAAAACACCATGGAGGCACAAAATATGTTTTCCCTTTATTGCTTCTAAGTCTTTCTCTCTGCTATAATAAAAATAACTTATTCAATAAAAATATTTATGAAAGAAAGTTATAGAGAAGAATTGGTTCATAACGGTGCGATTAATCGGGACGTAAAATATGTACCGGAAAATGTTCAAAAAGCATTAGATATAGAAAAAAAGGCTATTAGCAGAAGAACTTTTTTAAAGGGTATGTTGGTCGGTGGCGCTGCAATTGCAACTGGCGCTGTTTTTAATGCTTTCGACAAACAAGACAAAGCGTTAGAACAAGAAAAATTAAATGCAAAAGAACAAGAAAATAAATCAAATCATCCGACTGCTGAAGAAGTTACTATCCCACAAATAAAAACCGCACCAAACAGAAATGACGGCAAACCTGGTGTTGGCGGATATGATAAAGACATAAAAATTTAAACTATGCTTTTCAAACCAAAATCCGAATTCCGTAAACACTACTTTTTAAACAAGTACGTCATCATCACTCCTGGCCGAGCCAAGCGGCCGCGCGATGTGCAGGAACAGTCTGTTATTCACAATAACAGCTCTTGTGTTTTGTGTCCGGAAAAAATAGAGAAAAACTTGATTCTCGATTACATCGGCGGAAAAATCAATTGGGAGGTGATGGTTTTAAAAAACAAATATCCGGCAGTCACCCTCAACAACCCCAAGGCTTACGGCACTCAGGAAGTAATAATTGAAACTCCGGAACATGGCGTAGAAATGGCAGAATTTTCCGTAAAAAAAATTGAACAGGTTTTGCATACCTATATAAAAAGAACTAAGGAAATCAGTGAAAATAAAAAAATCGACTACATTCTGATTTTTAAAAATAGCGGCTCAAAAGCTGGCGCCTCTTTGCACCATTCTCATTCCCAGGTATTTGCCACCAAAATCTTGCCACCGGAAGTTTCAGACGAACTAACTCAAGCGCAATATTACAAGGCCGCCAATGATACCTGCCCATACTGCAACATCATCAAAAAAGAAATGCGCTCCAAAAGAAAAATTTATGAGAATTCTGAAGTCGCCGTATTAGCGCCTTATGCTAGTGAATATCATTATGAAGCTTGGATATTTACAAAACGACACCTCGACAACATTACCAAGCTGAATGCTAAAGAAATAAAATCGATTGCAGAAGCCATCAAAAATGTTTTGGTTAAATTACGCCGAATCGGCTTATCCTACAACTTTTCTTTCTACCAAGTAATCTCTAACACTGATCAGCATTTTTACTTCAAAATCCAGCCGCGCGACAGTGTTTGGGCAGGAGTAGAAATGAATTCCGGCATAATAATTAACTCCGTTTCTCCAGAACAAGCCGCCAAATTTTACAAAAAATAAAACTGCCAACTTTTCGTTCCCCTCCTCTAAGATTAGAGGAGGGTTAGGGGTGGAGTTGATGGAGGTTGAAACAGCAACTGAAAATGTTCCCTGGCCCCGCACTTCAAACTCCATTCCCCAGTCAAGCTGAGGACAAGCTCGTCCCTTCCTCTTATCCAAGAGGAAGGGACGAGTGGGCATATTTTGTGAAAATTTCATATTGATTAATACATAGTTATTTTCTTATATTTGTAATCGTAAACTTATAATCATTTTCACCCAATAATTAGCAAAAAATCAATTAACCTCACCAATAAGCGCGTCAATAACTTGACGCGCTTATTGCTTTTTGGTTAAATGAGCTTGGTTTTGTAAATATCTCAAAAACCCAGTATAATATATTAATAATATGCGATTATTTTAAATCTGCATCCCCGATCGGGGTCGAGGACAAGTTTTAATTTTTAAATTTTTTTTATGCCTATTCCACAACTTAGTCACAGGAGAAAAACTGAACCAGCCTGGGCTAATAATAAAAAATATTTTGTTGCCAACAAGCTGGGCGGCGGCAACAAGGGAAACAAGAATGAGCCTTTTTACAAAAAATTTCTCAATCTTAGGTTCTTGATGAAAGTTGCTGGTGCAGGATTGATCCTGTTACTGCTTTTGTTTATTTTAGCTTCCCGAGGATTGCCGGATCCGAATAAGTTGATGGACCGTCAAGTGGCGCAAAGCACCAAGATTTACGACCGCACCGGCAAAACTGTCTTATACGAAATCGCCGGCGAGCAGAAACGTACCCTGGTCACCTTAAACGAGATTCCGGTAAATGTACGCAATGCGACAGTAGCAATCGAAGATAAAGATTTTTATAACCATGGCGCCTTCAGTCTTTGGGCCATATTCCGTACTGTCGTCACTAATGTGGTGTTTGGTAAAAAGGCCGGCGGCTCAACCCTCACCCAACAATTTGTCAAAAATGCGATCTTAACCAATGAGAAAACCTACACCAGAAAAGCTAAAGAATTGATTCTAGCCTATCGTTTGGAACAAAAATTTTCTAAAGATGAGGTCTTGCAGTTATATTTGAATGAAATCCCCTATGGCGCCACTGCCTATGGTGTGGAAGCTGCCAGCCAACGCTTCTTTGGCAAAAGCGTTCGTGACGTTAACCTGGCCGAAGCCGCAATTCTGGCTTCAATCCCTCAAGCACCAAGCCGCTACTCGCCCTATGGACCAAACAAAGATTTGTTAATCAAAAGACAGCAATATGTTTTAGATCAGATGGCTACTCAGGGCTATATCACTACCGAACAAGCAACAGAGGCCAAAAAGACTGAATTAGTTTTTAAAAAACCTTCCGATCAGATGTTAGCCCCTCATTTTGTGATGTATATCAAAGAAATTCTGGGAGAAAAATATGGTGAAAAAACTATTGAACAAGATGGTTTAAAAATCATCACTACTCTTGACCTAGAAAAGCAAAAGATTGCTGAAGAGGTAATCGCCGAAAAAACTGCCAACAATGAAAAGAAGTATCAAGCCACTAACGCAGCCCTGGTTTCCATCGACCCAAAGACCGGACAGGTCTTGGCTATGGTCGGTTCAAAAAATTTCTATGATGAAAATATCGACGGGCAGGTAAACATCGCTACCAGCCCTCGTCAGCCAGGCTCTTCTTTTAAGCCTATGGTTTACGCAGCATCCTTCATCAAGGGCTTTACTCCTGAAACTATCCTATATGATGTTGTTACTAATTTTTCTACTGATGCAGCAAAAAAATACGAGCCGCACAATTATGACAACAATGAACACGGCCCGATAACTATGCGCAAAGCCTTGGCTGGGTCTTTAAATATTCCTGCGGTAAAAACTATGTATTTAGCCGGTATTGATAATGTGTTGTCCTTGGCCAACAAGCTTGGTTATTCAACCTTAAAAGATAAAGACCGTTTCGGCTTGTCCCTGGTTTTGGGCGGTGGTGAGGTAAGCCTACTTGAACATGCCAATGCCTATACCGCTTTTGCCAACGAAGGTAGTATTCATCCGATTTCTCCGATTTTAAGAATAGAAGATCGTAATGGTAAAACATTGGAGGAATATGAGAAAAAAGAAGAAAAAGTTTTTGATCCTCAAGTCACCAGACAAATCACCAGTATCTTATCTGATAACAATGCACGTTCCTATGTTTTCGGCGCCCGTAATTTCTTAACCCTAAGCGACCGCCCAGTAGCGGCAAAAACCGGTACCACTAATGACTACAAAGATGCTTGGACAATGGGCTTCACTCCTTCAATCGTAACTGGAGTTTGGGTAGGAAACAGCAACAACGATTCAATGAAAAGAGGCGCAGATGGTAGTGTTGTTGCCGCGCCGATCTGGCACGCTTATATGCAAAAAGTGCTTGCCAACACCCCGGTCGAATCTTTTAAAGCACCCGAACCGGTATCAACCAATAAGGCTGTATTAAACGGTACGGCAACCGGCACAGAAATGGTGAAAATCGATAAAGCTTCAAATTTATTAGCTACTGAATATACTCCGGCCAGTTATGTTATCGAAAAAAACTTCAGCCAGCCGCATAGTATTCTTTATTATGTAAACAAAGATGACCCTCGTGGACCGGCGCCAAAGAATCCAAGTGACGATCCACAGTTCGTCTTATGGGAAAGCGCAGTGACAGCGTGGGCAAAAAAGAAAAATCTATTAGCCACCTCTACTCCGCCGACTGAATCGGATAACCTGCACAAGCCAGAAAACAATCCTGTCTTTACTATTGACCAACCTGCCAATAATCAGATAATTATCGATCCGACTTTATCAGTAAAAATCTCCGCCTCCGCACCAAGAGGTGTTGGTCGTGCGGAATATTACATTGATAACAATCTAATCGCCAGTGTCAGTGCCTATCCTTTTGCTTTAGAAAAAAATATCAGCTTTTTACCGAACGGCTATCATGATTTGTTGGTAAAAGTATATGACGATATCGACAACAGCTCGGAACAAAAAATCAGTATAAATTTAAACCTCACCGAGTCTGCTCAAAACACACCGCCTACAATTTCTTGGCTGGAGCCGGAAGCTAATTTAAGTATCAGCGCCAAAAACTTCCCTTTCCAGTTTAAATTTGCCACTACCAACACTGAGAGTATCTCCAAAATAAATCTCTACTACAAAACCTCCGATAAAAACGTCTTAATCTCCAACTTCGCCCCTACCAGTCTTGAGTTCACACTCTACAACTGGCAATCCCCACCGCCTACCGGCACCTACACCGTTTTTGCCGAAGCAAAAAGCTGGGGCGGAGAAACAATTAAAAGCGAAGAGAGAAATATCACTATCACTCAATAAGTATAAAACCAAAAATAGACCCTTCTGGGTCTATTTTTGTATTACACTTTTTTAGTTTATGAGTTTATATTTTGGCTTATAGCCGCTTCCCCCAACGTGTCGTCGATATCTGTCGTCTTAACGAAACGAAGTGAGTTAGGATATGGTTTTAGCCCTTGCAGATATCGGCTGTTGTGCGATGCAGTGAAAAGCAAATGCTCAATATTGCATTTTTATGTTTTAACCTTATTTTTGTCTGGAAAAAATATCAATATAAGCAACCCGGGAATATAAAAAAATCCAAGTAACCCTAATGCCCAAGGTTGACCCTTTGCCTTCATCATAGCGACACAGCCATAAACAAAACCCGCATAAATTAGTATGGCAAGTAAAGCTGAAAATAATTTTAATAGGGTGATTTGATCTGCGGTAAATAAGTCACCCATTTCTTTAATGAATAAATTAATGAAGTTAACTATTGGAACGCCGAACAAGCCAACCAAAATTCCAATCCGTCCTATGATTCTGTATTTTTTTATTGTCATAAGTTTATAAATATATTATTTAGATTTTGAGTAATGCCGGTCCAAAATAGCGTAGCGAAAATAATTAATAAAGATTTGCTTTTCGCTATTTCGCACAACTCGTTATTATGCAAAATGTTTTCGTACAATATGCCAATTTTTATATTTATACGAACAACCTATTGTTTAATCGGCATTATAATATATAAATAACTATCATCCTTTTCTGCACGGATTATACATGGGGTATTATTATCTACTATTTCAATTTTTATTACATCACCATCTATATTACTAAGACCATCTAATAAATATCGATAATTTACAACCGCGCCGTTGTCTTCGCCGATAATTTCCGCATCCACACCGGTAATGTTTTCACCGGCCATACCTGAGGCGGAAGAAATCATCATTTGCCTTGTCTCTTTGGGGAAGTCCAGATTTATATCATTGATGCCTGTTTTGGAGAATAGCGAGGATGCCTTCACAGCCTTCACCAGTTGATTTGTTTCCACAATAGCTACTGTCTTACTAACTGTCGGAATAATCTGCTTGTAGTCCGGATACTGGCCTTCAATCAGGCGCGAGATCAACTCGGTGGTACCATAAACGAACAACACCTGATTTTCAGACAAATATATTTCCAATATATTACTTTCATCAGCCAAGTTTTCCTTGGAGCCGGATAGTACACGATAAATTTCCTGTACGGTTTTAGCGGGGATGATAAATTTTTTATTTCTGTGCTCCTCCGACAGCTCATTGGTGACTTGAATTTTTTTCTCGGTCAATCGATAACTGTCGGTGGCGGCTAAAGTCAATTCATTTTCATTAAAATAAAAGAGTACTCCAGATAGTTCAATCCTTGTCTCATTGGTTGAGGCTGCAAAAACAACTTGAGAAACTGCCTTTTTAAATGTATTGGCATCAACTCGACAGACGCTAGTTCGGTCTATGGTCGGGATTAATGGATAATCTTCTGCTGATTGCCCCTTGATCTTGGTTTTGAAATTTTCACAGTCCACAACTATCTTGTCGTCCTTTTGTTCTATCTCGACTTTCTTGTTTGGTAATAGACTAATGTAATCGGAAAGTATTTTTGAATCAACGGTATAACTTCCGTCTCGATCAACCTTGCCTCTAATCACGCTACTGATTCCGATTTCTAAATTAGTTGAAGTGAATTTGATATTACCATCCTTTGCTTCAATCATTACATTATTTAAAATCGGTAGATTCTGATTCTTTCCTGCTATATGTCCGACTATAAATAATCCATGCTTTAGGTTTTCCTCAAGACTTGAAAATTTCATATAATCTCTTTATGTATTTAAGTATATATAAATATAATTAAAAGTAATAATAAGGCTGTTAATAAATATTTAATGAAAGGGTTTTGTCTTTAATTTTTGCAAAAATTTTCCAACTTACCACCTTAATAACTTATTAACAACTCCCTTAATAATTTTTAATAACTGCTGTTTTTTGCGGGAAAAAGTTTTAATTATAATTTCATTAACAGTTTAACCCACGCTTCATTAATAACTTATTAAGAGGTTATTAACCGTTGTTGTAGATAATCTGTTTGATTGATTCAATGTCTTGGCGCAACTTTTCATTCTCTTCAATCTCTCGGGTAATCTTGCTATGGGCATGCATGGCTGTAGTATGATCTCTGCCACCCAGCTCTTGGCCGATGGTCGGATAGGAGGCGTTGATTTCTGTGCGCAACAAGAACATGGTAATCTGACGTGGGGCCACTAATTCTTTCTTTCTGCTTTGGCCGGTGATATCGCGCAGGTTAATGTCATAAAAACGTGAAACCGCATCAATAATGGTTTTGGCAGAAGTAGATTTTTGTTGGAAATTAGTTAAAATGCCAGCCAAAATGCTTTTGGCAGTTTCCAGCGATGGTTTTTGGTTATTAAATTCATGAAACGCCACCAAACGATTCAAAGCGCCCTCTAGTTCGCGAATATTATTCTGCACATTAGAGGCAATATATAACAAAACATCTCTTTCGATCGGATAATTTTTTTCTTTACATTTTTTTTCTAAGATCGCCAAACGAGTTTCTATGTCCGGTTGTCCGACATCGGCGATCATCCCCCACTCAAAGCGGGAAAGCAGTCTTTTTTCCAGCGCAGGAATTGATTTCGGCGGACGATCAGAGGTTAAAACGATCTGTTTGTTGGTTTGGTGAAGTTCATTGAAGGTATGAAAAAATTCTTCTTGGGTGCCGTCTTTGCCAGCCATGAATTGGACATCATCTACTAATAGTAAATCTACATTGCGATAGCGATCCTTAAAATCTTTTGCCTGCCCGCTTCTTACCGCCTGAATATAGTCGTTGGTAAATTTTTCCGAAGAAACATAAAGAATCTTGTCAGTTTTTTTGGCTAACATGTGGCCGATTGCTTGGATAAGATGAGTTTTTCCAAGCCCTACACCACCATAAATAAATAAAGGGTTGTAGGCCTGTCCTGGATTTGCTGCCACTGCCTGACAAGCAGCATGAGCCAGTTCATTACCCTTACCTACGATAAAATTATCAAAGGTACAGCGGCCATTCAAACCGAAGCGGTTCATCGGTAATGGCTCTGCTACAGGCTCTTCATTATTGCTTTGCGGTTTGATTTTCTTTAACAAATCGCCAACCGGATTTGATTTTTTTGTCTCAACCTTATAAATGATCTCTTTAAGTTTCTTATTCAACACACTTTCCAGTGCAGCGGTTATCTCTTTATGGTATTTTTTTTCCAACCATGCCTTGGTAAAGCTGTTTGGTACGCAGATTATGACTTTGTCATCTTCGAAGGAGGAAAAACTGAGCTCAATTTCGCCAAGGGCGGCCTGCCAAAGCTGTTCATTATTCATAATTATGAGTGTTTAGGTTGGTAATTAAAATAGTGTATTACAAATTGTGTGATATGGCAAAAGTATATCAATAAACCCCGAAGAATAAAAGAGAAAGAAGTGTTAATAAACTGTTGATATAAAGTGGAAAAGCCACTTGAATTTACGCTTATTTACGCGTTGACTAATACGAAAAAAAATGTTAAGATTTCAATTGCATTTAACCAAAAATTAATTTATACAATAAAAGGAAAAGTATATGCCAAAGAGAACTTATCAGCCTAACAAGAAACGGGCTAAAAAGAAGCATGGGTTCATGTTGAGAATGAGCACAAAGAACGGTCGGAACGTAATCAAAAGTCGTCGCAATAAAGGACGAAAAAGATTGACAAAATAAGCTTATGTTAGCTAAAGCTAATCGATTAACCAAAAAGAAAGATTTTGATAAGACATTTAAACAGGGCGGTTCTAGTTATGGCAAGATACTTGGCATAAAAGCCGTTAAAAATGATCTGGAAAGCAATCGTTTCGGTATAATAATTAGTAATAAGGTTAGCAAAAAAGCAGTCGAAAGAAACAAAATTAGACGTCAGATCAGAGAAGTTTTAAAAACGCAATTAGTTCTGGTTAAGCCTGGTTTTGACCTAATCATAGTCACTTTGCCCGAAATTCTCCATAAGGATAGTCAGGAAATAAGGCAAAACATCCTCTACAATCTAAAAAGACTAAAGCTTTACAAATAATACCTAGTATTAGCCAATGATTAAATATTACGTAAGTTTTTTCCTCATCGGTTTGATCAAGTTTTATCAAAAAACCTTGTCTTTTGATCATGGGCCACTGAAAATGTTCTATCCCCATGGTTTTTGTCGTTTCTCCCCTACCTGCTCAGAATATGCCATTAATGCTATTGAAAAAAAAGGAATAATTAAAGGCACATATCTGGCGGCTTGGCGGATTCTAAGGTGTAATCCTTGGAACAAGGGCGGCTGGGATCCTGTTAAATAACTAAATTAACAATAAATGGCATATCTATTTCATACGATTTTTTATCAGCCGATTTTTAATTTGCTGATTTTTTTATACAACATCATTCCTGGTCATGACCTGGCTTTTGCTATCATTATCTTAACTATCATCATCAAGTTGATATTACTGCCTCTCTCCAAACAATCGATCAAATCGCAAAAGGCCTTACAAGAGCTACAGCCGAAAATTGAAGAATTAAAAAAACAGCATGGCAGTAATAAAGAAGAAATGGCCAGGGCAACCATGGCGCTTTATAAAGAAAACAAGATCAATCCGTTTTCTTCCTGTCTACCCCTTTTATTACAACTACCTTTCTTTTTCGCAGTTTTCCAAGTCTTCAGAGATTTTAATATTGCCGGCAACATCGAAAAAAATATTTATTCTTTTGTTGCCAAACCGGAAACAGTAAACGTAATGGGTTTCTTTAATACTATGGATTTGGCCAAGCCAAGCATTCCTTTGGCAGTGTTAGCCGGTCTGGCTCAGTTCTGGCAAGCCAAGATGATGATGACCAAACAGCCGGTCCCACCGATCAGCTCTGAATCAAAAGATGAGAACATCACCGCCATCATGAACAAGCAGATGTTATATATGATGCCCGCCTTAACAGTCTTTATCGGTATCACCATGCCAGGAGGCCTTTCACTATATTGGCTAACCATCACCCTATTAACCGCCCTCCAACAGCTCTATGTCTTTAAACATAAGGCGAAGGAAGAAAATAAGGTTGAGGTTATAAAACAATAAATTTAGAAAGTATTTCAAATATATAAAAAAACGGCCAACAGCCGTTTTTTTATATATTGTGTCATCCTGAACTTGTTTCAGGATCAGGTGGATGAACAAAACATTTATTATTTTTATTAACATTCTTTTACATGAGAAAAAATTTTTATAATAAGCATTCTTGTTTTGGGCATAGATCCCGGCTCTCCGCTGCTGCTTCGGCCGGGATGACACAATAGGAGCAGTATAGCAAATAATATTATTTTTTTTCTGCGATTCTTTCCGGCAGATTATCAATATCTTCACAAATACCCGACTCCAGATCAAAACGCTCTTTATCTCTTTGGTCTTCCGGTAAACTATTAAGCCATTCATAAGCCATCTCTTTTGTTAAGCCTCTTTTGTTGTATAGGGCAACAAGGTTATTTATTGTTTTTATTTCAGTCCCTCTTTTATGTATTGCTAATAGATCTTGATTCTCACCTATAATCAATTTATCTTCTGGTGATTTCATAATTTTATATTAAAATATTTATTTTTTTCATTAAATTTTATACCTTGTCTTCACCCCCTTCTGTGTCATCCCGGACTCGATCCGGGATCCAGGAGGAAAGTCAATAAATAAGAACTAGCTTAAACGGTATAAAAATAATTAAATTACTTGTTAACCTGAATTCCCATCTACAAAACGACAAAGAAGATGTCATTTATTTTTTATAATATCTTATCACCCAATAAATAATCAATCCAACAATTATTCCAACCACGCCACCAGCCAACACTCCAAAGACACCGCAAGATTCATATCCACGTAGCCCAAAAGAATTACAACAAAAGCAATCACAGCTTTTCCCAACAATATCACAACAGTTGCCGCCATATAATGAAAGCTTCAATAAACCACCGACTGCAAAGACTGCGGCGAGCAATAAAATTGATAAGATTGGGAAAAGATATTTCATATGAACGTATTTTATTTTTCGACAAAGTTTTTCGATATCCAATTTTTAATAAAGCGAAGTTAATATTTTTTGTGAATATCAAGGGTTTTCACGGTTTTACTAAAGGTGTTCCGTTCATTGATCAATCACTTTGTCTGTTTTTAAAATACCACGTTTATCTTCGCCTGTCGGCACTTGCTTAATGACTATAAATTTTACAATCTTGTCGGTATGATTGATAAAGGTGTGCGGGGTATTTTCTGTCTCAATCAAGTCTCCAGCTTTGACAATTTGGTTTTTAGTCTTTTCACCGACTTTCCACTCGGCAGTAAGTTCACCCTCGATAATGTATAAACTCTCTAAAATCTTTTTATGATGGTGCCAAACCTGAGAGGACCCCGCTACCTGCTCGTTGTAATGTAATTCATATTCCTGGCGAATATAATAGCGAACGTTTGTTCCTTCGGGTTTTGAAACAGACAAAGATTTTTCACGCTGAACTATTTTCATAGCATTAATTCTTATTTTTAGAATAGCTTTTTGGAAATTTTGCACCCAGTGCCCCGCCACATAATGAAGTCCGATGTATTTTGTCTTAGCGTAAAAATTAAGTAGGTCTGGATGTAAATTCTAGCCGCCTCTGTTATTCGTTTAACTTTCTTATACGCTTAATAACTGAATCTTGGTATAACCTAAAAGCTTTTCGTTTTTCTTTAATGTAAATATAAGGCGTGCCAAGCATTTCGGAACATTTTTTACATTTTAGAACGGGAACGTCTTTTATGTTTAATGTCTGTAAACCGACTAAACTATCTGGCGCAAAAATTCTGTCTAAATATAAACGGATTAGGTTGCCAGGTCCATCTTTTTGATAAACAACAACGACTGATTCACATTTACGGCAGCAAACATTTAGCAGGCGAGAATACCCACCACGAGCAGACTTATATTTATCTCTTTGTAACGAAAAGCTTGTTTTTTTCATCTTAAGTAGAATTTATTTTTTGTCCAACGTTAGGCACATGCGAAGTTGCGTAGCAATTTGAGAGAGGTCTTTCGACAAAGACCGAACCGCATGTGAGTTGTTAGCTGATGTAAATGAATTCCGAGCGATAGCGAGATTATTCGGGCAAATTTTATTTTTTATTTTTCTTTAATAGTATTAATGAAATAAAGCTAAGCAATATTATCAATGAAATTACCAAATAAGGTTTGCTTCTTACTGTGCCGTTATTATTATTTGGTAGGATTATTTTATTTTCATCTAAAGTCTTATTGCTGTTATTTGCTGATTCTTGAACCAAATTAACATATGATATTTCATGATCCCAGCTATCTATTATTGCTTTTACGGTAACACCATTGATCAAGATTTTATTTTTATCAACATCTTTCGTAAAAGACTTGTTTTTATAAACCTGCTGTTGATCATAGCTTAATTTATCATATGTTGCATTTGCTGGAAACCATCTTGCAACAACTTCTTCATTTATCTGTAAAGGTTTACTGTCTGATGTTGGCATAACTCCGCAATCAAACTCTATAATTTTTAAACTCAAATTATATTTTCCTTCATTAACATTTTTAAAATTCATAACTTCGCCTTTAATATAGCAAGAATTTGAAGGCGGCCTACTTCCTTGAGCATAAGAACTATTACCAATAAAAAAGCTGACTAATAATATTGGCGCGCCAATTAGGAATGTTTTTTTGTTCATTGTGTTTAAATGAAAAAATAAAATTTGCCTGAATAATTTTTCTTCAGCAGACGAAAAGAATTGATTTATTTCAGCTAACGTTTTCGAGTATGAGAATTTCTGTTGAAGTGAAACGAAACAGAATTTGGGTCAAAAATATTTTATATTACTCTAATCAGTTACTAAAGGTAAAATATTTTTGCCTCATACTCGATGTTAAGTGATGTAAATTTTTATCTTCGTTTTTATTTGTATAAGCTTTGATTATCGTCTAGGAAAATATTATTTTTGATTCGAAAAAAGCAAAAGGGGTCAGGGGTGAATCGCTTTTTTTGAAACTCATTATTTTTTGCTTAGTATTTTTTTAAAATAATCCGTAATACTAATTTGTTTATTTCTATTTGCCATGTGTGCAGAAATGATTTGTGGTAAATAGAAATACCAAATTGTTCCAAATACTCCAAAAATAATGAATGGTAAAATAAAATTATTAATATCATTTAGCGGATACGGCAATAAATTTATTTCATAAATATTTATTGAGTCAAAAAACTGAGATATAAAGCCAGTCAGGATTACCCCTATCAGCGAATACGGAAAATCTATAAATGGAAAGAGCAACCACAACATTGGCCAATCATCTTCTTTTGCGCTAATAATGTTAAACACGGTACGCACAACCAATATGGCGTGTATAGCTGCCAGGAATATTCCGACTTGTTTTGATTTGCTTATTTTCATAATTCCCCTCATTAATAATCAACATAATTTTCCGCCTTTTTAAAATTGCCTACGCTTGAAATATCCACTAAGATAAAAATCTATTTCACTTAACTCGTTATTATGCGAAGTTACTTCGTATAAAATACCAATTCTTGTATATATACGAACAACTACTAATTCTTAAACCCAGTCAACGGGGCCGGGATATTGCCTTTTCGCCAAATAAACTTATCTGATTTTTCTTTATGAGTGGGGATGATGTAGGCGCCACCGAGCAAGCCGCCCCAGGAGACGAACTGGCCGGCTTTTTTGCCAGGGACAGGGATTAATCGAACGGCGGTGGTTTTGTGGTTGATCATGCCGATGGCCATTTCGTCGGCGATGATGGCAGAGATGGTGGTGGTGCGGATGTTGCCGGCAACGGCGACCATGTCGAGGCCGACAGAGCAGATGGCGGTCAAAGCTTCCAGTTTATCAATAGACAAGCAATTATTTTTTACCGAATTGGAAAGAAATTCATCTTCACTTACTGGGATAAAAGCACCGGAGAGGCCACCGATGTTGGCTGAGGCCATGATGCCGCCTTTTTTGACTGCGTCGGTCAACAAAGCTAGGGCTGCGGTTGTTCCATGTGTACCCACCATCTCTAGCCCCATAAGTTCTAATATTTCCCCCACACTGTCACCTACCTGAGTGGTCGGCGCCAGACTTAAATCCACACTGCCGAATTTGATTTTTAACTCTTTGGCCATTTTTTTGCCGATAAGTTCCCCGGCACGAGTAATTTTAAAAGCAGTTTTTTTAATTTCATTGGCCAACTCTTCCAGTGGTAAATCGGTTGGCAGTTCTTTAATTACTCGGCGGATAACGCCAGGGCCGCTGATGCCGACATTCACCACACTGTCTTTGCCGGTAATGCCATGAAAGCCGCCGGCCATAAAAGGGTTGTCGTTGACCGCGTTGCAGAAGACGATCAATTTGGCGCAGCCGATGGCATTCTTCGATTGATGAGCGGTTTCATGAATGATCTGACCCAGTCGAGCAACAATTGTCATATTGATGCCGGCCTTGGTCGAGGCCACATTCACAAAAGCGCAGACGCGGTTGGTTTTGGACAAGACGAGCGGCAAGGAATCCATAATCATCTTATCCGAATAAGTGGCGCCGTTTTCTACCAAACATCCGAAGCCGCCGATAAAATCAATTTTTAACTGTTCGGCAATCCGATCCAAGTTTTTGGCGTATTCTAAACAGATATTCAAATTTTTTTCTTTGTCATTGACGAATAAGTTGGCCAGGATCAGGGCGGCCGGCGTCAGGGTGATGCGTTTATTGGTGATGGGGATGCCGTATTCAGCCTCAATCATTTTAGCCTTGAAATTCAATTCCTTGGCAATGGAAAAAATTTTTTTCTCAATATTCTTGTTGGTTTTTTCAATCGTATTTGAAATGCAAGAAAAAAGATCGATGCCGACGGTTACCGTGCGGATATCGAACTTGTCCTGCGCTGTCATATTGATCGTGTTGTAGATGTCGGCTAGAGAAAGATTTTCCATGTTAAATATTATTGATAGTTGTAAAGACTTCTTTGTTGTACAAACTGATGTCGAGATTAATTTTTTTACCCAGCAATTTTAATTCTTTAGCCAGCCCTTGAAAATCAATATTCGCCTGAGTAAGATTAACTGCCATGACCATAAAAAATCGTCCTTTGATTACGCCCTGCTTGATCTCCTCGATGTTTACATCTTTTTTCCAGAGCAAGTTACTGATCTGCGCCACAATCCCCTTGGTGTCTTCCCCGATTACAGTAATGATGGGAAAGTTTTTTTCTGCTGTTGTATTTTTATTCGTGTTTTTCATGTTTAAATTTATATTATACCGTCATTCCCGTGCAGACGGGAATCCAGTGTTTTTATTCGTACCCCCTGGTTTCTCGCCTGCGCGGGAATGACGGTACAGGCAAGAAAATTAAAAAGTCCTATTCTTGCCGACGATTACATTCAAGCTTTGCGGACAACTTTTAATTTTGATTGGAGTCTTGATGTCAATCGAGTTGTCAACGCGTAACAGATAACTTTTATTGTCCAATGTTAATTCCTTAGTAGTGAAAACGCTTTGGCCAACAGATTTTTTTAAAAAATTGGCTGTTTCTTTTGTTTTGATAAAAACTTCTAATAGGCCATCATCGGGCTTGAATTTACCTGTAGTCGGTAAGTCAACCGTTGAAAGTGGCAAGTTGATTATGCTGACTTCCCCGCCCTCAAGAATTTCGATCGAATAACCTTGATTAATTTCGATTATCGATCCCTTGGTAGTTATCTTTCCTTCAGTTAAAAAAAGTGTGTCATTGGCGAGGACTAAATCTAATTTTTCAATTCTTCGCGCAGACAAAATATCACAAGCCAGCAATTCTCTGCCGATGCCCAAACTGGTTGCCACTAAAGACTCATTTTTGCCGACCGGAATAATGCCCAAGGGAATCTCACTGCCATTCATCGCATTGATCACTTGGTTGATTGTTTCATCATTGCCAACAGCAATAATCGTTTTTGCTCCCCGCTTGATTTCATCCTGAATGGTGGCAGAATAATTTTTTGATGCGCCAAGACGACAGATCTTGCCATTGAGGCCGAGATCAGTTATTCTGGTTTCAATTTTTGCTAATAGATTATGATATTTATTGTGATTCAAAAAAGAATCATAGATATAAACGTGCATGTTGGTTGGAGTTTATTCATTAGTCTCATCCGCTTTACCGTTTTTTGCCGCAGGTTGTTTCTCGTGGCTCATCTTGATGTCACCATTAATAATCGCACCTTGTGCAACAGAGAGACTGGTTGCCTCGATATCACCAAATATTTTTGCCACTGGCCCGATTTCCAAATACCCACGCAATTTTAGGTTGCCAATTATTTCCCCACCGACGCGGGCGTCCTTAGCTTCAATGTCGGCTTTGACCTTGGCCTTGTCTCCGACATAAAGCGCATTAGCAGTTTTTAATGTTCCTTCAAAAATGCCTTCAATAATGATATCGCCCTGACCATTAAATTCCCCCTTAACTTTTACCGATGGACCGATGATAGTTTCCGCATCCTTGATTTTAATTTTTTCATCTTTGTTGAACATATTTTGCTTATTTTATTTATTTAATCTATACTAATTTTAAGTTAGGATGCATTGTTTGTCAAAACTGATGTTTTGATATAATATAAATATTAAGAGCGCCTGCGGGTGTTTTTTCTTTAGTCTAAACAGTCCTAACTACCACAAGGCTTCGCTCCCGTAGTTTAATGGATAGAACAAGACACTCCTAACGTCTAGATAGAGGTTCGATTCCTCTCAGGAGCACAAAGATAACAGTTGACAGTTAACAATTAACAATTAACATTTTTATTGCTAATTTTAGGTAAAATATTATTTTGTTAACAGTTAATTATAAACTGTTAATAGTTAAAAAAGGGCCCGTAGCTCAGTTGGTTAGAGCGCTTGCATGGCATGCAAGAGGTCGCTGGTTCGACTCCAGTCGGGTCCACACAAAAAAGAAGTCGCTGGTTCGACTTCCCGTGCCGAATGCCGTCAGGCCGGCGGGCAGTCTGGTCCACAAATAAAAACATGTTACAAAACAAAACAATCACAACTTGGTCAAGCTTCACCTCCTCTTCTATTTAGTTTTTCCTGAATAGGCGTTTTTGTTATTTTTTATTCAAACACCCTGTTCGGGTGTTTTTTGTATTCAATTATGATTCTTTTCATTCTACGGTGTTGGATGAAGACTTCTTATCGTCCCCTCCTTTAAGCTTAGAGGAGGGAAAGGGTGGAGTCGATGAATTGTTTTTCCCTATTCACAGTTTTTAAACTCCTTCTTGCTCTCCCTCTTATCAAAGAGGGAGAGACGAAGCAAAGAATTTAAACTCATTAAAGTATTTTTATTAAAAATAAAATTTATGATCTCAAAAATAAACAAACTCGATTTAGTTATCGCTATCTATATATTTATTATAGTTGCCTCAGAGTTGATGGGCAGCAAAACCTTTCCACTAATCGATTTTGCTGGGATAAAAATCAATTCGAGCGTAGCCATTTTCTTGATGCCCTTTTTGTTTACGATCAATGACGTGGTTGTCGAGGTTTACGGCAAGAAAAGAGCGAAAAGTCTAGTATATTCTGGACTTATTGTTATTGTGTTATTGATATTATATTCATTGTTGGTGGTACATTTGCCCGCTTCTGGAAGATTTACGATGTCGCAAAGTTATAATGAGGTTTTTTCTCTATCCATCAGAATTTCACTTGCCAGCATAGTTGCTTTTATTTTTTCCGAATTGATCGATATAGCGGTTTTTTCAAAACTAAGAAGTAAAATAAGTGGCGCCCTGTGGCTGAGAAATAATCTATCAAATTTTATCGCTCAGCTTGTAGATACGACAATTTTTTACTTCCTGGCCTTTTACGCTCCAGCAAAACCTTTCAGTCACAACTTGTCATTTCTAGCCGGCTTGATATTTTCCTATTGGCTAGTGAAATGTATGTTTTCATTAATCGAAACACCATTCGTGTACTGGGGTGTGGCCTGGCTAAAAAATGAAAAAAACTGATCATATGAACATTCAAGCGGTTAGAACTCATAAAATACAAGCATCTTCAAACTTGTTGGAAATTATTAAGAAATATCTGCCAGTAATCAAGGAAAGATCGATTGTTGTGATTACCTCAAAAATTGTTTCAATCTGTGAGGGAAGAGTAATAAATAAGACAACGGCCGACAAGGACGAACTGATTATCCAGGAAGCACAGTACTATCTACCCAGGGCAAGTAATTTGTACAATATTATGTTAACCATTACCCATGGTATGTTGATCCCAACCGCCGGGATTGATGAATCCAATGGTTTGGACCATTATATTCTTTGGCCGAATAATCCACAGCGCACCGCCAACAACATAAGAAAAACACTAGTTCAAAGATATGGCCTAAAAGAAGTGGGCGTAATAATCACCGATAGCAAGACTACACCGCTGCGTCTAGGAACTACCGGAATTGCCCTAGCACATAGCGGTTTTAAAGCAATCAAAAACTATATCGGCAAGAAAGATATTTATGGTGAGAAATTAAAGATGACTCAAGCGAATCTGGCAGATGGCCTAGCTGCCGCAGCGGTGCTGGTAATGGGGGAGGGTGATGAACAAACCCCCTTAGCAATTATTAACGATCTTTCATTCATTGATTTTCAACACAGAAATCCAACCAGTAAAGAGCTTAAGTCAATGGCAATTAGCAAAGACAGCGACATCTATTCAAAATTGATTAATGGAGTTAAATGGCAAAAGGGAGGCAATTGTTCCACGTGGAACAATTTGTGAAGATTATTACTCATGTCACTTTTGTCATATTCCTTTGCTCCTCTGACGAACTCCTACCTTAACGAGATTGCATTTTATCCCTTCTCCTTTAGAAGGAGAGGGTTAGGGTGAGGTTTGAAGTTATTGGAAGTAATTTGTTTATTTTGATTACTAAACTAGGAGGGGAAGATCTACGGTACAATCCGACTGATTTTTTTCAAGTTAGCAGGGAGATTAAAAGGGAGATTAAAATGTCAATGTTCCACGCGGAACATTAAGCCCAAAGTCTAAATATTTGTGGACATAAATGAATCCACAGACAATGGGGAAAAGTCTAAGAAACTGTGGACTTTCGTATTGTCAGCTACTAATTTTAGCAATAATTTTAGGGTTAATAAGTTGTGGATATCTGTGGATTAGTTTATTCATAAAGAACGAATTGATAAAAAAACAGGCTTGTATAAAAAACGAATTGACTATAAAATTAATATTATTAATATAAAAATTTTAAATATGATTTACGACACTATCATTATCGGCGCCGGACCTGCTGGTGTGGCCGCAGGCATTTATACAAGTCGCAGGGAAATGAAGACATTGATCATCTCTCGGGAAGTTGGTGGCCAATTGACTATCGCAGGAGACATAGAGAATTACCCTGGTTTTGATTCAATCGGTAATTTAGAGCTGATTAAGAGATTTGAAGATAACATCAAGGCTGCGGGTATAGAGCTGGTTTTGGCTGAGGTAAAGCAGATTGCCAAGGCGGAAGGTCTTTTTCAGGTTTATACAGAGAAGGATATGTATACTGCCAAGACAATCATTATCGCCATGGGATTGATTCCAAAGCGTCTGGCCATTGTTGGAGAGGAAAAATTTATGGGCAAAGGCGTTTCGTATTGCGCTAATTGTGATGGCCCATTCTTTAAGGGTAAAACTGTCGCTGTGATCGGAGGAGGGAATTCCGCTCTTGATGCTGCAGAAGTAATGTCCAAAATAGCCGCAAAAGTGTATTTGATCCATCGTAATCAAGATTTTAGAGGCTTTGAGTCTTTAGTTGAACAAATTAAAGAAAGGCCAAATATTGAGATTTTGCTCAATAGTGAGGTTAAAGAGATAATAGGAGAAAGCAAAGTAGAAAAGATCATAGTCAATAACCGTGTTTCTAATGAGACGCAAGAAGTTGAAATTAATGGTTTGTTTATTGAAATCGGTAGAATTGCCAGTACAGATATTTTTAGTGAATTGGTAAAACGTGACGAATGGGCTCAGATTGTGGTGGATGAAAAATGCAATACTAGTGAGTCTGGCGTTTTTGCAGCCGGCGATGTCACCCAGGTAGAGTTCAAGCAGATAACTATTGCCACGGGACAGGGAACTATTGCTGCGCTTACGGCCTATCAATATTTACAACAACAGCAGGGTAAACAGGTTAAAGTTTTTGACAGAAGTATAAAAAAGAGCTAATATTAGCCTATGCTTATCTCAGCTTTAGAAAAAGGCCTTCAAAAACAAGGCTTAGTGATAGCAGGCGTCGACGAGGTTGGCAGAGGCCCTTTGGCCGGTCCGGTATTGGCCGCCTGTGTTTCATTGCCTGTCGACTTTAAACTAAACAATAAACTCAAAGAAGTTGATGACTCGAAAAAGCTGTCTGCAAAAAGGCGAGAAGAATTGTACGAAATAATAATCAGGGGAATTAAAGATATAGGCATCGGCATCTGTGAGCCGGCAGAGATAGATCATTTGAATATTTTTCATGCCAGTCTTTTGGCAATGAAAAAAGCGATTGGAGAATTAAAGAATACGCCAGATATTGTTTTGGTTGATGGAAAATTTTTGATTCCCCAATTAGACATCAGACAGCAGTGCATCGTAAAAGGTGATAGTTTGATTTTCTCAATTGCCGCCGCATCCATAGTCGGAAAAGTGACACGAGACCGGATGATGAAAGAGAATCACAAGAAGTATCCTTTGTACGGGTTTGATCAAAATAAAGGCTATGGCACAAGGATGCATTTTGAAAAAATAAAGCAACATGGTTTGACTGAAATTCATCGAAAAAGTTTTACCGGCTCAGCAGGAAAGTTGCTTGTGAAAATGGATTAATTATCATATAATTAAAATACAAAAATAAATAACAATTCAATATATGATGGGAGAAACAGGAGGAAATGTTTTGCTTGATGTGAATTTGATATTGGGCAAAGCGCAAATTGGAGAAAATATGAAAATCGCAACCCTCGGTTGCGGTTCATCTGGTCACTTTGTTTTTCCGGCCGCGCAATTAGTCGGCAAGAAAAAGGGCATTGTTTACGCGGTCGATATCCTAAAAACAGTTTTGGAGCGCGTAACTAGATTGGCAAAACAAGATAATTTTTCTAATGTCGTGCCGGTTTGGAGCGATCTGGAAATTTTTAATGCCACCAAGATCGAGGCTGGAAGTCTGGATGTAGTATTATTGATAAACATCCTTTATCAATCACACAAAAGAGTAGAAATTCTTCGAGAAGCAATTAGGATGCTAAAAAAAGATGGTCGGATGCTGATCGTAGAATGGAAGAATATCGCTTCACCACTTGGTCCCCCCGTGGAAGAAAGAGTCAATATAAATTTATTACATAATGCGGCTCCAAAATTGGGTCTTAAATTGGAGGAGGAATTTCAGGCCGGACAGTTTCATTACGGAGTAGTATTTAACAAACTTTAAAAGTATGAAGAATTTTTTTACCCTAGATTTTTGGTTCAACATCCGTCCAGGTGAATTGCTTGGCTCCAGTTTAAAAGCTTTGGTTTTACTGGTCATATTACTTGTCGCTGCTACTTTGGTTTCCGGCAGTTTGAAAAAAAGAAAAGGGCTTTATCGAAAAACCTGGGAAAGATTATTTAATTTTTTCACTACCAATGCTGTAATCGGATTATTGTTATTGTTTTTTACCTATGAGACAGTATTATTCCTATCCGCTCGATTTTGGTTTTTGCTCTGGGCGTTAGAAATCATCGTTTGGCTAGGATTTATTTACAAACAGGCAAAAGAATTACCGAAGCTCAAAGAACAGCGTGAGGCAGAAAACAAGTACAAACAGTATTTGCCTAAATAAAATTCATGAATGAGTATAACAACCCAAGTATTGCTTGGGTTGTTTTATTTTAATGCTATGAATCATAATCAAGAAATAGGCAGCTACGGTGAAAAAATTGCAAAAAATTTTTTAATCAAGCGCGGCTACGAAATAGTTTCTAAAAACATCAAGACCAGTTTTAAAGAAATTGATCTAGTCGTAAAAAAAGATGATATATTGGTTTTTGTAGAAGTTAAAACTAGGACTAGCGCTTTTTTAGGTTTTGCAGATGAAATGATGAGCGTTAAAAAAATCGATAATTTAAAAACCGCCGCGAGTTTATACTTGAATAGGGTGCAAAATTTAAATTATAAAAATATTCGTTTTGATTTTATCGCTGTGGACATAGACAAAGTAATAAAAACAGCTAAGATAAAACATTTTAAGGATATTATTTAATTTATTTATTCCTCTTATCCACTTATTTTTGCACAGGTTAGCCACAATTTTCCACAAGCTATCAACTGTCTGTCAACTTGACGCCGTTATTCAATAAGGCTAAGTTGTAAAAGTCATTATTCATTATTTGAGGTATGACATATCAAAAAACTGTCATAGGGTTGGAGGGATAGGTCGGGGTTTCCTGAATTACTCCCTTTGACCCTACTGATGGGATAGAAAAAATTGGGCGGAAAGATTATCAAAGCATTTGCTTTTTTCATCTTTTCGCCCTATTTTGTTAGTTGTTAAGAAGCGTGACAGATGATATGATTAAAGTTATAAAATTAAAAAGTAATATGAAAAAAATATTCAAATATTTATTGTTTTCTTTGTTTTTGTTGGTATCTGCGCCTAGTGCTTTCGCCGTAGAAGATATAAACGTTTATTTCTTTTATGGTAAAGGCTGTCCTCATTGCGCCAAAGAAGAGATTTTGCTAGATAAACTGGAAAAAGAAAGTGAAAATATAAAAGTAAATCGTTATGAAGTTTGGGGCAGCAAAGAAAATGCCTCCTTATTGCAAAAAGCGGCCGAGGCATTGAATATAGAATCAAGCGGCGTGCCTGTAACAATTATCGGCGATCAATATATAATCGGCTACGATGAAGAAGATACTACGGGCGTAGAAATACGATCGCTGATCGCTGATTATCGTCCGAGTGTAAGTAGGGATGTTGTCGGTGAAATATTGAATCAGGAGGTAAAGGAAAAAGAAAAGAAAAAAAGTCTAAGTGCGGATGCGAAAAACAAGAATGTCAGTGTGCCTTTTTGGGGTAGGGTCAATTTGAAAGATTTTTCTTTGCCAATTTTGACAATCTTGATAGGCACTTTAGACAGTTTCAATCCTTGTGCGATGTGGGTCTTGTTGCTTTTGATCAGCATGATGATCGGCATGAAAGATCGCGGACGCATGTGGCTGCTCGGGTTAACGTTTATCATTTCTTCCGCAGTCGCCTACTTTGTTTTTTTATCTGCCTGGTTGAATATTTATTTGTTCATCGGTTATATATCATGGATCCGCACTGCGATCGCTTTGGCTGCGATATTCAGTGGCATTTTGGCTTTGCGCCAGTTTTGGAAAAATCGCAATGGCGGCTGTGAAATCGAAACTTCCGGCAATCAAAGAAAATATATTATCAGAAAAATGCGTGAGGCGGTTGAAAGTAAAAAATTTCTTCTTGCTTTGGCCGGGGTGGCCATCTTGGCGGTTGCGGTGAATTTGTTGGAGTTATTATGCAGCGCCGGATTGCCTGCAGTATATGTGCCGATCTTAACTTTGGCTGATTTGGCTAGTTGGCAGTATTATTCTTATCTGGCCTTGTACGCCTTCTTCTATGTATTTATCCAATTGGTTGTTTTCTTGGCTACGATGTTTACCTTCCGGGTGCAGGCGATCAGTTCGAGAATTACCAAGTGGTCAGGTTTGGTTGGTGGGGTGGTAATGTTGTTGATCGGGTTACTATTGATCTTCGCGCCAAGCTGGTTGACTTTAGGCTAGGCTTATCCTAATCTATCCGTATGAAAAAAATCATATTTACAATCATCGGTTTGATGTTGCTTTTACCCATTGGCATCAGTGCACAGGGGCAGACAGCAGCCGACAGAATATTTAAAGCAGAAGTAACGGAAATAGTAAGGGAAATTGATAATGTTTTGCCGGATGGCTCGACCAGCCGTCAACAAGACTTGAAACTGAAAGGGTTGGAAGGAGAATTTAAAGATAAGACGGTGGACTTCAAGGGCATATCCAATGTGGATGTAATCAAGAAGAATCTCTATAAGGTGGGTGAAAAAGTCTTGGTTTTGGCCTCAGTTGATGATGCTGGCAATTATACTTTTTATGTAACAGATCATGTTCGAACCAACACCTTATTATTGTTGGTCGGACTTTTTGTAGCGATTATATTCATTGTTGGCGGCTGGAAAGGTTTGCGTTCGATAATCTCATTGGCTTTGACTTTTGTGGTGATAATGAAATATATTGTTCCACAGATTTTGCAAGGCTCCGATCCGGTAATCGTGACTATAATAGGTTCGCTGTTGATTCTCTTGTGTGTCATTTACCTGACAGAGGGCTTTAACATCAGATCTCATTTGGGTATTACTAGTATTTTTATCAGTCTGATTATTACCATAACCCTATCTTGGCTATTCGTTGCAGCAGCTAAGCTTTCTGGTATTTCGAGTGAGGAAACTAGCTTCTTGGTCGGCGTAAGCAAATATGCTATCAACTTCAAAGGCTTATTGTTGGCAGGAATAATTATCGGCGCTTTGGGTGTGCTTGATGATGTGGTTGTCTCACAGATTGCAACTGTTGAGGAAATAAATAAAACAGATCCTTATTTGGATCGTTGGGAATTATATAAACGCGGTTTTAAAGTCGGTGTTTCTCACATCAGCTCAATGACCAATACTTTATTCTTGGCTTATGCCGGCGCTTCCCTCTCCTTGTTGATTCTTTTCAGTAGCGGCCAAAGCGGCACCACCGGTTGGGGTCAGGCAGTTAATAATGAGATGATGGCGACGGAAATCGTCCGCACGCTAGCCGGCAGTATCGGCCTAATCCTCGCCGTACCGATTTCCACATTCATAGCGACGTGGTGGTGGAAGAGAAGAAGGAAGGTGTAGGTATTTTTTGACACTAATTTCTTGTGTTAATCCAAGAGGGGGTGAATCATTAGTTCATATTTTGTGTGTCATTCCTGTGCAGACAGGAATCCAGAAGGGTTTAGTCAGGTTATTTCTAGAATGATTGTTTATTACTTTTAACTCTTCCTACCACTGGGTCCCCGCATTCGCGAGGATGACAGGGTGCGGGTTGTGTCATTCCTGTGCAGACAGGAATCCAGAAATTCTGACAAGTTGTTTCTAGAATGATCGTTTTTACTTTAAAACTTTTCCTCCACTGGGTCCCCGCATTCGCGAGGATGACGGAAAACATAAAACCGTTGATTGTATCAACGGTTTTATATTTGTCTATTTTTTGAAGTGACTTAGAATTTCTTTGATATCGGCTAGGTCCTTTTCTGAGAGCTTGAGTTTTAATCTGTTCTCGTAAAGCCGGTAATTTTCATTCCGGAATTCAATGGAAGAAATGCCTCGGCCGGCGATGATTGCCGGTTTGTATTTGGCAATCAAATCTAAAATTAATTTTTTATTTTCAGCGCCCAGATTGCCATAATGATAATTTTGACGGATCAGTGTATTCAACTTTTGTTCAATTTGGTAAGCAGTTAAATTCTTAGTATTATTGAGAAAGCTTAGATCCATAGGATTAATTGATGTTAATGCCGATTTTAGTTTTTACTTTATTTAACACTTCTTCCGCGATCGGTTTGATTTTTTTGGCGCCTTGCTTGAGAATAGTTTTTATTTCCTCGTCAGTGTAACTATTATATTTTTCTTGGTATTTTACCAAAAAGTTTTTTACGACTTCTGCCAAATCTTTTTTGAAATCGCCATAGCCTTTTCCAATATATTGTTTTTCCAGCTCTTTAATAGTTTTGTTGTCTAACAAAGAATAGATTGTAAGCAAGTTGGCAATGGCCGGTTTATTTTCTTTGTCATATTTTATTTCTGTGCCTGAATCTGTTGTTGCACGCATGATTTTTTTTGCCGCCACCTCTGGTGTGTCATTCAGGGCGATGTAATTGACCGGACTGGAAGCGCTTTTACTCATCTTCTTTGTTGGGTCATCCAAGCCCATGATGCGTGCGCCTTCTTTGCGCATGATAACCTCGGGAATTTTGAAAGTTTCACCAAACTGATGATTGAATCTTTTTGCCAAATCACGGCAAAGTTCAACGTGTTGTTTTTGGTCTTCGCCAACCGGTACAGCATCGGTATTATAAAGAAGAATGTCTGCAGCCATCAGCACCGGATAGTCAAAGAGGCCAACACTGACATTTTCTTGATCTTTGCCTGCCTTATCTTTGAACTGAGTCATTTTTTTAAGGTCTGAGATTCTTGCCACCGTATTTAATATCCAAGCTAACTCGGTATGAGCAGTGATAGCAGACTGCTGAAAAATAACAGATTTTTTTGGATTAATACCGCTGGCTAGATAGTGTCTCACAATTTCTACTATCCTTTTATTTAAATCAGCCGGATCCTGTTTGACGGTAATGGCGTGATAATCCACCACGCAAAAAATTGCGTTATATTGTTCTTGCATCGGCACCCACTGAGAAATTGCTCCCAGGTAATTTCCCAAGTGCAGATTGCCGGTCGGCTGTACGCCGGAAAAAATCGTTTGTTTGTTTGCGTTAGTCATATAGATAATTATAATTTTTCTTTATAAATAAGTAAACCTTAAAAAATAGGGGCAAATGATTTGCCCCCTTGCTTAACTATGGCCCCATCCTACCGGATCATGCTTTTTTACTTCCTTTCCGCATCTGGGGCAGATGAATTTGCCATCCGAGTTCATGAGCACCTTTATTTTGCAAGGTGTACAGGTTTTGTAACTCATAGCTTCTCCTTTTTGTTCAAAGTGCGTTTAAAACAAAAAACCCCTTGTCTTTTAGTCCATGACAAAGCTGTTTGATAGCAAATGTAATAGACTAAAGGACGAGAGGTTATTCCCGTGGTACCACCTTTATTTCCTCGCATTTTGTAATTAGCGAGGCTCACTGACTCAAGGTAACCCTTCGACAAGCTCAGGGTCAAAGACATCAGTTATCCTATGGTTACGGAGGAAGCCGGGTCTTCACTAGCGCAAAGACCACCCTTCTGCACAAGGCAGATAAACTAGACCCAGCCCCTTGGTATTCCAAGGGATCTAGCTGTGGGTTTTGTGATTGTTTAAGATCTATAAGTATTTTAGCAACTGTTGAAAATTTAGTCAATTCGCATCTTTGCGCCGTGGGGACAGGTCGCGACCTGTCCCTACAAAAGTTTTATTTTAATTCCAAGTTTGAATCAACTTTTAATTTTTGCCAAGGCGTAAATTTTTTTCTTTGTGCTTTGAAATAGCCGGCCGTTGCAATCATGGCGGCATTGTCGGTGGTATATTTTAATTCTGGCATTAGGAATGAGACATAATTTAATTTATCTTTTACCGCCTGTTCAAGTTGCAATCGCAAAGCTTTGTTGGCAGAAACACCTCCGGAAAGCATGACGGTTTTAACTTTATATTGCTCCGCAGCCTTAATGGTTTTGTAAATCAAGACATCAACGACAGCTTGTTGAAATTCATGACAATATTCTGAAATTCTTTTTTTCCAATTTTTATCTTTTTGTAATTCATAAAGCAGGGCAGTCTTTAAACCGGAGAAAGAAAAATTAAAACCTGGTTTATTCATCATCGGACGAGGCAGTTTTACAGCCCCCCTGGCAAGGGGGGTAAGAGGGGTTAAATTTTTTTGGTTTGAATATTTTTCTGCCCAGGCAGACACCACCGGCCCGCCAGGGTAACCCAATTTCATGAGCTGAGCGGCTTTATCAAAAGCCTCTCCGGCAGCATCGTCTACGGTTTCGCCAATGATCTGTAATTTGCCATGACTTTTCATGAGTACAAGATTGGTATGACCACCGGACACCGTAAGAACTAAAGCAGGAAATTGTATTTTTTCCCGATCAATAAAATTTGCATAGATATGTCCTTCGATATGATTCACAGCAATGCTAGGAATTTGCCAAGCATAGGCTAGCGTCTTGGCTGATTCTACTCCGACGAGTAATGAAGTAACCAACCCCGGCCCAGTAGCAACCGCAATCCCATCAATAAAGCCCCCTTTAACAAAGGGGGTTGGGGGGATTTTTATTCCAGCCTTTTCCAAAGCCTCATTAATCACCGGCAAGATATTCAAAACATGTTCGCGCGCAGCGATTTCCGGCACTACTCCGCCGTATTTTTTATGGATTTCAATTTGTGAGGAAACAATATTCGACAAAACCTTAACCTTATCGCCTACCCCCTCAATAACAGAGGTAGCAGTTTCGTCGCAACTGGATTCGATTCCTAGAATTATCATAAATGCATATTATTTAATCAAAGATTAACATTTAATATTTAAACTTTCAAATATACTACGTAGCTTCTTATTTATATTGTTTGTTGGTATTGGGTTAATTTATAAAACACATAATAAATATAAAAGCGGAAATTTAATAGAAGTAATTTTATAGACCATTAAAGCAAGATTTTGAGGCTATTGACATTATATCTGATTGGATATAGTATATAAACATAATCCATGCTTTAGTTTATTAAAATTATGGACACATTTTTATATAAAGATATAGAAACCGACATGTGTCCAGTTGGGAACCTTATTGTGTCTTATGTGAAAAAGCCAAAAGATCAAGACAGGATCAAGGGAATTATTGCCCATGTATTTAATGGAAAAGAAGGACTCTCATCAAAATTTGTTTATCCGTGCAGGGGTGGAGAATGTTATGATAACAAAACAATATATGAAATTAAAATTCAACTCCCGAGAAATGTGCTAATACGAATTTTTTTTGTTTATTTTGACAATGTTGCGATATTATTTGATTGGCTAGAAAAACGACACAAGCCAGATTATAACAAAAAGGAGAGCAATCAAGTTGATAAAAAATATATAGAAAAGATAAAAAATACGGAGAATTTCTATAAAAAATATATTAATAACAATAATTGCCTTAGAAAAATAAAATTTTAAGCAAATTTATGAAAAGTAATAATCAAGAATTTGATTTTGGTATAAAGGGTAAAAAAAGAAAACAGGAATATGATTTGTTGAAGGATTTATTGGCAATTGCGGAAGAAGTATATAGTGCCAGAATTGCGCTTAAGCTTAGTCAGCAGGATTTAGCAAAAATAGTTGGCACTACGCAAAAGGTCATCTCTAAAATAGAGAATGCAGAAGTTAATTTTGGCGTAGACCTAATTTTAAGAATATCAAGGGCGTTAAATATTCAATTTAATTTAGGAGGATTTTTGTCTTTGCCAGAATTAGGTGATGTACAACAGAAAATTCACAATTATGTTTTTCACAACCTAGAAGATGTTAAACGCAGAGATGTTAGTTATGAGAATGAAGAACCGTATTATACTGCCGCACAATACAACGGACAGTTAGCATTAAAAAATTAAAATAATTTAATAAAAAAATATGAAACACGTCTGGTCAATTTTATGCCAAACATCAATTCGTGACCAAGATACTAATAGAACTAGTATAATAAACGCTATGGACTCAATCGGATTCATAGTAGACAGAAAAAAGCTAGAAACAAAAAAATTTATTCCTGCAAATCTTGAAATAGTGAGTCTTTGGGACAATAGCAGAAAACAAATAAAAGAATTTTTAATTAAAGTTGAGTTAATGAATCCCAGCAAAAAAGTTCTAATCAGTTCTGAATTACCAGTATTAAAGCCTACTGATGAAAGTGCTCCTAATGAAATGAGAAGTGTAACAACAAGAATGGCAATAAATTTACTGCCAGTAACAATCACTGGGCAATATTATTTTCAAGTTAGCCAGAAGCTTCATGATGAAGCAAGGTTTAGTGTCGTTGCCAAGCTACCTTTAGAGGTAAAAATAAAATTTAAAGAAGAGAATAAAAAATAACGAATTATTAGGAAGGTAAAAAACAACACTTGAAAAGTGTTGTTTTTTTAGTATGTAGGGGTATTAGCAATGCTCGGGAAACTATTTTAGAGTCAACACATTCCTTAAAGCAAATAAAAAAGGCAGATATTTTAAGTCTGCCTATAGATTTGGTTGCTATCTTTTGTAAAGAGCGCCAATCATGTGAATGTCTTCATAATGCTGCAATAAAACCTCCTTGAATCCTGATGATGCCATGCGCGCACGTAGCTGGTTTACGGTCGGCTTATATGACGAAAGCAAGAGCTCGTCTTCGCAAAGCATTTTAAGGCATTGGTCTTCGTAGATGATGTCAACATTTTCAGCCGTAACCTTTAAGCCGCTTTTGCTCAGGAGGTCGTATACCGGCTCAATGGCGTAAGACTTGAAAATGTCAGAATGATACGATTCAAGCGTAACGATAAAATAATCGCCTTCATGCATAGCATCATGAATTTTTTTGTCCATTGAGCGGTTGGAAAAAATGACTGCATTAGCTACAAGGGCGATGAGGGTGGAATTGAAGAGGTTGTCGCGTAGTGCTTTAATAACGTTTTTAAGCTCAACATCAGCATGAGCTTCGATAAAATTTACTTCAGGAAGCGCTTTTCTTGTCTCGGCTATTACCCTGCTCAAGCTGGCAGCGCAGATGTCGTTAGCAAGATAGGTGTTGATGACAGGAAAATTTTCAATAAAAAATTTTATTTCCCTCCCATTACCAATTCCTAAATGAAAGAGATTGGCAATTGTGTTATTTATGGCATTTGCGACAACAGGCAATAATTTTATAAGCGCCTCAAGCTCTCTCTTGCCCAAATCATATTTCGGGTGAGCTTCAATCGCTTGCCAAAGACCGTCTTCATAAAAGCATTTTGTTTTCATAATCCTGTCTCCTTTTATTCCCCAAAGGGAAGATGAATGTTGATTTTAAACCCTGATTTTTTCAGCAACTCAGCACCCTGTTTAAATGACGTTGAGAACACTGGAAATTGTGGCGCTCCGTTTTTATGAGAATATCCCCCGACCTCGGTTGAGCAATCTAGAGTAAATATACAACCTCCTCCGCGTGCAGACCTGTCGCTTAAATTAAAATTTTCTCGAGTAGAAAACCAAGGGAGTGATTGCGGGACGGCCAATGAATATAAGGCACCAACAAACTCATACATTTGATCATCATATGTACAAGAAGTGATGTTAACACCAACCCCATTCTTCCATCTGGGCATACCGAAGATAATATTTGCCCCATATTCTTTACGAAGATATCGGGCGTGAGCAATTGTTGCTAATGTTTCATATCTCCAGTCTGCAAGTCCACCGAGGAAGGCCACGCCGACAGTTTTGATTCCTCCTCGCAGGGCTCGATCATGGGCGTCTAATCTATAACCCATGTTTAATTTTGGTCCGCATGGATGCATCTTACGGTAGATGTTTGCCAAATATGTTTCCTGCCAGACAATTGAAAATGTACAGCCAGCGCTTGCTAGTTCAGAGTAATCCGCCGCACTTTTAAATGGGAAAAAATTTATCCCCACATTTTTGGCGCCCGCATTTTTAGCAGCTGCAACATAATTTACTGCTCTCATGCCGCTAAACAAGACTGGGTCAGTGGCAGAAACAAGCTCAATGTCACCATATCCCATATCAAGCAGCAATTTTACTTCATCCCTTACCGCGCCTGCGCTTAATCTGATTATTTGTTCTTGCGGCACATTGCCGTTATGCCATGGGCAGTACAGACAGTGGTCTAAGCAACCTCCTCTTTTTTTATCTCCGTTTGAGATGTAGAGAGGCGGCATAATAAACAAACTGTTATGCCAAATAGAACTGCGGACTTTAACGGCCTTCTCAATAACGGACTTTCTTGCAAAAGGATTGTGATAGGCGGTGATTAACTTCGCAACATCAAGTAAGGACAAACTGTTGCCTGATAAAATTTCACTTACCTCACTGTTGTCAGCAATATTGGTACTTAATAAATCTTCGATTTTCAATGAGCTAAAATATTTGCTAAACATTTTATGTTCCTCCTTAATTTTTTATGTCCTAACAACTAATAGTAGCTCTAAAAACAAAAACATATCATTAAAAATCAAATGAAATTGACAAAATGCAATATTTTTGCTAATATAAAATCATATAGTGTCAACATTTATTGACGACAATTGTATGGATAATAAAAAAATACATTTAATATTGAAAAAGGTAGGTCTTAGCGATCTAGAGATTTCTTGTTATGTTTGCCTCCTGCAAAGAAGTCCGATGAAGGCTTCTGAAATTTCTAAAAAACTTTCACTGCCTAAAGCCACAATTTTATTGGCCCTATATCATTTAAGCGATAAAATGGGCGTAATTAAACGAAGCAAAAAAAATAACTCATTTTTGTTTTTAGTTGAAGATGTAAAAGATTTAATAAATTATTTGAAAGCAAAAGAGGAGGAGATATCTTTGAATAGAAAAGAGATTGAAGATTATTTGCCCGAACTGAGATCTTTGCAAAACTTTGAAACTAAAAAACCAAAATTGTATTATTTTGAAGGCAAAGAAGGAGTTAAGCAAGCTTTTGAACATGTGCTTGGAGAAGCTGATGAAATCATCGGCTACGGCAGCAATGAAGATGATCATAAATATTTACCAGAACTCTATCCTAATTACTACAAACGCAGGGTTCAGAGAAAAATTCCGGTTAAAGCAATTATTCCTGCGCTGCCGTTTAACATTAAGGAGACAGTTAACAAAGAAACTGAGCATCTTAGAAGAACGCATCTAATCCCAGCAGAGCTGAATTATCCAATCCAGGTGAACATATACAAAAATACAACCGTATTTTATTCTTTTGAAGAAAGCTTTGCTATGCTGATAAAAAGTAAACCCATAGCGGATTGTTTAAAAAAAATATTTGAAATGGCTTTTGAACAATCAGAAGAGGTAGATAAGGCAATCAGAAAAAAATATTTAGGATAAAAAAACTGTTAATTCCCAAAAATAAAAAATCACTCACATTTGATTGCGAGTGATTTTTTATTACTTGGTAGCGCTACGGAGAATCTCACTGGGGCGGAAGCCCCACGCCAATCGTTTCTAATAATATTTTTTTATTCATTGTTGTAACATGTCTAGGGAATTTTTCGATTACAGAATTAGTCAGGCCAGAGTTCTCTGCTCCGAAACAATATAAACAAAAATAGCCAGCATAAGCTGGCTATTTTTATTTGTAGCGCTACGGAGAATCGAACTCCGGTTACCAGGATGAAAACCTGGTGTCCTGACCACTAGACGATAGCGCCATATCAACCGTTAACTTTTGACAGTTAACAATTAACTAGAAATGTAAAAATAAATAGTCCTGCGGAGGACTAAAGATATAGTAAACTATTCTTTGGTTATTGTCAATAATTCGCCTATTGTAGGGACAGAACAGTGTTCTGTCCTGGTGGTTTGGAGGCGGTGGCTTTTAGATATTTGTTTTATATAGAACTGACCTCACCCCTGCCCCTCTCCTTCGTAAGGAGAGGGGTTAACTAAGGGGGTTATTCGTCTAACTTCTTTTTGAACCAGTCCACCCATTTGATCTGAACCGGGTCGACTTGGTTGAGGATGCCGAGGTAGAAGCTGATCCAGGTGCCAAGCTGTAATAGTTCGAAAACTTGTTCTACCTTGGTTTCGCCCTTTAGTTCGTGCATTACTGTTTCGATTTTATTCTTTTTCACCACCTGGTCGGTCAATTCGACTCTTTTTTTCAATCTGTCTTGATAGAAAGCGGATTTGAAGAAAAGAAAAGTTAGGTCTTTCTTGTTGCTAGCCGGGTTGGCTAAGCCTTCCATGGCGAAATGGTTCAGGTCGGGCAGAATCAGGTAGGTGGCAAAATTTTTGCTGTTTTCGCAAATCTGATTTCTAAAGGCATGTAAATTGCCGATTAAAAATTCACCAGCCACCAAAATTGGCAATTTCCCGAATAACCTTTGGGCAATTTTTTTGGCATGATTAATTTTTGTTTCTTCTTGGGTGCGCAACTCTTTGCCTCTTAATTCTAAGTTGGTAATGATTTTCTCAAAATCGGGAACATTAATTTTAAATAAACCTGTTTTGGCGAATAGAACTAACATGCCAAAAATCGAATATCCTAATCCAAGGCGTGGTTGGTTTGAGGGATTGAACTGGGGCTTAAAAATATAGCCGGGAATATTATCTTTGATCATCAATTTTTCCAATTTGCTATTCCCTTTCGAAACAATGGCGATAATCTTGGCTTTACGTTTTTTTACTTCCTGATAAACGCTCAAAACCTCTTCGGTGGTACCAGAATAAGAAGAAAGGACATATAAGGTGTTTTTGTTTACGTTGGCGGGCACTTCATAGCCAGGAGTCAAGCTGATAGGGACATTGATCTGATCAGCAAAGGCAGCTTTAATGATGTGCGTTCCTAGCCCGGACCCGCCCATACCGTTTATCACAACATGGTCAATCTTGCTATAGCTGGCCGGAATCTTAATTAAACGTGCCTCGTCCAAGACCTGCTTCATTTGCAGGGGCAGCATTTCAATCGACTCAGCAACTCTGCCGGTGTCGAATTTTTTTATTCTGGCAATATTGTCTAGCATAAATTATTTCATTAATTATTATCCGAATTATTATATCATTGTTTTTGGATTTAGGCATCTGGATGTAAAAAATAATTGTTAAATTGCTATATTGTTAAATTGTTTTAAGTTTTTCAGCAATATAGCAATATAGCAATTTAAAAGTAATCTTTATATGATAAAGAACTAGATTTATTTGATTTTAACCTGATTTTAATCTTGATTTTTATTGCAATTTATGTTAAACTAATAATAATGAATCAGGCGAAGCCTGTTTTCTTTATATGAGTAATAATTTAAAACTTTCTGGATTCCCGCTGGAGTTTATGCTCGACAGCAGTCGGGTACGGGAATGACACTAAACACTATGTCTGGACACAGTAAATGGGCTACAACTAAAAGAGCCAAGGCGGTCACTGATGCCAAGCGCAGTGCTGTCTTTACCAAGCTAGCAAATCTGATCACTATCGCCGCGAAAGAAAAAGGCGGAGATGTGAATATTAATTTTTCTTTAAGATTGGCAGTTGAAAGAGCAAGGGCGGCCAATATGCCCAAGGATAATATTGAAAGATCAATCAAGCGTGGTACTGGCGAATTAGCCGGCGCTGTCATTGAAGAATTGTATTACGAAGGTTTTGGGCCGGCCAATTCACAATTTGTCATCAAGTGCCTGACCGACAGCAAGAATAGGACTGCCTCATCTATTCGCCATCATTTTTCAAAATTTGGCGGCTCCATGGGCACAGTTGGTTGGAATTTTGAACAGAAAGGTGTAATTCGAGTGAGCAAGGAAAGCTTAAGCAAAATCAGCTTTGATGAACTGGAGCTGGAATTGATTGAGGCTGGTGCCGATGATATTTTGAATGAAGAAGAAGGCGTCACTGTCTATACGAAGGTTGCCGATCTTCAGACAGTAAAAAATTATTTTGACAACAAAAATATCTCAGTGGAATCAGCACAAATTGAATACGTAGCCAAAGAAGAATTGGCATTAAACGAAGAAGATGTAAAAAAAGTGGAAGATTTTATCGAAGCACTAGAGGAAGATGAGGATGTGAATGATTATTACCACAATATTTCGAATGTCTAATAAAATTTTAAATTTTGAATTTAATGTCTAAATTTTTATTTTTTTAATTCGCTAAATTTAAGAATTATATCATTTGAAATTGTTTTAAAATTAGAAATTGAAAATTTAACTTTATTTTTGTGAATAATCATTTAATATTAAAAAAGCCTTTGATTAAAAAAGATAACGTTAAAATCATTTTAGGCATCGATCCCGGAATTGCCGATACCGGCTTTGGGGTAATCTGTGAGGAAAATGGAAAACTGAAGTGTTTGGCTTATGGTTCGATAAAGACACAGGCTAGCGACAATCTGTCAGAACGGCTAGAAATTTTGAATAAAAAACTAGAAGAAGTGATCAAGAAATACAAGCCTGACCAGGCGGCGATTGAGCAGTTATTTTTTTGCAATAATGCAAAAACTGCCTTGGTGGTTGGTCAAGCTAGGGGTGTTGCTTTGCTAACTCTCAAACAAAACAATTTATCAATCAAAGAATTCACTCCGCTTCAGGTAAAACAAGCTGTTTCTGCTTATGGCAAGGCAGACAAACAGCAAGTTCAAAGAATGGTGAAAATCATTTTAAATTTAACAGAACTGCCCAAGCCGGACGATGCGGCTGATGCACTGGCCATCGCTATCTGCGCTCTTAACGCAAGAGCCTAAGAATAAAATCATGACCAAAAAATTAAAAATTGTCAGTGTCGCCAGTGAGGTTGCGCCTTTTTCCAAGACAGGCGGTTTGGCAGATGTTGCCAGAAGTTTGCCCAAAGCGATCAAGCGCTTGGGGCATGAAGTCATGGTGATTACTCCTTTTTATGGCAAGGTGATCGACAAAGAAGAATATGATTTGAAATTGATTTACAAAGAAATAAAAATTTCACTTAATGCAAAAGAAGATGTTGTTGTAAATTATTGGCAAGGTTATCTGATGAAAGATTTGCCGATTTATTTTGTGGAAAACAAAAAATACTTTTCGCAAAAAAAATCTATTTACGGTTCGACTCACGAAAACACTCGCTTTTTAATTTTTGATGTAGCGGTTTTGAAGCTTTTATCAATTTTAAAATTTGAGGCCGATATTATCCATTGTCATGATTGGCAGACAGGGCTGATTCCTTTTTATCTGAAGAATGATTTTAAATATTCCAAGAGCCTGAGCAAGACCAAAACTGTTTATACTATTCATAATCTTGTCTTTCAATTTGGCAGGAATTGGTGGGAAGTGCCTGCCGACAAGAAAGATTTTGGTAAAAGAAATCTTCCTCTTCTGGCTGACTCCAACATTGAATATATAAATTTTGCCAAACGTGGAATCTTGTCAGCTGATGTCATCAATACTGTCAGTGAACAATACCGCGAAGAAATTATGACCAAAAGTTTCGGTCAAGATCTGGACCGCATCTTGCGCAATCGTAAAGACAGACTTTTCGGCATCATCAACGGCATAGATTACAAAGCATTCAACCCTTTGGTCGACATTGGTTTGTTTAAAAATTATGATTACAAAAAGATTCATCGGAAAAAGCTTAATAAGGAATATCTGCAAGAAACTTTCAAACTACCGATTGATCGCGATGTGCCGATAATTAGCCTAACCTCCAGGGTGACTTTTCAAAAAGGCTTTGAATTAATCATCCCACTTTTGGACCACCTATTGAGTTTGGATCTGCAGATAATAATTTTGGGTGACGGTGACAAAAAATACATCAATGAGCTTAAAAAGTTTCAGAAAAAATATAGCAAGAAAATTGTTTGGTTGCCTTTCACCGGCTATGAACATCTAGAAACCATGGTTTACGCCGGTTCTGATTTCATATTGTTGCCTTCTCATCATGAGCCATGTGGCATAAATCAGCTCAAGGCGATGCGCTACGGCTGTATTCCAATCGTACGCAGAGTCGGGGGGCTATATGATACGGTAAAAAACTTCAACCCTGCCACTAATCAAGGTACAGGTTTTACCTTCAATCACTTTGATGTTTTTTCTTTACACGAAGCGATGGTAAGAGCTTTGGAAACTTTCAAATATAAAAAAACTTTCAGAGAAATGATGGTTCGAGCGATGCAACAGTCGAACAGTTGGGAAATACCGGCGAAAAAGTATGTTACGCTCTATAGGAAGGCGGTAAAATTGCCAAAATATAAAATTGGTAATGGTAACAACAAGGGGAATCACGCTAAAGATTAAAAAATGTATTGGATAAATTTTTTACATTTATATCAGCCTGCGAATATCGAAAGTGAAAAGATAGTTGCAGCTACCAAGCACAGCTATGAGAGAATTGTTCGTGCGCTTGAGGAGCACCCGGATATAAAATTCACTTTGAATATTTCCGGTTGTTTGCTGTTGCGATGGGCCGAAGAATTCCATTATGATGGGTTGATTTTGAGAATAAAAAAGCTGATCGAAAATGGGCAGGTCGAGTTAGTAGGTAGCGCGGCGTATCACACTCTTTTACCTTTGTCCAAACTTACTGAAGCCGAAGCACAGATAGTAGAGAATGAAAATATATTAAAAAAATATTTTGGTAACGAGCTTAAGCTTAGAGGCTTCTTTTTTCCGGAGATGGCCTATGGCCATAAAGTAGCCAAGCTGGTAAAAAAGCTCGGTTACCAATGGGCAATAGTTGATGAGATATCTTTGAATGGAAAATTAGGCCAGTTGGATACAGACCAGCGATACATTGATAAAAATAGCGGCCTGGAGCTAGTGTTTCGCCAAAGGAATATTTCAGAAACTTATGTACCGGAGACACTGGCCAAAGAGATCAAAGAAAAAAAATTAACTACAGCGATAACTGCTTCGGATGCAGAGCTTTATGGACTTCACTACATCGATCACACTGCTGAATTTGAAAAATTATTAAAGACGAAAGACTTGGTGACTTTGACGATTTCGGAATTCATAAATGGAAAAGAAAATTTTAAAAAAATAGACGCTGTCGAGGCTTCTTGGCAATCCAGCGAACAGGAGTTGGCCGATAAGCAGCCCTATATTCTTTGGTCGGATAAAAAAAATGAAGTGCATCGTAAGTTATGGCAGCTGGTTGCTTTGGCCGAAAAAACAAACAAAGAAAGTGCAGACGATCCTAATCTTGTTTGGGCGCGTTGGCATCTAGTCCGCGGCATGGCCAGCTGCGTATTCTGGTGGGCTTCCGGTAGAGACTTCAGTCCGGTTTTTGGTCCGATCGCCTGGAACCCCGATGAGATTGAAAAAGGTGTTAATGAACTGATCAGATCGATCCGAACTCTGGAAAATTCGACTAATCTTGTGACCAAGGTCAAGGCAGAAAAATTGGCAATGGAAATAAGAAAACTCGTTTGGCATACACATTGGAATTTTTATAGGAAAAAATAGAATCGTTTGTTTATTTAATCTTTATGAATGTAAATATAATATATAAACTGCTTGAACCGGATTTTGTGAAAGAGTTGTTCAATCAAGAGATCTTAACAAAATATCCGAATTTTAAAAAAATCAAAAAAATCTTGATTACCAAAATAAAGAATAATGTTTGGCACACCACCTATCATGTGGTTTTTAAATATGAAACAACCTTTGAAGACAATGAGGGCAAGCTGACCAGAATGCCAATTTATTGTTCGGCGCACAGCTCAGAACCGCGAAAGAATGTCTATGAAGTACTAGATTTTTTGTGGAAGCAAGACTTTGGCAAGGGCAACCTTTCGATTCCCCATCCCCTGTTTTATTCTAAAGAATTCAACGCAACATTTTATCGCGGCGTCAAGGGTGAAACACTGTATTATTTCATCAAAGAAAAAGACTTTTCAGAAATTGAAGCGATCCTGCCAAAAGCGGCTGCCTGGTTTGCCAAACTACATCGGCTATCGACTGAGAATGCAAGGAATTTTAATTATGAAAATAGCAGAATATCGACAGTATTCCCAGGCAAAGAAAATGTGCTTATGGGAATTGTAAACACGTATCCGGAGTATGCAGAAATTTATAAACAATTTTATAAAATATTCATTAGCAATGAAGAAAGTTTTTTGAATTCAACGGAAAAGCGCTGGCTAGTTCATGGTGATGCTCATCCGGAAAATATTATCAAAATGAGCAAGCGAAAATTAGCGGTAATTGATTTTACCGATCTGTCTTTGTCGGATTTCGCTAGGGATCTGGGGACTTTTCTTCAGCAGTTGGAATATATGTCTAACCGAAAGATTGAAGACCTGGAATATACGGAAAAACTAAAAAAGATATTTTTGGAAAACTATTTCAAGCTCAGCAAGATCAAGCAGGATGAATCGTTGAATAAACGGATTGAAAATTATTATAATTGGACTGCGGTGCGGACGGCAAATTACTTTTTGATGAAACACGACCCACAGCCGGAAAGAGCCAAGCCGCTGATCAAGCAAGTTTGCAAGAATTTAGGACTTAAGGTTGGTGATTTTTAAATTTGAATTTTAAATTTTAAATTTTGAATTTCGATTCAATTTTTAATGCATAAAAATAATATAAATTTTTAAAATTAAAATATTAAAAATTATTTTAAAATTATAAATTCAAAATTCAAAATTACGCTAGATTTTATATAATCTTTTTAAAATATTTTTAAACATATGTTAATAGATCTTCAAGTGCACTCTACCTACTCCGACGGTTATCTGACTCCTACTCAGATGGCAGCTTTTCTGGCCAGGCAAGGAGTAAAGGTAGCAGCTTTAACCGACCACAATACAGTTGGCGGAGTTGATGAATTCCAGACCGCTTGTCTAAAGCATAATATCAAGCCGATCGTTGGCATTGAGCTTTATACCAAGTTACGCCATACCAATATAAATGTGCTGTGGTTCAATTTTGATCATAATAATCCGGAACTGCACAAGATGCTGCGTGATAGTCAAACCAGAAGACGCAGTAAGGTAAGAAAAATCTTAGAGAGAATGTCCACCGATGGTTTTAAGATTGATACGAATAAATTGTTGGACAAATATAATCACTACGTTTCAATTAATCACTTGATTGATGATATTTTGCGTGTACCAGAAAACAAAAAAAAGATAATGAAAGAATTGGATACCGATAAACCCAGGGAAGAAGAGATTATTTATAAGTATTTCAACAATCCGCAGCTGCCGAAACTGGAAAACAGCTCGATTAACATTTTGAGAATTTTGAAACTTAAAAAAAAGATCGGCGGACAGGTTATTTTCAACCATCCGGGTAAATATAATCAATTGAGAAGAAGCATTTTGACGGAGTTAAAAAGTCTAGGCGTCGACGGTCTGGAAGTGTTGTCACCGCATCACTCTATTGGCGCAGTAATGTACGCTCAATTCATGGCCAGGGAGCTAGGTTTTATCATGACAGGCGGCTCAGACTTTCATCGTTTTGAAGGCAATAAATCACCGCTTAACGCTTCTTGGGATTATTTTCAAATCGATTCCAAGTTTTTAAAAGGCGTAGGCAAGATAATCAATTAATATGGCGCAACATTTGATTTTTGAAGGTGCAGAACTTGCTGGCAAAAGCTGGCTGATGTCCCAGGTTTACGATTTTTTGGAATCAAAATATAATCAGAACAAACAGGTGCTAGATGGTTGCCATTGGTTTAATTGTGATGTGGGAATTTTTGGTACCGAAAAAAGCCAGCCGGTCATCAATCATTTTAACCAAATTTTTAAAGAGCTTAGCGACAAGAATGTGATTGTGGAAAAATTTTTTCTTTCGGATATCGTCTACAGCCGTTTGCATCGTAATGTTGAAAAGGATTACCGTAACATTGAAAATGAATTACTGAAAGAGAATTTTAAAATCATCCTTTGCACCTTTCCCGAGGACAAAGAACTGTTAAAAAAACGCATCGCCGATCGACTCAATCTCTATCCGCATTACGCGCGCATCCTTCAGACTCCAGAATGGTATATCAGACAGCAAAGACAATATCTGGAGGAAATCAAGAAGAGTTGCCTCCCCTATCTGCAAATCGAAACAACGCAATTACCTGATCAGTTGGCAGTTGATAAAATATTAAATTGGATCGGTGAAAAATAAATATGAAAAACAATCTATTGCAGGAGGCATCTGACAAGGCGATCGAACTATTATTGAATAATTCTGTTCTTAATGGCATTTTGGCAAGTTCAAAGTCGAAGCAAGCGATCAGTAGAAGTTATTTAAATGTTTTTGGAAGGGATGCCTCTATTTGTTCGTTTGGGATGGTAATGAGCGGGAACGCAAAATTGATTGAAACGGCTAAGCAAAGCTTGTTGTTACTATCTGCCTACCAAGCAGACAATGGTCAAATTCCCAATTATATAAAAATGCAAAAAAGAGATGCTGATTTTTGGTATCTTGGATGTATTGATGCGACTCTATGGTGGCTGTTGGCAATTAAATTTTTTGACCATCATTCAAATACAAAAAATAAATTATCTTTAATTTTAAAAAAAGAAATCAAAAAGGCGCTAAATTGGTTAGCTTGCCAAGAGCACCCGAAGTTTTATTTACTAGTCCAGAATGAGGCAAGCGATTGGGCAGACATAATGCCTCGTTCCGGTTTTGTTCTTTATACTAACTCGCTTTGGTATTGGGTCAAAGAAAAATATGGACTAGAAAAGATAAAGGAAACTAAAGAAAGCTTCAACTATCTATTTTATCCTTGGCAAGAAGTGCCACAAAAATATCTAAACAGGAATCATCGGGCTAAGAGACTTATTAATGCTGCGAAAGAAAAAATTGCAGCTCAAGAAAATTTTTTAAGTTATGCAAATTATTTATTTTTTGGAGAAGAAGTAGACGTTTATGCGAACCTATTGGCCATTATTTCTGGAGTTGCCGATAAAAAAATAGAAAAATTAATTATCAATTCATTTTTAAAAAATAAGGTTAATCAGCCATGGCCAGTAAAGACAGTTTTAAAACCGATTAAAGAGAATTCAAAAAACTGGCGAGAGTATATGAGATTGAACAGCCAGAATTTTCCAAACCAGTACCATAATGGTGGAATTTGGCCATTTGTTGGTGAATTCTGGGTTATCGCATTAATTAAAACAGGCAATAAAACAATTGCCGCTCAAGAAATAAGTCGCTTGGCCGAATTAAATAGTAAGGGCGATTGGCAATTCAATGAGTGGTTTCATGGTAAGTCAGGAAAGGCAGCGGGCATGGAGGGTCAATCTTGGAACGCAGCAATGTATATATTGGCCTTACAATTATTAAATAACAAAAAAATTAATTTATGAAAAAAAAGAAAATATTAATGGTTGCGGCAGAGCTTACGCCGATTGCCAAGGCAGGAGGGCTTGGTGACGTTATTGGCGCATTGCCGAAGGCATTGGCTGATCTTGGATGCGAGGTAAAAATAATTTTACCATATTACGGTTTTATAAATGACAAGACCTACAAAATAAAAAAAATAATTGATAAAGTTTCTTTTATTTCTGAAGGTGTAAGACAGTCGATTAGTCTTTGGGAAACTATTCTGCCTGGCAGTTCCGTCAAAATCATCTTGATCAAGCACAGATATTTTTCTGGCAAGAATATTTATGAAGGCGGAAGAGTGCAATTGGATAAAAAATACACTAGAATGCCTAATGACATTAAACGTTTTGCTTTTTTCTCTCATGCATCACTCGAAGCAGTAAAAAGTTTGGATTGGCAGCCGGATGTTATTCATTGCCATGATTGGCATGTAGCAGTGATTACAGATTATCTAAAAGGTCTCTATCAGAATGATCCTTTCTTTCAAAATGTAAAAACTCTCTACACTATCCATAACCTGGCCAATCAAGGAATAGCCGAGCAAAATGTCACCGATCTGGCAAAGCTTAGTTCCCTATTACCTTCTATAAAAAAAGATTTAGAAGATGGTCAGCTGAATTTTATGCAGCAAGGTATTGCCAATGGCAATTTGATCAATACTGTTAGCCCCACTTATGCAAAGGAAATTTTGACTAAAGAATACGGTGCCGGCTTGGAAAAACTTCTAAAGACCAGAAAGAATGATTTGTCCGGCATAATCAATGGTATTGATGTCGATTTTTTCAACCCCCAGAAAGACAAGTTTATCAAATATAATTATTCATCCGGCAGTTTACAAAAAAAGAAATTAAACAAGCTTTATCTTCAAAAAGAGCTCGGCTTAGAGCAGGATCAAAATAAGCTCATGATAGGCTTGGTTTCGCGTTTGGTTTGGCAGAAAGGGATCGAATTAGTTACTGAAAAATTTGCTGACTTAGACTGCCAATTTGTTTTTTTAGGCACTGGACAAAAGGAAACTGAAGAACACTTGCTCACGCTAGCAAAAAAATTTCCAGGAAAATTTAGCGCACAGATAAAGTTTGACGTTGGCCTGGCTCAGCGAATTTATGCCGGAGCAGACATGTTCTTGATGCCCTCTTTGTTTGAACCCTGTGGGCTGGGACAGCTGATAGCTATGCGTTATGGTACGGTGCCGGTTGTTCGGACAACAGGAGGTTTGGCAGACACGGTTGATTCAAGCGTCGGCTTCAGTTTTTCAAAGTTTAATTCAAATGTTCTATATGAAACATTGTCCAAGGCTATTGACCTCTATCACTCACAACCAAAAGCTTGGAATAAGTTGATTCAAAAAGGTATGAAAAAAGATTTTTCATGGCATAAATCGGCTAAGGAATATATAAAACTCTATAATAAATTAGCTAAAATTAAATAATAAGTTAAGTTATACACATTGACAAAATATCAATGTTTTGCTATACTGTATTTATAAGTATTCATTCGGCAAAAAGCTGTGTGAATCTTCAAAAATAAAAACAAAAAAAATGAAAAAGCATAGATATGGCTTAAACCAATTAGGTCATCTGACTTGGAAGTCTTACAATTCTATTAAAAAGAAAGCAATGGAGCAGGAGTTCAGCATGTCTGGACTCGTACTAAGCTTGTCCATTGCTTTTTTTATTTCCTTGGTCAGCGCTCAATTGCTGAGCATCGCCTATCAGACAACGGTAAGCAATCAAGCAAGTGCAAAATTTCAAGACAGCCAAAAGATCTATCACTTAGAAAGTTTGAGTCAGGAAACGAGTATAAAAATTGTTTAAAACTGTAGCCAAGATAAAAAGCGCTACAATTTATATAAAAAGCTTTTTAAAAAGCTAAAAGCTTGAGAAAAACAAAAACAAAAAGAAAGCTATACTAATTTAACAGCTACAAAAGACTGGCAAATTAATACAGCTCCCTTTCTTACTTTATCACTCTTGGTGATAGGGTGAGCATGGGGAATCAAGAAGGCGCCGTTATCGGTGTCTTTTTGTTGTTAAATTGTTAAATTGCTATATTGTTAAAATTGTAAGAGATGTTGTTAGATGAAACGCACTGTATTATGCGTAGTCAGGCGAGACAATTAAGGAAGCAATGAAACAATAAAGCAATATAACATAAAATTTTGGTTATTAAAGAAAATATTGTATAATGTTATTAGTTTTATAAATAGCAAAATTGTTATTATTTTTTTATGTTTTTAGAGAAATTAGAAATACAAGGCTTTAAATCTTTTGCTAACAAGAATACTTTGGTTTTTCCTGGCATGCTTGGCGAAGAAAAACGAGGCATAACCGCGATTGTGGGGCCGAATGGTTCCGGCAAATCAAATGCTGCTGACGCGGTTCGCTGGGTGTTAGGAGAACAGAGTATGAAGACTTTGCGCGGCAAAAAATCTGAAGACGTGATTTTTTCCGGCTCAGACAAGAAAAGCAAACTAAGTATGGCAGAGGTCTCTTTATTTTTAAATAACGAAGACGGAAGGGCGCCGATCGATTACGGCCAGGTAGTTTTAACGCGAAGGCTATTTCGTGATGGCAATAGTGAATACCTGATCAATAATAGCAGGGTCAGGCTAGGCGATATCCAAATGTTGTTGGCCAAAGCCAGCTTTGGGCAAAAAACATATAGCGTAATCGGCCAAGGAATGGTCGAAGGCTTTCTGAACACTTCGTTATCTGAAAGAAAGGAATTCTTTGATGAGGCAACAGGAGTAAAACAGTTCCAGATCAAGCGGGATGATTCTTTGAACAAGCTTTTGGCCAGCTATGAAAACCTCAATCAGGCTCAGATGATTTTGGTTGAAATCGAGCCCAGATTGCGAGGCCTAACCAAACAAGTCAATAAATTACAACGGCGTGGCGAGCTAGAAAGCGAATTAAAAGAACTGCAGCTGATTTATTATCGCAATATCTGGCACGACATCAATGATAAATTTAATAAATTCAATCAGGACTTTTTACAATTGGAAAAGATAAAAATCGAAAAGGATAAAAAATTAGAAAATTTGAATCAAAAATTAGGACAAATCCAGCGACAACAAGGAGTGGCGCAGGAATTCAATGAATTACAGTCACAGCTAGTCCGATTGCAAAATCAAAAAGATCAGATAACCAGACAATTGGCCAAAATCGATGCACAGCTTGAGATAAAGCTGGAGGCAGGCGGTCAGTTTGATTTGTCTTGGCTGAAGAACAAAAATGAAGAACTGAATAAGGAAGCAAAAATACTAGAAAATGAAATCAATAATTTGAAAGAAATTGCCAATAGTCAAAAGGCGGGAGAGCAAGCCTTGGTGGATCAAAAAGCTCAGCTGAACAACCAGATCCGAGAATTGAACAATAGCATGATCAAAAATAATGCCGTAATCGGCGATGATGAAATCAATAAAATCAATCAGGATTTAAAAAAACTTTTCAGCAAATTAGAGCAGGCGGAGCTAGAGGCAGATTTTGATCAGGTAAAAATCATTTTAACGGAAATAAAAACTGACTTGAAAAGCATCTTGGAGCTGTCGGGTAAATATAATCAAGGAGAAAAATTAGAAACCGTGCATGTCGAATTGATTAAACTGACGGAACTGCGGGAAGAAATAACCTTAGAGTTGAATCAAAAAATTTCTGCTTCTATGGCACAGAATGAAAGACAAAAGATGCTTTTGGAAAAAAGACAGCAGATCCGGCAAGAGATTTCGAGCATTGAAAATAAATTGAAACAACATCAGCACAAACTTGACTTGGGAGATGTGGGTGAAGAGCAAGGCAAGTTGCAGGCAGAACTTGCAAGTTTAGAAGCGGAAATTGAGAAGATAAAAGAAAAAATTTCTTCCATTTCGCAGAAGGAGGCAACAGAACGAGCACAAATTTTTGAAGTACAATCCAACATCCATGGCCTGCAAATAGAGTTAAATAAAATTTCTGAAGAGGCAAATAATTTGAAAATCAATTCTACTCGCTATGAAACGAGGCTAGAGGATCTGGAAAACGAGATACGACATGAATTTGGCAGTCTTAAAGAAATCCAACAGACCAGAGGCGAAGGCCACGTAGAAATTGATTTATTGAATGACAAGATTACCAGTTTGAAGAAACAGCTGGACTTGATCGGTGGCATAGATCCGGAAATTGAAAAAGAATATATTGAAACAAAAGAACGTTTTGATTTCTTGACCAACCAGATCAATGATTTGGAATCGGCAATCGGTTCTCTGGAAAAAGTAATCAAAGAACTGGATGTGGTGATTAAAGAAAAATTTGATAAGGAGTTTAAAGTGATATCAGTCAAGTTCGAAGAATATTTCAAAATTCTGTTTAATGGTGGAACGGCAAAAATTATTAAGGTTATCGATACTGAGGAAGACCCTGCTGACTCGGCAAACTTGCCCCAAGCGGACAATGAGGCTAAGGAAAAAAAGATCGAAATGCCGGTTAACGAAAATTATAAGAAGATAAAATATTTACAAAAATATAATGCCACCGGTTTGGCCGGAATCGAAATCCAAGCCACTCCTCCGGGCAAAAAGATAAAATCAGTAGCGATGCTTTCCGGTGGAGAACGCGCCTTGACTGCCATTGCCCTGATCTGCGCCATTATCAATGTGAATCCTTCTCCATTCGTTGTTTTGGATGAGGTCGATGCCGCCCTGGATGAGGCCAACTCTGAACGCTTGGCCAAAATTCTTGATGACCTTTCCTATAAGACTCAATTTATCGTTATCACTCATAACCGTGCCAGTATGCGCCGTGCCAATGTTCTTTATGGCGTTACCATGGGCGACGATGGCGTGTCCAGACTTTTGAGCATAAAATTAGAAGAAGTAAAAGCTAAAGAGTAAATTTATTTGTCTTAATTTCTGATTTTTTAATTTTTAATAAATTTAGAAATAAGAAGTTATAATTTTAATTTTTCCATGCCCTCAAAAATTCTATCAGCGGCTTGCCTAGGCTTGGATGCCGAGTTGGTTGAGGCCGAGGCGGATACCGGCGGCGGCCAGCTTGGTTCTTTCGCGATTGTTGGCCTGCCTGATACAGCGGTTCAAGAATCAAAGGAAAGAGTAAGGAGCGCTATCAAGAACTCCGGTTTTGATTTTCCAAAAATCAAGGTGACCGTAAATCTCGCTCCGGCGGATTTAAGAAAACAGGGCCCTAGCTATGATTTACCGATTGCTATCAGCGTACTTAAGGCGACGGAAAAAATCAGGCCAAAAGTTGATTTAGAGAAATGCTTATTCGTGGGTGAACTCGCATTAAATGGCGACCTACGTCCCATTAATGGTGTTTTGTCCATTGCCTTAACTGCAGAAAAAAAAGGAATCAGGACAATTTTTGTGCCAAAGGAAAATGCTGCCGAGGCAAAATTAGCTGATGGCCTTGAGGTGATACCAGTAGAAAATTTAAAGGAATTGGCTGACCATCTTGAAAACATAAGCCTGATAACAGCGAAAGAGTCTGGTAGCTTAAATTTTTCCAATGCAGAGATACTAAATGACATGTCTCATATCAGGGGGCAAGAACACGTGAAGCGTGCGATGGAAATCGCTGCCGCCGGTGCTCACAATATTTTGATGAGCGGCCCTCCAGGCTCTGGCAAGACATTGATTGCCAGGACTTTGCCATCGATATTGCCTGACCTGATTTTAGATGAAGCGCTTGAACTGACTAAAATCTATAGCGTAGCCGGAATGTTGGCTAATAATGATTCATTGATAACAAGCAGGCCGTTCCGTGCACCGCATCATACGACCTCTGGTGTGGCGTTGGTCGGGGGCGGTACTTGGCCGAGGCCGGGTGAAATCTCCTTGGCTCATCGCGGAGTTTTATTTTTAGATGAATTCGCTGAATTTTCCAGGCAGACCTTGGAAAATTTACGTCAGCCACTAGAGGACGGGATTATAAATGTAAGCCGGGCTGCTGGCAATCTGACCTTTCCGGCAAAGTTCGTGCTGATCGCTGCGATGAATCCATGTCCTTGCGGCTACGCCAACGATCAAGAAAAAGATTGTCTCTGCTCGCAGTCACAAGTTATAAACTATAAGAAAAAAATTTCCGGACCGATTCTTGATAGAATCGATATGCACATCGAAGTCCCCAGACTGCACTTCGAAAAATTAACAGAACAGCAAAAAACCGAAGACTCAAAAACAATAAAATTAAGAGTTGAAAAAGCTAGGGTGATCCAACAAAAAAGATTTGCAGGCACGAAATGCATTACAAATTCGGATATGTCCTCGGAAATGGTGAAAAGGTTTTGTTCGACAGATGATAATTCCGCCGTACTTTTACGCAATGCAGTAGACAGGCTACATCTATCAGCCAGAGCTTATTTCCGGATTCTTAAACTTGCCAGAACGATCGCAGATCTATCTGGTGAGGAAAAAATACTGACTCCTCATGTGGCTGAAGCGATCCAGTATAGACCGAAGGTAGAATAAATTTTTTTTTGCTGATTTTTATGCTATTATGAAGATAATCAATAGATAAAGAAAAAATTGCACTAAGTTGAAAATTAAAATTTTGAATTTTAAATTGTAGTTTTGAATTTTAAATTTTAAATTTTGATTTAATATTAGATAATATATAAACATGAGAAAAAAGATTATTGTCATTTTTTTGTTGAATATTTTTGTATTAACTTCCGGCTTCGGTTGCAAGCTACAAAGCAAAGAAGTAAAAGAAGCGATGAAGCCAATCACGCTTTCTTATTGGCGAGTCTGGGATGATGAAGACGCTTTCACGGAGATGATCGCTAATTACCAAAAGATTCATCCGAATATCAATATCGAATATCGTAAATTCAGATATGATGAATATGAACAGGAGTTGATCAATGCTTTGTCAGAAGATCGAGGTCCAGATATTTTTTCTATTCCTAATACTTGGATGAAAAATTATGAAAACAAGATCGCGCCGATGCCGGATTCCATTACCATGGCCTACCCCGTGATAAAAGGTACGATCAAAAAAGAGACAATCATCGAAATGAGGACTAATAAAAGCTTGAGCTTGAAAGAGCTAAAGAACAACTTTGTTGATGTCGTCACTAGTGATGTTGTCATAAAAGTAAATGATGAAAAAACTGGCACTAGCAAAGATAGGGTTTTTGGTCTGCCGCTTTTTGTTGATACATTGGCGATGTTTTATAATAAAGACTTATTTAACAACGGTGGCATAGCAGAGCCGCCTGCTTATTGGAACAGGATCTTTCAGCAATATGTAAAAAAACTGACCAAACAGAATACCAAAGGAGAAATAATTCAATCGGGAGTCGCTTTGGGCGGCAGCACGAATGTTGAAAGAGCCAATGACATCCTTTCTGTATTGATGATGCAAAATGGAGCCGTGATGATGAACGAGAATGAACAGGTAATGTTCAACACTATCCCGCCAGGGCACTCCGACCAATACAATCCAGGCTTAGAAGCACTAAGGTTTTATACCGATTTTGCCAACCCCGCAAAAGAAGTCTATAGTTGGAACAAAGAGCTGGATAATTCATTAAAGATGTTTACTCAGAATAATCTGGCAATAATGTTTGGTTATGCATATCATTTGCCGATAATCAGGGCGGATGCGCCGAAACTTAATTTTGCAGTGGCAAAATTACCGCAAATTGAAAACAGCGGCAAGACGATGAATTTTGCAAATTATTGGGTAGAGTCAGTTTCTAAAAAAAGTAAGTATATTGATGAGTCTTGGGATTTTATCCAATTCATAACCAAAGCAGAGCAGGTAAAAAGCTATCTAGATAAAACCAAAAAGCCGACCGCTTTGCGCGCATTAGTCGATAAGCAAATTGAAGATCAAGATATCGGAGTCTTTGCCGAGCAAGTATTGACCGCCAAGAGCTGGTATCATGGCAAGGGTGCCAGTGCAGAAGAAAAAATAATCCATGAGATGGTGGATAGTGTTAATGCCGGAGCGTCTATCGAAGAATCAATAAATTTAGCAGCCAGAAGAGTCCAGCAGACGGTGAAGTGATATTAGTAGTTTGTAGTTTTAATTAAATATTTGTTTTAAAAATTGTAAATTTTAAAATTTCTGATTGAAATTTTCAATTTTCAATTTTCAATTTTCAAACAAATGACAAAATATTTTAAATTTTCAATTAGCTTTTTTGTATTTTTTATTTTTTTCTTAAATATAAATATTATTAAGGCTGCCTCTTGTTTACCTGATGAAACTTGTCAAAAACCCTCTTCCGCATATACATGCGTTGCGAGAGGTGCTTGTCCAGGGGCAAATCCAGGCGATGCAAATTATCAAGAATGTTGTAAACCAGCAACAGCTGTTTCTGAAGGTGGTATTTTGCCAGCTCAAACAGGAAAAAATCCTTGCCAAGATGGAGTGGCAAACTGCGGGAATTATTCTTTGAATGACTTTCTACAGCTTGGCGTAAATGTTACAAATTGGATTCTTGGAATCGTTGGTTCTCTTGCTCTTTTAGCCTTTATTTATGGCGGTGTTATGATGTTGATTTCTGAAGGCAGTTCTGATAAGGTGACCAAGGCAAAGAGTATTATCACAGGGGCGGTGGTAGGTTTAGTGATTGTTTTTAGCAGCTATATTATAGTTGGTTTTGTTTTAAAATCTGTCGGCTATGTAAATCCTAATACTGGTACAGGAGTTTGGGATATTATGAAATAATTTTTCAATGAATATATTTACAGAAAAAAAAATTTTTCTTGATTCTGAAACTGTTGCAGAACAATTGCGGAGCAGAAGACAGGAGCTTGGATTGAAATTGGAAAAAATTGCCAAGGAAATATCTATTAACTTCAAATATCTGGAGGCGCTGGAGAAAGGAAACTTTAATCTTTTGCCGGCAGGAGTGTACGGTAAGAATTTCTTGCGGGAATATGCCGTTTATTTAAAAATTGATTATCGGCCATTGGTGAAAATGTTTGAAAAAGAAACTGCGGGCAGCAATCAAAGACAACAGCGAGAACTTTTTTCCAAACAGGTGGTAAAGGCTCATCATCTTTTGGCTATGCCAAAAATTATCAAAAGCATTATTTTGGTAGTGGTGGTTGGCATCTGTTTATTTTATTTAAGTTATCGTCTAAAACAGATTACAGCCGTTCCATCTTTAAATATTCAAACCCCGGCTGATAATTTGATTACCAAAGAAAAATCAGTATCCGTTACTGGGATTGCTGAGGCAGAAAGTCAGCTGATAATTAATGGTGAATCAGTAATTAGTGACACTAATGGAAGTTTTGTTAAAGAGGTTGATTTGAAAAAAGGCATAAATATAATCAGTATAACCGCGCAAAAAAAATACGGCAGAAGCGCCACCATAAAAAAACAAATTTTGGTTGAATGAAAAAACACCTGGAGTTATTGGCAGAACAAGGTGAAAATGCTATTATTTTAAAGGAGGAGCAATCCTCCTTTTTATAACCTAAATATTGTTAAATTGTTATATTGCTAGATTTATTAGTAATATTACAATTTAACAATATATCTATGAATTATATGTCTGAAGAAAAAAAGGCTAAAAATAGTAAAGAAGATGATGAAAAATCTAAAATGGTGAATGCGGCCATGGAACAGATCAAAGGTAAGTTTGGCGAAGGTTCGATTATGAAATTCGGTGATGCCCGTTCTGCCCAGGTTGATGCGATTCCTACCGGATGCCTATCTTTGGATATCGCACTGGGAGTTGGGGGCGTGCCCCGGGGCAGAATTATTGAAATATTCGGTCCAGAGGCCAGTGGTAAGACCACTTTGGCTCAACACATAATTGCAGAAACTCAGAAATTGGGTGGGATTGCGGCTTTTGTAGACGCTGAACATGCTCTTGATCCGGACTACGCAGTAAAAATCGGAGTTAATATAAAAGACTTGATTATTTCCCAGCCGGATACTGGTGAGCAGGCCCTGGAGATCGTAGAAACATTGGTACGTTCAAATGCCGTTGATGTTATTGTGGTAGACAGCGTGGCAGCCTTGGTGCCGCAAAAGGAGATCGAGGGTGATATGGGAGATTCTCATATGGGCTTGCAGGCCAGACTGATGAGCCAGGCTTTGCGCAAACTGACCGGCGTGATTTCGAAAAGTAAAACCCTGGTTATTTTTATCAACCAAATCCGTATGAAGATCGGTGTATTTTTCGGCAACCCGGAAACTACCACCGGCGGTAACGCTTTAAAATTTTATAGCTCGGTACGAATCGAGGTTCGCAGAGCGGCACAAATCAAGCAAGCAGAAAAAACCATCGGTAACCGAGTTAAGGTGAATATCGTAAAAAACAAAGTGGCCGCACCATTCAGAACCTGTGAATTCGATATTATGTATAATGAGGGAATTTCAATTTCAGGAGATTTGTTGGATATAGGTGTTGAACATGAAGTGATAAAAAAATCCGGTAACAGTTATTCCTATGAAGAGATCAAATTCGGTGTAGGCAGAGAAACGGCTAAACGATTTTTAAAGTCAGATAAAAAGTTGCAGCAGCAGATCAGGAAAAAAATATTGTCAGTCATTGAAACGAAGTCGAAGGAAATTGAATAAAGATAAGTTATTTTGCGACTATAAAGGTGCGATTTATCGCACCTTTTGTCATTGCGAGCGTAGCGTGGCAATCTCAGGTTTACATCATTAAGATTGGTTTTTCGGTAAATTAAGTTGATGCTTAACAACCTGAGATTGCCATGTCCCCCGGATCAGGTACGGGGCTAAAGGCTCGCAATGACAAATATTATTGTTAATTTACTACCTAGTCTTGACAGTTAGTTTCTCAATAAAACAAAAACAGCTCAACAAGTGTTGAGCTGTTTTTAAAATCAATTTTTTACTAAGCCCTCTCTGAATATTCTCCTGTGTCAGTATTTATCTTTATCAAGTCGCCTTCATTCACGAACATGGGAACATTGATTTCTGCGCCAGTTTCGATTGTAACCGCCTTGGTTACGTTACCAGCAGAATTGCCTTTCACTCCAGGAGGAGCAGAGATTACCTTGAAAGTCATCTTGATCGGCAAATCAATCGAGACCGGGTTGTTTTGGAAATACATAACGTCGACATCGGTGCCGTCTTTCAAGTAAATCAATTTGTCTTCCAACTGCTCAATGGGCAGGTCAAACTGTTCATAGGATTCATTATCCATGAAATAGGCATTATTATCGTCCTTGTACATGTAGTTGGCTTTTCTTTTTTCGGTTGCTGCCGGCTCTGCTTTATCATTGCCTTGAAAAGTTTTTTCCAAGACATTGCCATTGATAACATTTTTCAGCTTGGTTTTTAAAACAGCTCCGCCTCGACCCATTTTGTGATGATCGGCCTTTACAACTACGTATGGTTCGCCGGCAATCTGAATCAGCTTGCCAAGCTTAATATCACTGATTGAGTACATAATTAATGAATTGAATTTATTTTATTGGTTAACAAAAGGCAGTAATGCGATTATTCTTGAGCGTTTGATTGCAGTTGCCAATTTTCGTTGATGCTTTGAGCAAGTGCCAGTCCTTTTCTTTGACAGGATTTTCATGTAGGAACCGACAAATTTGCGCAATGTGTGGGTATCTTTGTAATCAACCTCCTTGATATTGTTTACGCAGAAATGACATTGCTTGTCTTTTTTTATTGCTGTGTCCATAGTTTATAATTTGATTCGAATCTACAAATGAAATTCGAATCTACAAATGATTTAGTAGTAATTGGCATGTGCCCCATTCGTTGAGGGGCTCGCCGAAAGCGATAACGTTAAAAAGGTATATTTTCAACCTTGATTTCATCCTCATCAGGATTTGATTCGTTAATATTAATTATCGGTTCTTCATTGGGCATAGGTGGTTCGTTATTAAAGCCACCTGATTCTCTGCTAGAAATTTTATCTAACATGATCATGTTTTCTCCGATAATTTCAGTACGTGATCTTTTGATGCCATCTTGTCCGGTCCAATCTCTGGTTTGTAATCGGCCTTCGATGTAGACTTTTGAACCTTTGTGCAGATATTGTCCGCAAATTTCTGCCAACCTTCTCCAGACTACGATGTTGTGATATTCAACTTTTTCTTGTTTTTGTCCGGATTGATCATTCCAGACTTGATTGGTAGCGATTGAGAAAGAGGCAACTGATTGACCGCTTGGAGTATTTCTGACTTCTGGATCCCTAGTAAGGTTTCCAATAATCATGGCCTTGTTTAAATTCATAGATTTTTTACCGAGTCCGATTGGACCGGCTTATTAATTAATTAATTTCTCTCAACCCCGTCCAGTCGGACAGGCCTCCTTGTAAGAAGGAAAAAATTATAATAAATCGTTAGTCTCTAGAATTTTATCAAGTTTTTCATCCAGATCTTTCAAATCAGTTTTATCTTTTGCACTCTTTTTAGCTGGTTTTTCTTCCACTTTCTTTTCTGCTGGTTTTTCTTTCTCGGTTTTTACTTCCGGCCTTTCTATTTTTGCAGGCATGTCGATGGTTCTGACTTCTCTGCGGATGATCTGGTGGCGTAATATTTCTGACATCATGCGGATGTTTCGTTCGACTTTTGCCAAATTGGCTCCGGCTAAATCAAATTCAACATAATTGTAGTAGCCATAGGTAAACCCCTTGATAGGATAAGCAAGTTTTTTCTTGCCCCAATTCTCGCTGTAAGTTACGACGCCTTCATTGCCAGTAATCAAAGCATTGATTTTCTCAACGATCGGCTTTACTTCATCCTCACTAAATTTGTTGGAAATGATGTGAAGCATTTCGTAGTGGGGGGTATCGGTTTTTTTTGTCTTTGCCATAATGCAATTTATTAATTAATTATTTAATTTAAAAATATGATTAAATTTTTTTGCTCGTTTTGGGTGATAAACAAAATTCCCAGGCATTCTAAAATACTCTGGGAGCGTTCGAATACCTTTAGTTAAACTATTGCTTAACTTAGTTCCGCATGAAGCAGATGGGAAAGGTTTACTTATTCAATTGTGAACTTAATTTAACATAAGACAAAAGAAATTGCAAGAGGTTGAATTTTGTGATAGGTTAAGGAGTGATGAAGATTAAGATTGTTTTTTATGTGATCCTCGCGCAGGCGAGGATCAATATCTCCACTGCAAGGCTGGATCCTCATCAGCGTGAGGATGACAGAAATTATGAAATATTTTTTTATTTTAGGCACAAATCCAGAATTATCGATAGCCGAGCTTACGGCTGTTTTTGATTTGAAAAATGTTGCGGCAACAAATTTCATATTGCCCAATAAACATGTTTTTATTGTAGAATTAGACAAAAATATCAATTGTAATCAAATAATTAGTCGATTAGGTGGAATTATTAAGATTGGTGAAATTTTTGCTGAATCCAAAAAACATTCTGCTGATATTTTTGCTAAAATAAAAGAAAATTCAGCAATTCAAGAAAAGAAGTTCATGTTCGGCTTCTCCAGTTACCTAAACAATTTTTATATCAAGCCATTGGCCATGGAACTGAAAAAGGCTTTGAAAGAGGAAGGAATCGCCTCTCGCTGGGTGACAAGCCGGGAGCCGGTACTTTCTAGCGTGGTGGTGGAGCAGAATGATTTAATTACAGAAGGGGCCGAATTTGTTTTGATTGAACATGCTGGTAAGGTCGTCCAAATCGGTAGAACATTAGCTGTTCAGCCATTCAAGGACTTGTCTTTCCGTGATTTTGGCCGTCCGGCCAGGGATGACCATTCAGGTATGTTGCCACCCAAGTTAGCACAGATAATGATTAGTCTCTCTAAGGTTAAACCGGAGCAAACGTTACTGGATCCATTCTGTGGTTCAGGCACAGTAATAACTGAGGCGGCATTGATGGGCTTGGGCAGCTTGATTGGTTCAGACATTTCCCCTAAAGCGATTGAGGATACAAAAACAAATATCGAATGGATCAAAGACAATTATCAATTATCAATTACAAATTACGAATTATATAATAAGTCGGCAAGCGAACTTTCGAGATTTATCAAAACAAACTCAGTTGATGTGATTGTAACAGAGCCTTACCTCGGCCCGCAACGCGGGCAGCATGATATTCGAGCAGTGGTTAAGGAGTTGGAAGAGCTTTATGCCAAAAGTATTTCTGAGTTCAATAAGGTTTTAACTGATCATGGCAGAGTAGTAATGATTTGGCCGGTCTTTCGGACCAAAGAAGGGAATATATTTTTAAGCAAAAACATTGCCGGCAATTTTAAAATAATATTTCCCTTGCCGGAAAATTTGCATAATAAAAATTTAAGATTATCGAATCGTCAGACAATAATCTACGGACGCCCAGAACAACGTGTTTGGCGAGAGATTGTAATTTTGGAGAAAATTGACAACTTCCAATAATCCTATTAATATTATTAAAATTGTTAAACAACAATCAGATTGTTATTTCTAAGCCTAGGGAGGGTTTATGACAAGCGTGATGGAGAAATTGTTACCGTTGTTCACAGGTTCTTGCGTGCCGAATGGTTATGATGAGGATTTTAAAATCAGGGTATCATTTCTATTCAAAAATCTTCTTAAAATCTACGGCCTGTGCCAGTTTAACTTGCAGCAAATAAACGAAGATGTTGAATCTGGGTCCGCACGAGTGGCTGTATATCTTTATGTGGCGTCACAAATCAACGGGACATTTGTCCGAGACCATCTGTTTGATCAAGACAAGCGGCTCATGATGGACGCAATAGGGCTAGCTCGCGAGGCTCACTCGTTGCTTTGCGGATGGAGAAATATTTATGGCCATCATTTTGGAGTCCCAGCGATACAAATATAGCGATCCTATTTCGGATCGTTTTTTATTTGTATAGGTTATTTATTGAACAAAAAATGGCAAATGTCGCCGTCTTGCATGACATAGTCCTTGCCTTCAATTTTTATCAAACCTTTTTCTCTAGCTTTTGCTTCTCCCCCGGCGGCAACAAAATTATCAAAACTCATTACTTCGGCACGAATAAAGCCTTTTTCAAAGTCAGTATGGATTACTCCTGCCGCTTGTGGGGCTTTTGACCCTTGTTTTATTGTCCAGGCATGAGTTTCTTCCGGGCCGGTGGTAAAAAAGGTAATCAAATTTAAGAGTTTATAGGCAGCTTTGATCAATTTATCAAGACCGCTTTCATCCAAGCCAAGCTCCTTGATGAACTCTAGACGATCTTCCTCCGGCAAATTGATTATTTCTTCCTCTATTTTTGCATTAATCTTAATAACGCTCTCTTCTCCTTCGGTAAATTCTTCGTTGTCGCTATCATCAACATTGAGTACATAGAGCAAGGGCTTCAAGGTGAGTAGATTCAAATCTTTGATCAATAATTTTTCTTCATCATCCAAAGCTATTTCTCGAGCTGCCTTGCTAGCATCCATGCCTGATTTAAGTTTTTCAAGGATTTCTTTCATTTTGATCTGCTCCTTGTTTCCGGTCTTGGCTTCCCTACTTACTTTATCCAATCTCTTTTCCACGCTCGATAAATCCGCGAAGATCAATTCCATATTGATGGTTTCTTTGTCGGCATTCGGGTCAACTTTGTCGTTGACATGGATGATCTTGCCATTCTTAAAGCTTCTGACCACTTCGCAAATTGCGTCGCACTCTCTGATGTGAGACAAAAATTTATTTCCTAAACCCTCGCCCTTGTGTGCATCTTTGACAATACCGGCGATATCAACGAATTCGATGATGGTGGGGATGATTTTTTTGGAATTAGAAATCGCAACCATTTTTTCCAAGCGTTCGTCCGGCACTTTAACTACGCCAACATTAGGCTCAATGGTGCAAAAAGGGTAGTTCGCAGCTTCAATGCCTTTTTTAGTCAAAGCATTAAAAAGTGTAGATTTTCCAACATTCGGCAGTCCGACTATTCCGATAGATAAGGCCATAAAGATAGATATTAAATTAAATTACTAACTTGAATTTAGCAGACTATTTTAATTTTGGCAAAAATCTACATTGACAAAACGCATTTTATTTGCTATACTGTTATTATAACTGTTAAAAATCAATGGTTATATTTCTTTCAAGAGCATAAAGCGTTGAAGAAAACCCCGAAAAAAATGCTTTGTATTTCTCGGGGCAAGCAAAAACAAAAACAAAAACCATGCAACTAAATTTTATTAAAACTATTTTTTTATTTTTGTGAGACAGCTACGTTTGCGCTGTTTTTTTGTTGTCAAAAAATTAACTTTATTAAAATAAAAACAAAACCATGCTTAAAAAATTAAAAAGACCAGTACATAGCCACCTGGCTTGGCTGGCAATCAGCGCAGTTTATCTTCCCTCCTTCTTTCTCGTTAACTTTGCTTTGGCGCAAAGTCAGTTTGAACAAGCTTCGTCTTCGACCGACCCTTTGGTCCAGCAAAGTGCGCCTGTTCAAAATCAGCCATCTTTTTCAAATGAACAAATACCACCTATGCCTCCCTATAATCAGGAGCAGCCGTCTACCTCGACAATGCCATCAGGGATGGAACAGAGACCTCAATTCCCCGCTTCAAATGATCGTCCTCCAAAGTCTCCTGATCAACAAGGACAACCGACCTGTCCTATAGGCATGGTTTGCAGCGGCAACCGCTTTAATCAAGAATATAAAATTGATGATAACCGCTTCAAAGAAATGAAGAGGGGTATGCAGGGCTTTGCAAATATGATAAAAATGGTCGAAGCCCAAACTAAACGTTTAAAAAGCAAGAACATTGCTGTTCCGGAAGAATTGGCAGCAGCATTGACCCAGGCCAATGAGCTCAGGGAAAAAATTAAATCTGCCAAAACTCCCGAAGAGTTGGAAGGCTTGGGGGATGAAATTCAAGGCGCGGTAAATACCATCCAAGAATGGATGCCGAAATTACCGATGCTGGCTGAATTCCCAAGGATAGTCAAACAGGCTGAAAGAGAAATGGCAAAATTAAATAAGTCATATAATACAGATATTAAAAAAATTAAAATTAAAAAAATCGACCTAGCTAAGGAATTAGCCGAATTTAAAAACCTAATCGATAATCAACAGAAAGTTTTAGATGAAATAAAGGCTTTGTCTAAAACTGATCCTGAAGAATCGATCAATAGGATGCAAGATGATTTTTTTGCCAATCTGGATGACGTTTGGATGAAGGAAAAAATCATCCAGATCGCGATGAACTATGGCAAAAGCGTGTCTTTGCTTAACACGGAAATCAAAAATGCCGAAAAAATCATTATAAAATTAAAAGCGCAGAAAAATGACACCTCAGAGCTGGAAACAAATTTAGCTGATATTAAAAATCAATTCAAAGAAGTAAAAACTATTTATTCAACCAAGCCACTGGACTCTGATCAGCTGGTTGAGGCAATCGGCGACATTATGGATAGCGTACAAGAGCTACGCAATCAGATTCAGGAATTGAAAGGCGAAACAGATTTCGGTCCAAGTTTTCAAGTTCCAGTAAAAGATGTGGTTGTCCCCAAAGGATTCTTATTTAATTAGCATTAGCTGAAAAAACAGGCCGCAAGGCCTGTTTTTTTTGCTGGTTTACAGCTTTTTGGTTATTGTGTAAGATGACGGTGTTTAATGAAATATTATAGTCTTATTAATGTATTATATACATGGGGTACCAAGATTTAAAAGATGAAGAATTGGCCAAAGAGATCAAAGCAAAAAATAACCAAGCATTGGCAGAAATAATCGGTCGTTACCAGAATAAGTTGTTTTATTATGTCGTCCGACTGATTGGAAATGAAGAGGATGCCGAAGACGTAGTCCAAGAAACATTTTTAAAAGTATATGAGAATATCCAAGGGTTTGACGAGAACAGGAAATTTTCTTCATGGATCTACCGCATCGCGCACAATCTGGGCATTAATCAGATCAAAAAGAGTCAAAGATTATCAGCAGTTGAAGCGCATACTTTGGATTGGCTGGAAGACCGGCAAGAAGAGGCAGAAGACGTGATTGCTCAAGCTGAACGAGGCCAATTGATGCAAGAGATGAAAGAGAAAATTTTTGCATTGCGGGAAGACTACAGAGATATATTGATCCTTTACTATTTTGAAGAAAAATCCTACGAAGAGATTTCGGATATATTGCACATTCCTGAATCCACTGCGGGAGTCTGGCTTAGGCGAGCAAGAACAAATTTAAAAAAAATAATGTTAAAGCAAGAATGAAAGACAAAACTAATAAAATAGATATTACAGCAGAGATCTTGAAAAAGATTGAAACTGAAAACATCCGGATGCGTCCACTCTGGAAGTTCAAGGCAGAAAAAATTGCGCTAGAGTCCGGTATGGTGGCAATAGCTCTGGTTGGCATCTTTACTTTCAGCTTGTTGATGTATTATTGGAAAATTAATGAGCTAAATCATTATTTCGGCTTTGGTTTAAGGGGTATGGGTGAGATATTAGAGAATTTTCCTTATGAACTTTTTGCCGCATCGGTTCTCTTGTTGTTGTTCCTGGTTTATTTGATCAAAAAAATGGATTGGGGATACAAGAAACCCTGGCAGGCATGGGTGGGAGCCTCTTTGGTGATAATGTTTGTATCTTCCGGAGGTCTATTGTCGGTCAAGGCGCATGAGCAGCTTGAGCAGTCTCGGGTAGCGAATGATTATCCAGTCATAAATAAATATTATCAGAAAAGGCTTAGAAATATTTCTAACAATGTTTTAGTTGGGGAGATCAGTTCTGTTAAAAATGATGAGCTAGCCATCATTGAAAATAAAAATAATAAAAATATCGCGAATAAAGATGAACAAGCCAGCAGTAGCAAAGCCCATAAATTGAATCCTAATAAGATCAGGATTAATTCTCAAAAGAAAAAACTTGAAGTAGGTGAAGAAGTAAAAATAATGGGTAAAAAAGGAAAAGATGGAAAACTTGATGTGTGGGGAATAAAAGTCATTAAGCAGAAAAAGCAAAATAAAGCCAAAGAAGAAAAGAGAAAATAAAAAAACTACTGCAAATTGCAGTAGTTTTTTTAAAATTTAAAACTTTTAAAAAAATAATGAGATTATGGTTGCCCCGCCTGCAATCATCATCAAACCGGTAATTATCCAGCCGAAAAATTTATTTATTTTTCCGTTGGCCCGCTCGCCCATGATTTTTTTGTCGCTACTGATCAAGACAATCATGATCAAAACTACCGGAGCGATTACGCCATTCGCGATTGCAGAATATATCAAAGCCTTGATCGGATCAATATGGACAAAGTTCAAAAGCAAACCGACTACCATGGAAAAAATGATAACCCCGTAAAAAGATCTTGCTTTGTCAATCTTTCTATAAAGCCCTTCTTTCCAGCTAAAGCTTTCGGAAATGGCATAAGAAGCAGAGCCAGCCAGGACCGGAATTGACAACAAACCAGTTCCAATAACGCCAAGAGCAAAGAGCAGATAAGAAGCATCGCCGGCTAGCGGTTTCAGAGCTGCTGCAGCGTCAGCAGCAGTGGCAATATTTGTAATGCCGTTGGCATATAACGTAGCGGCACAGGTAGCGATAATAAAAAACATCACTAGATTTGACAAGAACATTCCAGACCATACATCGATTCTCATTCTTTTTATCTCATTATCAGTTGCTCCTAGACGAGATTTGATGCTTTTATTACCATTTACAATTTCTTCTTCGACTTCTTGAGAAGTTTGCCAAAAGAAAAGATAAGGAGAAATTGTCGTTCCTAACACCGCCGTGATCAAGAGCAGGGATTCTTTACTGAAAGTAAAAGATGGAAAAACCGTAGAGTAAAAGATCTGTTTCCAGTCTAGATCAATCATCAAGGCTGAGAATATGTAAGATAGCAGGATCATGGCTAAATATTTTAAATATTTAGCGTATCTCTGATAAGTAGTAAATATTTGCAAAAGCAAACTGAGGATGGTAAAAAAGACAACTAAGTAATTGAAGGCGAGCTTTGGTGCCATAAGTTCGGTTGCTTGAGCCATCGCTCCGAGATTTGCTCCGATATTGAAGGTATTAGCGGCAAACAGTAAGCCGGCGCATGTGTATAATACCCATTTGGAGTAATGTTTTCTGATGTTTGCTGCCAATCCTTGTCCAGTAACCAGGCCGATGCGAGCACACATCTCTTGCGCTACTGCCATTAAGGGAAAGGTAAAGCTTGCCAGCCACAGCCATTGGAAGCCGTATTTGGCACCAGCTTGAGAATAGGTTGCAATACCTGACGGATCGTCGTCAGCCGCACCGGTAGTAAGCCCAGGACCTAGTAGATGCCAATACTCTTCCGCTTTTTTGATGGTTTTTACTTTACCGATAGAATTAGCGATTTTTTTTGTTTCTTCAATCGTTTTTTCTAAAACAATCGTTGGCGATTCGGCAATTTTTTCGCCTAATGTTTTTATTTTTCTGTTGTTGATGTTTTTTGAAGTTGTGTACATATGTTGTTAAGAATATATTAACTATATTCTAATATACTTTACTATTATTTACTACAGTCAAGAGCCTTATTATTTCTTTTAAATTTCAGATTGTTATATAATATAAATACCCAAAGCAAACGAATGAAAATAATCTTAATCATAATTACCTTAGTATCAGGCTTGGCAGTGATTTTAGCCAGTCATTATTTTTTATATTCCACGGCTGTCAAATTTTTTGATATTTCCGATAAGAAAATCAAGCTGATCATAAGCGTCCTATTATCAATTCTTTCAGTCAGCTTTATCCTTGCCTCGATCATGGTCCATTGGATGGAAAATGTTATTACTCGTAATTTTTATCTAGTAGCCGGAATTTGGCTTGGATGGCTTACTTTATTGTTGATTGCGTGTTTATTATTGTGGCTGTTGTTTATATTGTCAAAGCCTTTTGGTATGGTTTTAAATTTTAAGATTATTGCAGCCATATTTTTTGCCATTTCATTTTTTGTTACAGCTTATAGTATTGTAAACGCAAAAAGAATAGTTATCAAAGAAATTGAAGTGTTTGTAAAAAACTTGCCGGCGCAATGGGAAAACAAAGTGTTGCTCCAGGTTTCCGATGTTCATTTGGGAGCAATAAATGGGACATCCTTCATTACGGAAATCGTTCAAACGATTAACCAGCTAGAGCCTGAGGCTGTTTTTATTACTGGGGATTATTTTGATGGGATGGATGGCCTCTTGGATGATTTTGTTGAACCGCTAAATAATATTAATGCACCGCAAGGAATTTATTTTATTACCGGCAATCATGAGACTTATCTTGGAGTGGATAAAGTTAAGGCAGCGCTTAGTCGTAGCAAGATCGTTTTGATGGATGATAAGATGATTGATCTGGATGGGCTTGCGTTGATCGGAATAAACCATCCGGTAGGGGGAGAAAAAAAAGATTTGGCTGATATCATTAAGGCTAACAATCCGAAGAAGCCGATAGTCTTGCTTTATCACATACCGAAACAAATCGAGCAGGCGAAAGATGCTGGTGTAGACTTAATGCTTTCTGGTCACACTCATAAAGGACAGATATGGCCTTATGGCTACATAACTAGGAGTATTTTTGGGGAGTACCATTATGGCCTTAATCAGGAAGATGATTTTACTCAATACACGACCAGCGGGGTTGGGACTTGGGGACCGATGATGAGAATCGGTACTCAATCGGAAATTGTGAAGATAAGATTAAAAAACAAGCCTTAATTTTTTACAAGTCTAGTTTTAAAGAGAAGTTGATAAACCAATAAAAAATGAATTCAAATAAAACAAAAATTAGCATACTGTATGATTTTATGAAGATTGCTGCTTTTATATCGGTGGCATATCTGACTACTTTTTACAGCTATATGCTGTTTCATTCTTTGGTTGAGGTTTTTTATGTGCTCGTTGCCTTGATAATTTTTGTCATTGTTTGGAATTCCAGAAAATTTATTGATAATAATTTTTATATTTTTTTAGGCATCGCTTTTCTGTTTATAGGTTTTATAAATCTGATGCATCTTTTTACTTTCAAAGGTGTTTTTTTGTTTGATTCGGGCAGTTTGGATTTATCTTCTCAGCTTTGGCTTTCTGCACAGTATATGACCAGCTTCTCTTTCCTGGCGGCTTTATTTTTCGTGAAAAGACCGATTCGACCTTATTTAACATTTATCATATTTTTAATAATAAGCCTTTTGTTGCTTTTTTTAATTTTTTCACATAGGTTTCCTGCAACATTTGATCAGTTTGCCGAACCTACCGACTTCAAAATATTCAGTGAGCTTTTTATCTTTATTATTTCTGCCATTTCTTTAGGTCTATTATTGAAAAATAAGAATAATTTTGACAACAGGGTTAAGGGATTGTTGTCGTTTTCAATAATAGCCGGAATCGGATCAGAAATTGGAATAATTGTTTGGAATGAATTTGATTTGGTTGGACATTTTTTAAAAGTCTTTTCTTTTTCTTTTTTGTATCTCGGTATCGTGGAAACAATAATCGTCAGACCCTTTAGGATTTTATTCAAAAATTTAAAAGATAGTGAAGTAGCATTGCGTGACAGCGAAGAAAGATATAGGACGTTAGTAGAACTTTCGCCCAACGCAATTTTTTTACATGCTGACAATAAAATAGTATACGCTAATCATGCCAGTTTGCAACTTTTTGGTGCTAGTAGCGAAAGTGAAATTGTCGGCAGGAATATTGTGGAATTTTTCCCTCCAAGCCAAAGTCCAAAGATCGCTGAAAGAATAAAAAATCTAAAGAGCGGAAGTCTTAAACAGTCGGTTATTGAAACAAAAATCAAAAATTTAAAAGGAAAAACAATACCGGTTGAAGCTTCCGGTGCTTTAATTAATTTTGGTGGAGGAATCGCTATTCAATCTGTTCTTCGTGATATTACCCAGCAAAAAGCCAATGAAAAAAAATTTAGAGCCTATACAGCAGAAATAGAAAAGATTGCTGAAGATTTAAAAAAGTTTAAATTAGCAGTAGAAAATGCCTCTGATGCAATCTATATTACTAGTCCTTCCCTTGAAGTCATCTATGCAAATGCAGCTGCAGAAAAAATTACCGGCTACAAGAGGAATGAGATCTTGGGTGAAACCCCAATGTTATGGCGTGATCCAGCTATTAGTGACAATGAAGTCGACGGATTTATAAGAAAATTTAAGAAGGAATTGGAGAATAAAAATCAGCTACATTACGAAGTAGCAAACAGGAGTAAGCAAGGCAGGAAGTATATATCCTCTTTAAGCATCTCTCAAGTAAAGGATGATGAGAATCAGACAATATTTTTCGTTTTGATTGAGAGAGATATAACCAAAGAAAAAGAGATTGACTTGGCCAAGACAGAATTTGTTTCTTTGGCTTCGCACCAACTGCGCACTCCACTTGCCAGTATCGGATTATCGGCAGAGCTCCTTCTAAGAGGAGTATCAGGGGTAGTCGATGCTAGTTCCAAGAGATACCTAGATGAGATCCTGTCATCAACTGTCAGGATGAAAGACTTGATTGAGTCATTGTTAAATATTTCCAGAATCGAGCTAGGGACATTTGTCGTAAAATTTGAAATGATTGATTTTAACAAAGAAATAAGCGAAATCATCAAAGAATTCGATTTAAAAATCAAAGCACGGCAGATAAAACTTAGAAAGAAAATCGACAAGACCTTGCCTATGGTTAAGTTCGACAGGAATATTTTGGAAATAATTACTGAGAACCTATTAACCAACGCTATCCGTTATACGCAAGTGGGAGGCAAGATAAACATAGAGGTGAAAAAAGGTGAACAGGAGATCTTGTTAATAGTTGCGGACAACGGACATGGCATTCCCAGGGATCAGCAAGACAGGATTTTTGAAAAAATGTTCCGAGCAGACAATGCCAGGGAGTTCAGCTTTGAAGGCGATGGACTCGGTTTGTACATGGTTAAGTCGGTGGTAACAAAGATTGGTGGAAAAATCTGGGTTGAGTCAGAATTGAATAAGGGCTCCACTTTCTTTGTCAGTTTTCCTCTGCGAGAAAAAAATGCAGTTTATTGCATCGAAAAATAATAAAAAAATGATCCCATCGCTGGGATCATTTTTTTTAGGCATTGATTTTGTAGCCGACACCGTGGACTGTCTCCAGTATTTTTCCCGTTTTGTCCCCTAGTTTTTTCCGCAGGTTAGTGATATGGACATCTACGACATTACTAAAGGAATCAAAAGAAAAATCCCAGACGTTTGAGAGTATCTGTTCCCGGTTAAGGACGCGGTTTGGATTTCTCATTAAGTATTCAAGTAGATTGAATTCTTTTAAAGTCAGCTTGATCTCTTTGTTGTTTTTAAAAAGTTTTTTTGCAGTGATGTCCAATAGGATGTTTTGTGCCTCCAGTTTTACTGGCAGAGAGACTTTCGGCCTTCTAAGGATCGCTCGGATCCTTGCAATCAAGACCTGGAAAGAAAAAGGCTTTACCAGATAATCATCAGCTCCGACATTCAATCCGGCAGTGATATCCTCGATCCCGTCTTTCGCAGTCAGCATCAAAATCGGCGTATTAATCTTTTTCTCACGGACGAATTTACATATTTCAATACCGTCTTTTTTTGGCAACATCAAATCTAATAAAATCAAGTCATAATCCTGATGGCTTAATTCTATCCTTAGCTGTCCTGCTTCGCCATCCAAAACATAATCCACTGCGAAGCCCTCCGCTTCTAATCCGTCTTTGACCAATTTGGCAATATTTTCTTGATCCTCGATTATTAATATCCTCATAGTGGTGGTTTTGAATAATTAATCATTACAATCTAAGAATATTGAAAATAAATTATTCTGTCAATTTCGTTTATTAGGATTCAAATTTGATAGATGTAACTGATTGTTTTATTAAATCATCAGATAATTAAGTTATCATTAAGAACATCAGCTTAAAGGTTGATGATTTTTTTTAGCCATTTTAGTAAAGATTTTTTTTCAGAAGTGAAGATTTTTTCATCCCGGTTAAGCTTGATGAAGGGCAAATGTGCAAAAGAGCCAATTTTTTGTACGGCTTTTTGATTTTCAGTGTGTGAATAATAGATCTTGATAGAATCTTGCATGACTTTTTGGATAAATATTTTTAGGAAATCGCCATTTTCTCTATCAAGTATATCTTCGATCTCATATGTAGATAAATTTGGGCAGTAGCTGCCCAGTTTAGCTAGCCCCCTCTTATAGAAGCGTCTTACCCAAGGGCTGTTTCTAGCTGTTTTTTTAGCGAAGTCTTGGTCTAGTATTTCCGCAATTCTTATAAATTTGAATTCGTGCGTTTGAGGCACCAGTATGTTGATCAATCTTGTAAGTTGGGTCGCTTCTTCTTTGGTGAAAAAAATAAAAACTTCGCCATTTTTATTTATATCTTTGTTATTTATTGGCTTAATCTGAATTTCATTGGAAGCTTGCGGAGTTGTCGCATCTGTTTTTTTGATGAACTCTTTTTTCTTCATATGCCGATAACTTAACTAGTAAGGTTTAATCATCTTACCCAAGTTAAATTAAGTGGCAGTTAAGTATTATTTTTGCAATTTATTTTACTGAATATAAGCCAATAATTTCAGCCTTACTGATAACATGCTTTGAAATTATCCTTTCTAGCTGTTCTTTGCCTGTATTCTTGGTAAGGTTGAGCTCGGTATCTAGTGCGAATAGTTTAAAAAAATAACGGTGTGTGCCACTAGGCGGGCAAGGACCGCCGTACCCGGGCTTGCCAAAACTGGTTGTCCCTTCAACTGCATTTTCCGGCAAACTATTTTCTTTGATCATTCTGGTTGAGGGTGCTACATTCCAAACTAACCAATGAGTCCAGGTGCCTGCCGAAGCATCAGGATCGTCAACAATCAACACCAAGCTTTTGGTTTCGACTGGGATGTTTTCGAAAACGAGAGGAGGGTTAACGTTGGTGCCGTCACAGGTGTACTTAGAAGGTATCGGTTGATTATTTAAAAAAACCGGACTAGTAATTTTCATAAAAAAATTTTCGTGTCTTTTCGATAACAATAAATTAAAAATATTTTAAAAAATATAATATCAAGGTTAAGCGCAGATTAATGTCTGGATTTATTTTTGTTAAAATATTTAATTGCATGTTAATTTATTCAAGTTAATTTAAAACCGATGGTTATGTTCTTCAATAACAAATTTTTAGCTCAAAAATATGAAAGAAAAAACTAAAAATGAATTTGTTGAAGCTTATGAGAAGTATTCATTAATAATCCAAAGATATATATTTGCCCGCGTCAATGATTATGACCTGGCAGAAGACATCATGCAAGAGACTTTTTTTAAAACTTGGCAATATTTAAACAGGAATAGCAATAAAATAATCAAACTGAAAAGCTTTCTGTTTATGGTTAGCAATAACTTGATCACCGATTATTATAGGCATAAGAATAAGATTCCTTTTTCTATTGATGATCAAGCTTTTGGGGAAATCCCGGTACCAGCCGTGCAAATCCAAGAAATTGAAGAAAAAATCGAATTGGAAATATTAAAGAACAAGCTTCAGAACTTAAAAGAGGGATATCGTAAGATATTATCTTATCGTTACATTGATTTTTTAAGCGTCAAAGAAATATCGACAATCACCTCAAAATCTACTAATTATGTAAGTGTAGTTATTTACCGAGGTAAGAAAATTTTAAAAGAAATGTATAAAGACATTAAAATGACACATTGAATCAGCCGTAGCGTCTTTATCTATAGAGGGCCATAATAAAATTTGCTAATAACAAGTTGAATATATCTCCATATGTTCAGACTTTCCCCATTATGGCCCTCCCTTTAAAAGGTCGAAGGGAAAGTATTGTTATTGATAATTAATAATTAATTAAAAATGTATGTTAATTAAGAAATTAATTTTAAGTTTTATCGCCCTCGCAATCGGCTTGGGCATGTCAGCAATGCCGGCTGCTGCAGCGACATCGATATCTAGGACTGGCAATGACCTTGGCGACTTGTTTTTGTTGAATAAATTGTTTGGAGGAAGCAGCAAAGTTCTAGACAAATCATCAGATACATCCTTGGGTAATTTGATTATTCTTGACCAGCTATTTCCAAAAACAACAACAGCAACAACAGTAACAACGCCAACCACGGGCGCAGTAACTACAACTGCAGTCAGATCGTTTGCGGAAATACAAAGAGGGAAAATACTTCTTCAGGTGCAAGACAAAGGACAAGCATGGTATGTAAATCCGCTAACCAATAGAAGAGTGTTTCTTGGTCCAACACCAGCCGAAGCCTTTAATGAGATTGCAAGCTTAGCCTTGGGAGTTTCTAATGCAACTTTCGATTCTTACGCGGGCAAAGCGCCAAGTAATTTATCAGGTAGATTTTTGCTTAAAGTAGAGGATAGCGGCAGATTGTTTTATGTAAATCCAGCAGATCTATCACTTGTTGAAGTAATCGGTCCGACCGGAGCATTAAATCTTATTCAAACAGTCGGAGTCGGTATTACCAATACAAATTTAAATAGGATTTCTCAATAGTCTTAAGGTTATTGTCATATCCATTAAAACAGTGAACTTTGTTTAGTTGGGGTGAGAGTTATAGAATAGAAAGGCGGCTTTTGAAAAAGGCCGTCTTTCTTTAGAAAAAGTTCATTTTAGTAATATTTGACTGTTTAAATCGTCAATATATATGAGGGCCATAATAAAATGCGAATAACAAGTTGGGCAACAATATTTTATTTAGATATGCTCAGACTTTCCCCGTTATGGTTCTCATCAAAGGTCGAGGGGGAAGAAAAGTTATAATTATTTAAGGTTAATAAAATTAATTTAAAGCATATGTCGATTAAAAAATTAACTTTAGGTTTCGCTACTCTTGCTTTAGCATTTTCCCTTGTGGTCGCTCCAGTTGCTTCAGCTCAAACTTCTACAAATAACAGTATCCTTAAAGATGCATTGATTTTAGATTCTACAGATAGAGGCTCTTCTTTGGGTGATTTATTCATTCTGGACCGGCTGTTTAGTGATGGTTCGGGAGGTATTTTGAATGATTCAGGATCCGATCTCGGTGATTTATTCCTATTAGACCAGTTGTTTAGTGGTGGCGACAGCATTTTGGGCGGCGATAGTATCGGTGGCGGCATATTAGGTGATGGCAACAGTTTAGGTGATTTATTCGTCCTGGATAGATTATTCGGTGACAACTCAGACATCTTAAGCGGCGATGGTAACGGTTCAGATTTGGGCGATCTATTTATTCTAGATCAGCTATTCAGATAAGCAGAGGCGCGATAAGTAAGAAAGACGGTCTTGACCGTCTTTCTTTTTAAAAAAGCGAGCGTATAAACGCTCGCTTTTTTATTTATTGCTTTAAGCTTGAGATTTTTGGTACATTTTCTCTTTCTAATACTTCATCAGCTTTAACCATGATGACATTTATTCCCTGCTTATTCAATTCTTTTATAAGACCCTCTTCGTGGCCAGCACCATACTGTAAAATTCCAATGTCAGTACCATTTGACTTTAATAGATCAGCAAAATTTTCTGCTGTCTCAACATTACGTCTGTCGATAACGACTTTTTGAATTTTTTCTTCTGATTCGCTAACCAGCGTTTGGATTTTTTTAGGATCATTTATTCCCTCGTATGGATTTTCTGTTCTGGCAGGGGAAGAAACTTTGGCGACCTTCTTATCTACATTTTTGATAGAAAGGTAAGTTTTTTCAGTTTCTGCGATCATGCCGTTCAAATAACTATTTCCGGTTGTTAGCTTTTCCAATCGGTTGAAGCTTGATTCCAGGCTGTTATTTTTTGTGCCTCTTTTTGACAATAGCATTGCATAAGCATCTGCAAGTGAAGAACGCTCATTTGACGCAATCGTCTTGGCCTGTGAGCCGTTCAAAGCTTTTTGTCTGTCTTGCTGGTAAATGTAATTTCTGACAATCACAGCACTTTCCTCTTGGGTAGCACGAACCTCAGATCCGAACAAGGAGATATTCTTTCCTTCGGATTTCATTTTATACGGTGCTCCTTGCAGAATTATTTCTCTGTCTAATGATTTAATGTAAAGGTCAGCGCTGTTTGAAAAATCATCGATTATTGTAGGATCAATATTTTGATTTTTCATTTCAGTTTTCAGAACTGAAACCTGATCGGCAAATAAGTTACGGTCATTGATTCTTTGGGATAATTCATTGATTTTATCCTGAGGCACTTTTCCGTAAAGATCGCCTTCGGCCATGACAAATTTAATACCATATTTCTCATTCAAGAATGAAATAATATCATAAATTTGGTTTTGAGCTGCTTCAGCTGAATCATTTATCTTGTCTGCCGGATTAGTTCCGGGATAACGATGATTCTGGGGAATGAATATCGCCGTACCCCAAGCGTTTTTTGCCTCATAGGACTTTACCTCTCCCACAGGCAAGTCTTTGTAAGTCTTGCTGTTGATTAAGGTCGTTTTGTCCTGATAAGCAGGGGCAGGTGCGAGATTATATCTCTTAACTATCTTATCGGCTGAAACGGTTTGACCGAAAGTGGCCTTTTTTGGTGTTTGTTTGATAAAGGGCAAAATAATTAGGATGCTGACAATCAGTAAGCCTCCTATATATGGAAGTAATTTTTTACTCATAAATAAAACGTGGACCTCCGACTTAAAAAATCAAAATTTGTTTTTTCACAACAAAAAAATATTAGCAAAGATCGCCTTATGCGATCCGCTCCTCCAATATTTAGACTTTGCTTATGAGGTTAAACGGAAGTGATTGGAACCTGGAATAGCATTTTAATATATAGTATTTCAGTATTCCAAACAGCCGTTTGCTAAAGCTAGTAAAGTATCAATTCAATGAGCAAAACCTTGATTTGTGGATGTTCACGCCGGGCAATATACATTAGTTAATCTACCATGTCAATTGTCGTTTTCATTAAAAGTCTTATTTAATGCTAAAGTAGCGGCAAAATAAATAAAGTAAAATTAATGTATTATTAATAACTTCTTTGGAGAATATTTAAATATTTTAATTTATTCTTAATATTAGGCAATATTAACCCTATAAAAACCCAAAAGTTGAAGTTAGAATTTTAAAGGGGTATAGTTTGTTTATATGTTAAATTTTTTAGAAAAGAAAAACTTTGGCTTTATGCTGGTTGATAAGCCAGTTGGTCCAACTTCCCATTGGGTTGTTGGGCGTCTTAGAAGAATTACAGGCATCAGGAAGATAGGCCACGCAGGAACACTGGATCCTTTTGCATCTGGCCTATTGTTGTTGGCCATCGGCCGAGAAGCAACCAGAGAAATAAATCAATTTGTTAAATTAGACAAGGAGTATATCGCAGATATTTTTTTTGGCGCAGAAACAGATACTTATGATCGAGAAGGAAAAATCACCAGGAACTATGATAGCATTGTCAGTCGGAGCGAGATCGAAGAGGTTTTAAAAAACTTTTTGGGCTGCCAAAAACAGCTGCCGCCGATGTTTAGTGCAAAAAAAATAAACGGCAAAAAATTATACGAGCTTGCCAGAAAGAACATTGAAGTTGAACGCCAACCTGCTGATATAAAAATTTATGAACTTGAAATTCTGGATTATTCATGGCCGATTTTAAAATTAAGGGTTGCCTGTTCTTCAGGCACTTACATCCGATCCCTCGCCTTTGATATCGGCAGAAAATTGAATTGTGGCGCCCATCTGCAAGAGTTAAGAAGAACGAGAATCGGCCATTTTGGTCTAGGGGGCGCAGTCTCTATTGATGAATTGGATGAGAATAATTGGCAAGAACATTTGTTTTATAAAAAAGCCATGTAATGATTTACATGGCCAACCGTAACTTTTTTTCTGACTTCTGCCTTATTTCCTCAACTAGCTTTTTTTGGTCAAGTTTATTCAAAGGAAAAATCATATTGGAGCTGATTTTCCAATGCAGATAAAGATCTTTGATATTTACTGGCAAAACAAAAGAGATTTTATCTTCAAATTGACTTCCGAACTGCTCCACAATCCATCTGACAAGATCGGGATAGCTAACAGTCAGGAATATCTCTTGATTGAGCAGACATAAAGAAACAACATCGTTTCTTTTAAAGGTGCCGATGAAAACTATTTCGTTATCAATGTAGTAGCCCGGCTCAGGAATAGTTCGAAACCTGAACTTGGTGAATATGAACCAAAGAATCAGGATAACGAAGACAGCTGCATTTGCTTTGATCAATGATCGAGTGACTTTTATCCCATCCAGTTTATAGATTATCTTATGTTTTATTTTTTGTAGTTTAGAAATAAAAAATCCCATAAAGCTGTCCGCTTGTTTCTCTTCACCAACTTTTTCCTCTAGAGCAGGCGCGTATCGGTTATCAGGTTTGACTGGTTCGATGCTGCGCTGAGAAAGTTTATTGTAAGCAGGCTTGCCCATCGGTATCATTAATTTCTGCCCTGGAATAATATGATTTGGATTGTTGCCGACAACTTCTTTGTTGAGCTTGTAAAGAACCTTTATGTCGACCTTGTTTTTCAAAGCGATTTTCCATAAACAATCATTCCTTTTCACTGTGTAATATTCATCCGCCGCTGTTGCGATTGATGCAGAAAGAATCGTAATTATTATAAAAAAGAAAATCGTATAAAGCCTGTTCATGGCTTCCTCCTCGAAAAGATATTATGATTAGTCTGCTAAGTCTCACTTTGAAAGTGCGTAGGCAATATGATTTCTAAATCGGCCTAATTTTTAACGAAGGTCTTTTTTATAGATTGTTAAAAGATCATTAATTGACTTAGCTTCTATAATTTATAATATTTTTGTTAAAAATAGATTAATGTTATTTTTCTTTGCCATTGCAACAAATATTTTTTTATGGTAAGTTAATGCAACAATGTTGCAATAATATGAAGAACATCAACGGAATCTTAAATGAAATCAGGCGCGGAGGCAATAGGATGACCAAGGCTCGCAATGCTTTGGTGGAATTATTTTACAAAGAAAAGACCCCTATCGCCTCTGCCGAAATTCTAGCAAAGCTGGCTGCTAAAAATATCGTGGTTAATCGCACCACCGTTTATCGGGAGTTGCGTTTCTTATTGGAGCAAAACATAATCATTCGTAGCAAGCTTCCTGATCACCGCAGTTTTTATGAGCTTTCTGCACTTCATCGCCATCATCTGATCTGCACCCGTTGTAAAAAAATCAAAGGTATCGTTTTGAATAAACACCTGGAAGACCAAGAGAAGAATATCTATAAAAAAGAAAAATTCAAAGTAATCTCTCATTCTTTGGAATTTTATGGCTTGTGTGGCAAATGTCTTAAAAGCGCTGCTTAATTTTATGAATATAAAAATTATTTTACTTTTCGGGGCGTTGTTGATCGGTTTTGTGCTTCTCATTTTTAGCCCTGCCATGCCGAAAAAAAAGGACCAGCTCCAGGTAGTGGCAAGCTTTTATCCTCTTTATTACTTTTCCCAATATGTTGGTGGAGCCCGGGCTGAAGTGATCAATTTGACGCCAGCGGGCGTCGAGCCGCATGAGTATGAACTGACAACTCGAGACATGGCAAGTCTTGAAAATGCAGATCTGCTTGTAATGAACGGCGGAGGAATGGAAAGCTGGTCTGATGATGTGATAAAGAACTTCCCCGGAATAAACTTGGTTGTAGTGGGAGAAAAATTGGCAATCAAGAAAGAGAATGTAAATGACCCGCATTATTGGCTGAGTCCTTTGCTAGCGCAGCAGATGGTTGATAATATCCTCATGAGCTTTAAGCAGGCGGATCCAAAGAACTCTCAGTATTATCAAGCAAACTCTGATAAATTTAAAGCTGCTTTGGTAGAGCTACACAATGATTACCAGAAGGGATTGAATGTCTGTTCAAATAAAACTATTGTGACAGCGCATCAGGCTTTCGGTCATTTATCGGAGACATATGGTCTGAATCAAATATCTATTTTCGGTATTTCTCCTGAAAGCGAGCCTTCAACGAGACAGTTGATGGAAATTACTGAAACAGTCAAGAAAAATAATATCGGATATATTTTTTTGGAAAGTTTGGCTGATCCAAGATTTTCTGAAATGGTGGCCAAAGAGACTGGAGCAAAAACCCTGGTCTTGAATCCGCTGGAAGGATTGACTGAGGCTGAGTCCGCTGCCGGGAAAAATTATCTGACGGAAATGAGAGGAAATTTAGAAAATTTAAAAATAGCATTACAATGCAAAAAGTAGATCATACAAAAAATATTATCGAAGTGAAAAATGTTTCTTTTGCTTATGAAAAAGTTGATGTTTTGAAAAACATTACCTTAGATATTCACAAAGGCGACTATGTAGGGATAATCGGTCCGAATGGTGCCGGGAAGACCACCTTGTTCAAAGTGATGCTAGGCTTGCTTAAACCACGAGAAGGATCAGTGAGCTTATTCGGTCAAGACTTGGCTTATTTCAAAGATTGGCACAAGATCGGTTATGTGCCGCAAAAATCGACAAATTTTGATTCAAATTTTCCAGCTACAGTTAGGGATGTGGTATTGATGGCTAGATATGTACCAGGAAAAATTTTTCAGAAGGCATCAAAAGAAGATGAGTTGGCGGCTGAAAAAGCATTGAGGCAGGTGAATATGATTGAGTATGCGGACAGGATGATCAGTGATCTTTCCGGCGGGCAGCAACAGCGTATTTTTATTGCCAGGGCGCTAGTTAATGAGCCGGAAATAATATTTTTGGATGAGCCGACTTCAGGAATTGACAAGACTAGCCAGGATAATTTTTATAAGATTTTGCAAAATTTGAATAAAGAGTTGGGCTTAACTTTGGTTCTGATCTCTCATGATATTGAAAGGATAACCGAGGAGGTGATGCATATCGCCTGTGTCGATACTACTTTAACTTGTCACACCTCCCCGACAGAATATTTAAAAGAAAGCGGATACGCTGAAATAATGGGACAAAAAGTTAAAATTATTACTCATCATCATCATAATTAAATGCTTACCGAAATTTTTCAATATGGTTTCATTCTTCGCGGCTTGGAGGCCGGCGTTATTGTTGCCTTGGTAGCTCCGCTGATAGGAATCTTCCTGGTTTTGAAGCGTTATTCCTTGGTAGCAGACACCTTGGCTCATGTTTCTTTGGCGGGGATTGCCCTAGGCATGCTTTTGGGTATAAATCCTGTTTTAACAGCTTTGGGCACATCGGTTATAGCCTCTCTTGGAATTGAGCGCCTAAGAAATTCTAAAAAAATATCTGGTGATACGGCTCTCGCGCTTTTCTTATTCGGAAGCTTGGCTTTGGCCGTCGTAATTCTTAGTTTCGCCCATAACCTAAATTCTAATATTTTCAATTATTTATTCGGCAATATCGTAACGGTTACGAACAATGATATATTTATTATTTTCTCTTTGGCCATCATCGTAATCATTTTTCTGGCAATGTTTTATAAAGAACTAGTCTATATTGCCTTTGATGAGGATGCTGCTCGAGTAAGCGGAGTACCGGCTCGTCTGGTTAATAATATCTTGATAATCTTGTCTGCCACGACAGTTTCATTGGCTATCCCGATCGTGGGAGTGCTTTTGATCGGGGCATTGATTGTTATTCCGGTAGTAACTGCTATCCAGCTACGAAAAAGTTTTATCTCTACCATTGTTTATGCAGAACTGGTTTCTCTTTTTTCCGTGGTGGCCGGAATTATCTTGTCTTTCTATATGAATCTTTCCACTGGCGGAACAATCGTGCTGATCATGCTAGCCATCTTCACTTTTGTATTCTTGATAAAAAGAAAATAACAAAAAATATTCTAAATAAAAAAAGCTCTTCATAATCGAGGAACTTTTTTTTGATGACACTGATTTAGAAGTCGTATTTAAGTATTCATGCGAGTAATTAATTGCAGGAGGCGACGCATTTATTGTTGCTACATTTTGCTGTAGGACAGGAGATGCAGCCATATACGCATTTTGAAGTGTACGTTTCGATCTTTTTTGAAATTTCCAAGACCCGATCTTTATTTACATAATTATAACATCCAAAAGGGCACTTTCCTCCTGCATCGATACAATCAGCGTCTATCTGACAATAGTTCGCTTTCTGTATTTCTGCTTTGATGATAGATTCTTTTGCTTTGGGCAAGATCAAATAGAGGATGAATATCGTTAATATGATCATGACAATCAGTAATATTTTTTTGTACATTTTATTTTGAAAAACTTGGCTGCTTGATCACTTTCTCCACCAGTCCATTTATTAAATAATTAGAAAAATCATTGGCATGGATGTAGATGGGAGGAATATCAAGGCTGGATTCAGATAGCAGCATCACCTGCTTATTGATTCGGTCAAAATAGAATCTTTTTATATTGGCGGATTCTTCAATGATTGATAAGACGTAGTCTCCATTCTGCGGTTGTCTTTTTTTGCTGTCGATGATTACATAGTCACCGCTGGTGATCGGTCCTCCTGTGATTTGTTTGGCTTGATTCATCGAATCACCGATAGCTTTTATGACAAACAAGCCGTCGGCATTTTTGCGGTTAATCATTTTGGGAGAAACCTTGAGATAGCCTTGGACATTTTCATCTGCATAAATAGTGGCCGGTCCGCAATTGGCTGAACCTACTATCGGCAGGCTGAAAAAACTGGAATTTTTCTTAGTGTTCTCTTTGGCTGTTTTTATGACCAAGGATTTTTTGTCTTGCAAAAGATAGCCAGTTTTAATCAGCTGTTCCAAATGGTGCTTAACTTTTTGCGGATGGGCCTCACCGATCATGGAGCCTAATTTTCTCAGACCGATTTTACTGATATCCATTTTTTCGGCAAGCTGAAGTAATTTTTGTTGAAGTAGATGCATGATAAAAAATTAAAATTAAAAAATCAAAATGTAAAATTTGGCATTCCCTGTTCGCCAGTAAATTGCTAAAGATTTAACGATCTACCGGCGAGCGGGAATAATTAATTATAGTTTAGCAAAGTGTCAATACTTAGTCAAGTATGTTCAAGTCGCTTGACAGTATTTTTTGCGACTGCTAAAATAGGGATACGCTTATTCTTAATTCAAATATATGACACAAAAAATCAATGAACCGATCGAAGTATTGGTTAAATTTCACAAGACGACTATTTTTCCCTCTTTCTTCAAATGGCGCAACCGTACTTACAGGGTGGAAAAGGTCAATCTTGTCCATCATCTGCGCGACGGGGAAAACAAGATCTATTATTTCAGTGTTTCTGATAATTTAAATTTTTTCCGTTTAGCTTTCTCGACCAATGACCTGTCTTGGAAGATGGAAGAATTATATTCTGAAGGCTAATTTATGACACAACGCGTTATCATGCACTTGGACATGAACTCCTACTTTGCCTCAGTTGAGCAGCAAGCCAATCCCTTTCTGCGAGGCAAACCAGTAGGAGTTTGTGCTTATTTATCCCCTAATGGCACTATTATCGCCTCTTCTATCGAGGCAAAAGCCAAGGGTATCAAAACCGGCACCAAAGTCGGTGAAGCTTTGCTGCTTGAGCCAAAGGTGGTATTGGTGGAAAATGAACCAGCCAAATATCGCTGTGTTACAGAAAAAATTTTTAAGATTTTATCTGAATATACCGATCGCATGGAACCCTATAGTATCGACGAGGCATTTATGGATTTGACCGGTTTTGTAAAAAATTTTACCGAAGCAGAAAAAATAGCGGAAATTATTAAGCAAAGAATCAAGGCTGAGGTGGGTGAATGGCTGAAATGTTCAGTTGGCATCAGCTGGACTAAATTCTTGGCCAAGTTCGCGGGCGATATCGCTCCTAAAAATGGCGTACTGGTCATTGATAAAAGTAATTTAGATAATTTTTTGAAACGTGATTTAACCGAGGCTTGGGGGGTTGGCAAAGCCATGTCCTTGCGTCTTGGTCGCCTGGGTATAAGAAATTTATTAGAGCTAAAGAAATATAATCCCACCATCCTGCAAAGGCATTTAGGAATTTACGGCTATCAGCTTTGGGCGCATGTGAATGGAGAAGAGATTTCAGAAATCAACCTGGAAACGCCTTTGCCAAAATCTATCGGCCATTCTTATTGCATACCGCAAAAAACAACTGACAAGGTTTATTTATTAAAAATTCTTTATAAGCTTTGTGAAAAAACCGGCCGACGTTTGCGTGCGCAGGAGTTGGAAGCGCAAAACGTCTGGTTTAGCTGCGCTTATGTATGCGGCGGCGGTTTGAGCAAGACTTTCCGTTCGCTGGACAAGATTTTTACTACTGCCGAAATTTTTGCTCCCTTAGAAAACTATTTGTCAGTGACCGAAATTACCAATCCAGTTTCTAAGCTGGCAGTTTCTGTCGGCAATTTGTTACCCCTTTCCGGCCAGCAGTCTTTATTTTGCGAAAGAATAAAAAATAAAAATCTAAGCCTTGCCATGGATAAGTTAAATGATCGTTTCGGTGAATATACCGTAACCAATGGTTTGATGTTCAAGAGCGAAGACATTGCCCGCGATCGTGTCGGTTTTAGAAAAACTTTGACGGTAAAATTCTAAATAAAAAAGGGAATAGAGTGAGCTATCCCCAGGCAACAAGTTCATTTGGCATTCATACTGCGGCGCATTGATTTTTTGTTACAAGCGTCAAGGCATCAAGCTGCCGCCTAACTAATTTTATAAACAGTTTTTGCTTTTTTGTGCTCAAGGGTTTTACTTCCTTGTTTAGCAATATTTCTATGGCCTTTTGATCAACATCTTTTATGTCAAAAGTTAATAACTCCTCTAGGTTATTTGCCTGGCTGGTGAGTATGTTAATCAAATAATCAAAATCTGCAATAACATGGCGCTTGCCATCGAAGAAAAAGTATAACACCTCGCTTTCATTCAAAAAACAGCCGACGAATATTTTTTCAACACTTCCTTTTCTGATGTTGAACAATCTGCCAAGAAAGATTGAGAGTAGCTTGTAAAATAACAGGAATAAAGCAATGAAAATAGAGAATGCAGTAAGCAGGAATATTTTTTGCAACTCAGAATCGGAAAATCGACCATTCCGGTATTTATATATGAAAGAGTTTTCTCTATCTGGAAGAAAGTATGACCTGGCGGTTTGCGTCTCTACAACCGGGGAAGTCACGATTTTTGTTGTAGGTTCTATTTTTTTGACTGGTTCCGGGGGTTTTGCTGCTTGAGGGATTACCAATACTTGACCTGGAAAAATCAGATCAGGATTGTTGCCGATTGTCTTTCTGTTCAATTCATATAAAGTCTTCAGGCTTATGTTTTTCGCTTTGGCTATTTTTTTGAGGGTATCATTGCGAACTATTACGTAACATTCTTCGCTGTTTGTTGTAGCTTTAGCTATCGCGTTATCATAGTTTCCGAAAGTGCAAATATTCAAAATGACCAAGAATGTGAAAAGCGATATATAAGATTTCATGGCAGCTCCTTTTGAAATTTTTTTATTAGCAATAGTCAAAACTGTTTTAGGTTTTAAAGGTCCACCCGAAAAGCTTTTGCTTTTCATACAGGCTTTGCGCCTGCTCTCTTTGCAGAATTTCCTGGAGAGAGAATAATAACATTATTGGTTATTGAAATAATAACTATTTTGACTAATGTTAATTTATTTTTAATCTAATCAATAGGAGTTAAGAAACAATTAAGCAATAAAAAAAGGGGTTGTTAATCCCTCGAAGATATCGGTCATAAAAACTTAACCAAGTATTAATTCTGCAGTTATAATTTAAGCTTTATGAACAACAGGATTAAAATAGTCGGTATCTCTGGCAGCTTGCGAAAAAGATCTTTTAACTCCGCGCTTTTGAGAGAGGCGGTGAAGCTTGCTCCGGAAAAAGTGGAGATAGAAATTTTGGATATCAGCCAGATTCCACTTTACAATCAGGATTTGGAAAATAATGGCAATCAGGCGGTTTTGATTTTAAAAAATAAAATAAAGGCAGCCGACGCTGTCTTATTTGTTAGCCCCGAATATAATTATTCTGTTTCTGGAGTTTTGAAAAATGCGATCGATTGCGCTTCCCGGCCATATGGCGACAATAGTTTTGAGGGCAAGCCGGTAGCAATCATGGGCGCATCAATCGGTATGTTAGGCACGACAAGAATGCAGTATCATCTGCGACAGATGTCGGTATTTCTAGACATGAAGCCGATCAACCGACCCGAGGTGATGGTCGGCTTGGCAGAAGAAAAATTTGATGCCGAGGGTAATTTGACTGATGAAAAAACTAAGCGGAAAATCAAAGAATTGATTGAGTCTTTGGTCGTCTGGACAAAAAGCTTAAGGATCTGATAGATAAAAGTCTCGAATTGCTTTTTAACAAAAATTATTAGATACTTAAAGTATTAAAAAAATTAGTATCTAATATGCAAAATATCAATAGTCCATCATTTTTTATCGGTAAGGGCGGAGGTGAGCTGATTTCTTTCGGCTCCGGCCAGCCGGATTTAGCACCGCCGGCAGAGGCTTTTGCCGTGCTTGATAATTATCGTAGTTTTAAATATGGGCAGGTTTGCGGATTGCAAGAATTGCGTGAAGCGCTGACGCCGGTTTATGAAAAATCTCAGCCAGGACAATTTGTGATCACTAATGGCGCTTCGGAGGCGTTGGATTTAGTATTGAGAGCATTATATGTTCCGGGCGGGAAAATTTTATTACCTAAGCCATATTATTATTCCTATCCTTATAATGTCCAATTTGCTCATCTGGAGATTGATTATTACGAACTGATAGATGGAAAAATTGTTCTGGAAGAGTTGAAGAAAAAACTACCGGATGCTCGAGCGATTTTAATCAATTCTCCTTCTAATCCAACCGGTACTTTGCAAGACCGAGAAGTTTTAAAAGAGATTGAAAAAATGGCCGAGGAGCTTGATATTTATGTGATTGCCGACAATGTCTACCGCGAACTAGTTTACGTGGGAGAATTTTATCAACTGGCTGGAAAAAAAGTTATCTCGATTGATTCTTTTTCCAAGACCTATGGCATGTGCGGTTATCGGGTGGGTTATCTTCATTCATACGATCAGCAGCTTGTAGATAAGATTGTAGAGATCAAGACCCATGCTTCCATGAATACCAATGTTCTGGCTCAGGAGATGGCTTTGGCCGCGCTTAAGAGCCCACGAGATTATATCGATCATCATTTGCAGATCTGGAGTGAGCGTCGAGATATGATTTATAATGGCATGAAAGAGATGGGGTTGGATCTGTGGCAGCCGGAGGGAGCATTTTATGTTTTTCCTAAGATAGAAAATGCTAACAAGGCTATCAATGAGCTATATTATAAATATCAACTGATCGCATATGATGGTGCTTGGTTCGGTGAGCCGGACCGTGTGCGCTTCAGCTATGCGCTTGATGTAGAAAAAATCCAAGAAGGACTGAAGAGGTTGAAATTATATTTGGCAGAAAAATAATTTAAGAATATATATGATGCTTATTATTATTTTGATTCTTGTTGGAGGGGTTATCGGTGCTGTGGTTATGGGAGCAAGAGAGGATAGTAACAAGAAATAAAAGTTTATTTAAAAATATTAGCGGAACGATGTGTAGCCGTTGGCAACTCCATTTTTTGAAAGGATGATCTGCCAGAGCTGCATTTTTCTTGCCCTGAAGCCGCCTGCGCAGGCAGCAAGGAAAAATTTCCACATCCGGTAAAAGCGTTGGCCATAAATCGGTTCAAGTTGAGGCCAAGCTTTTTCAAAATTTTCCAACCAGGCCATCAGAGTCTTGTCGTAGTCTGCTCCGAAGTTGTGCCAATCCTCCATTACAAAAAGTCCTTCAAGCGATTTGCCTATCTGTGCAATCGAGGGCAGCATTGCATTTGGAAAAATATATTTATCTATCCAGGCCTCATTTATTTTTACGGTTTTAAGACTGCCGATGGTATGTAGTAAAAATAGTCCGTCGTCTTTCAAATGTTTGTGAACCATCTTCATGTAGGTGCGATAGTTTTTGTAGCCCACATGCTCAAACATGCCCAGGGAAACGATGTGGTCAAATCTACCCTGGATTTCTCGATAATCTTGATTGATTATTTTTACTGGCAAACCGGCGCATAGTTTATTGCCGAGAGTCACCTGTTCTTTTGATATAGTTATGCCAGTGACACTAGCGCCATAGCGTTCAGCAGCAAATTTAGCAAAACTGCCCCAGCCGCAGCCGATATCAAGAATGCTTTGCCCAGGCTTCAGCTGTAATTTTTTACAGACTAAATCCAATTTATCCTCTTGGGCTTGATCTAGATTGTCAGCGTTTTTCCAATAGCCACAAGTGTAGACCATTCTTTTGTCTAGCATGGCTTCAAAAAGATCATTGCCCAGATCATAGTGTTGCTCTCCGACAATTTGGGAACCGCTTTTAGTTTGGTGATTAATCAAGACCTGTCCTACAATAAAGAGCAAAGCTTTCCAGTCTCTTTTGATTTTAACTGCCCGATCTAATTTAGCACGAAGGGCTCGATGAAAAAATTCATCTAGCCGTTCAGCTTCCCACCAACCGTCCACATAGGATTCTCCCAAGCCGATCGAACCTTGGCGCAAGATGCGGTTATAAAGTTTGTCTTGATAGATTTTTACATCCCATGGCCGGCTGCCATTGATTTTAATATCCGCTGCTTTCAGAAGATTACTTGCGAAATCTTTGGTTATGTTTTTCATGCTTTCAGTATTTTAATAATGGTTAATTTAAAACATATTTATTAGCAAGTTATTAAAGCATGGATTGCCTTAATCAAAAATAAAATCGGTTTCCCAGCAGTATTGCTAATTTGCCTTAAAGTGGTAGGATAGAAATATATAGTAATTGAAGTAATAAATACTAATATGAGTAACGAATACAAGTGCCCTAAATGCAATTCCATAAATACCTATCAAGATATGAATTTATGGATTTGCGCTGAATGTTTTCATGAGTGGGATCCGTCTGAGATGGTAGAAAATGACGAATCACAAGCGGTGATTCTTGATGCTAATGGAAATATTCTTCAGAATGGAGATTCTGTGGCGGTAATAAAAGACTTGAAAGTAAAAGGCTCTTCATCGGGAATCAAAGCTGGAACAAAGGTTAAAAACATATCATTGATTGAAAGCCACAATGGCCATAACATTTCTTGTAAAGTCGATGGAATTGGAGCGATGTATTTGAAATCAGAACTTGTTAAAAAAATATAAAAGGTTCTACAGCAAAACATCTTAATTAAATAAGATTATTATTAATGAAACTATATGTTTGAAAAACACAAAAATTTTATCATTTTTAAGGTTCTCTCCATCGGGTTTTTATCCTTGTTGTTGCTTATTCCAACCGCTATGATTAGCGAATTAATTGATGAAAGAGAACAAAGAAGGGATGAGGCGACAAATGAAATCGATGCTAAATGGGGCAGTAAACAGACTATTGCCGGACCGATTTTGACCTTGCCTTATAAAAAGATGGTGGATAAGGACGGTAAAGCTGTTGAGCAATTGGAGTACGCTCACTTTCTGCCGGATAGCTTGTCTATCAACGGCGCTATCGCTCCCGAGATGAGACAAAGAGGAATCTACCAGGCGGCAGTCTATAATTCCAATCTGAAGTTTCAAGGAGCTTTCAGTCAGCCGAATTTAAAAGATCTTAATATCGCTTCAGATGTGGTTTTGTGGAATGATGCCTTAGTCTCTGTTGGAATTCCTGATATGCGTGGTATTAAAGAAAATATAAAAATTAAGTGGAATGGCAATGAGATGAATGCCAAGCCTGGATTGGGAAGCGAGATGGTTTTAGGAGGATTTGATTCTAGTGTTTTTGAAAAAGGAATGATTGAAAAAAGTCGGACCGCTGCAGTAGGATTGAATTCCGGTGTTAATGTGAAAGTGGCATTGGACCTTGCCAACACCAAACCGATCCAATATTCCTTTGATTTGAATTTGAATGGTAGCGAAGGTCTGGATTTCGTTCCTCTTGGCGGCGAAACAACCCTAGAGCTTACATCATCTTGGAAGGATCCGAATTTTGGCGGTGCCTTTTTGCCTGATGAACGGGAAGTCGGTAAGGATGGATTCCTGGCCAAATGGAAAGTATTACAGCTTAACAGGAATTTCCCGCAAAGCTGGATAGGCAATAGCAATCAAGATATGCTGGCTTCTGCGTTTGGCGTCAATCTCTTGATTCCAGTGGATGAATATCAAAAAAATTCTCGTTCCATCAAATATGCTATTCTTTTTATCGCATTAACCTTTTTGATTTTCTTCTTTTCTGAAGTAATGAATAAGAATCGCATCCATCCGATGCAGTATCTGCTAGTCGGTTTGTCTTTAGTTCTATTTTTCTCACTACTTCTGTCATTAAGCGAACATCTGAATTTCAATTTCGCCTATCTTATATCCAGCTTGGCAACTATCTTGATGGTTACGCTCTACTCCAGGCATATCTTTAAAAGCTCGCGCATGTCGCTTTTGCAGGCAGGAATCATGATCATAGTTTATGGCTTCATCTATGCCATCCTCCAACTCCAAGATTATTCTCTATTGGTCGGCAGCATCGGACTATTCATTATCCTGGCAATCGTAATGTTCATCTCCAGAAAGATCAATTGGTATGAGATTGGGGATAGGTAGAAACTTCTTTCAAACACTTTAATAATAAACACCTATAACCTTATAAAGTTATAGGTGTTTTAGTAGTGAATGATTTTGTCCTTATTTGAAAAACCTTTTGACGTTATCTGAGGTGTTATTTAACTTTTTTTTGGTGGATGTTAAGACTATAAATGGGTAAAAATATTTTTACAAGTCTAAAAAATCATTATTGGATATGCCTAATCCTAAATTACGCATTACTTTAAACGCATCAGCTGGTCTGCCTAAATAATATCTTTTTGCATCTGATGGATTTATATACCAAGCCTCACCTCGGCTTTGTGTTTGTATAAATATTTTACCCTTTTGCTTTTCAGCAAATTTCATATTAATATCTTTGTCATTTAATTTGCTTGAGCCGTTTGGTATTTTTTGCAAGTCTTCATTGGATATTCCAATCCCTTGCTGGCGCATTACCTCAAAGGCGTCGGCTGGTCTGCCAAGATAAAATATTGCTTTTTTTGTTGGGCTTACATAATAAGCTTTTCCGTTATCTTCTTTTTTTATAACAATTTTCCCTTTTACTCTTTCATGCATCGATTTTTTGCTTTCTTTTCTTTCACCAGCAATATAATAATTATACTTGTCCTCGGCATATGTCTCGCCAGTTTTGTTCAATCTAAAAGTATCCACGTCTTTAACTTCAAGATACTTACCTAAATAGTAGGCTTTTTTGTTGTCTTTCGCATAAGGAGTATTTAACGGTTTTAGCGTTTTGGGATCGCAACCCTCAATTAAGTAAGCCTTGTTAGAATAATAGTCATAGTAATAGCAACTGTTATTATCAATGCTGTAATGAGTGTTTAATGGTTTGAATGAAAATGGATTAGCGTTAGTAATTATTTGTTTCTTAAAAAAAACATGATTCTTGTCTTTTGAATAAAAAATATTTATTGGCTGAAATGATAATGTGTCTGCATTAATTATAATATCTTTTTCGTAATAAACATGATTTTTGTCTTTAGCGTAGCAGCTATTTATTGTTTGAAAACTAGCAGCGTCAATATTGGATAGCGCTTCATCTATATAGAACCAAGTATCTGCTATTTTTTTATAGCAGCTATCATTGGTTTCGGTGGCCAGTGCCATATTGATGTAAATGCTAAAACTAAAAATTACGAATGTTAAATAAAGTATTTTTTTCATAAAAAATTTAATTATATGTAGTTAAAGTTTAGTTTATATTTTACAACCTGTTTTATTAATAATAGTCGAATCGCCAAAGCTTTTCAATGATTTGTGGTACACGGTAGCCATTGATCACTGGAAGGAAGGAAAAGAAAAATCTTTAATTTAGTTCTAACGATATTTTAAATTTTCATCTTCAGGCAACATTTGACCGTAATTTTGTTCAGCATACTCCAAAGGATTAAACTCGTCCCAAGGAGTGAATGTTTCTGGTTGATTTTCTATATTCATATTTCTAATATTAGTACAATCATTATAACATTTTTTATTTTATGTTTAAATATTGACTTTCTTTAAAAAGAGAAATGTGCAACAAGGAAAGTTCTAAAAGGCTAACACTATTCCAGTCATCTATTGACAGCCATAGTGTTTTGTGTTATTGTTTAATGTTTCATTAACAATTGTCGAGCCGCCAAAACCTTTCAATGATTTGTGGTTCAGGAGGCAGCCATTGATCACTGGAAGGGAAGTGTGAAAACACTTAAGTCCCGGGAGTGGTCGACCCGCGCACCCCTTTCTTTCTTTTAAGGAAATTAAAAGAAAAATATCTGCGTTTGGCCCTCCCAGAAGTTGCTGATCTATTGATCATGATCATTACCAAGGTATTGATCTTAGCCAACAATTCAATTGACTTGGTGATCAGTAGGCAGCCGCAAATATAACTTAGAAGGGGTTCGATTTTGAAGTCGAACCCCTTCTACCCCCCCCCTCAATCTGTTAATCTTAACAGATTTTTTACGCTTTATGCTACATCCCAACCAACAGTTTGATTCCTAAAATACTACCAATAATAACAAACATTAATCTATTAAAGAACCTAAAACTATTGGTGTCATTATGGCCCAACTAAAGTTGCCTTTGTAGATTAATAAGCCAGCGGCAAAGACGCACCAAGGGAAAGCAACTGAAAAATAATAACCAAGCGCATCAACGAAATCAAAACCTCTCGTTTTTAATGTAACGATTGAAAACATGATGCCATTACCGGAACCAAAAAAGCTTTCATAGAATCCAAGGATAAGCGCGAAGACATAAGCGATTGATCTTCTTAGCTTAGAATAAACTTTTTGCTCAGCAAGCCCAACGTCTTTTTTAAAATAGGTATAAGCAACTAGCAAAAGAATTAAAATTCCAACAGTAATTTGCAATAATCTTTGGTTGGTATGCATTATCACCGCAACGCCAGCATAAACACCAATTAGACCAATAGTGCTGAATAACAACAAAAATCGCCAATCAACTTTTCGATCTTTAAGGTAGTTATATGAAGCGGGTAGAACCCAAAAAGACGAACTCACTTTTTGAGCGGCTGTAGCCATTGGGAATGGTATGCCAAGCGATAATAACACTGGAATGTTAATAACCGAAGCTCCACCGCCCGACATTGAGCTTAGTGCTGTTGCAATTAAAGATGTTATAAAAATGATAAAGAGCTTTTCTTAAAGAAAGTAATTCGGGATTAATATTGTGCTTAATTGCGAATGCAGTTAATTTTTTCTGAACTTCAGCTAGGTCTGCTTCAGAAATAACTTGTCCCTTGTGTTCCTCCGTTAACTTATAAAATTCATCGTGAATTTGGTTAGCTTCATTTTCAAATGCAAAATATTCTTTTTTATCTTTGTTTTTAAAAAGCTCAAATAAATGCCTGCCTATTTCGCCCTCAATAATATTTGCAAGATAAATGTATTCAACATATTCAGTTTTATATGTCTCTGATTGTTTAAACATGTTATCAATGTCTTTATCTATCTGCGTAGGCTTTTTTCCGCCTTTAATTTTATTTTTTGCATATTCAGACATATTTTTGTAAACTTCTTCTGAGTGCGGGTCAATTTTTTTTCTCCAGTTCAAAAGTTTTTCGCCCAATCCTTTTTCTTCTGCCATAACAAATTCTCTCATCAATGATAATGTGTGTTTTGCTTCTTTGGCTTGTTTTGTTTGAAGAGTGCCGCGTTTCGCATGGAGCCATGCTTCATAAATTTCATGTTCCGTGATGAAAGGAATTATATCAGAGTAATCTTCACCATCTAAAAAAACTTTTCTTTATCAATAACAATTTCAAGCTCACAAATAAATTTTTCTATATCAGTAGTTTCATTTTTAGCTGTTCCTGTACTAATTTTAAAAAATGCAGCATCCTCATCTTGGCGAAGATAAATACCCAGAACGCCCATATTTTTTTCCACCCAAGCTTTAAATTGTTTATGATCTAAAAAGCTGGTTCTTGATTTTGCAAGCTCGTAAAAATTTTCTTTTGCTTCTGTCATAGACCTCTCTATTTTATGAGGAGGTTCTATTGCAGGTAGGTCAGGAGACTTTAATTTCATATAGTTACTTTAAGGTTATGCTGAGATTATCTTATCATTAATATGCCTTACATTCAATCCAAATAAAAGAAAAAATCTCGTTAAGACGAGATTTCTTCAGGGGTGGCCGGACGAGAAAGTTGGAAAACTTTTTTGATGGAGAATTTGCAAAACTGAGCTCAGTTATTAGAAGGTTAAAACTTTATCAGCAGTATTTATTAAAGAATATAAATCTTCAAGACCGCTAATCGGACAAGATTCTGTGCTTTTTTGTTCGCGCAGCTTCATACAAGTTCCACAAGCCATAATTTTGGCATTGTCTGATGACAAAAATTGTTCAACTTGATTTTTAATATCAAATTTATCAGAACTGTGTTTTTCATATTCCACTCCCTCACCGACAAGAAAGATGCCGACTGTATCTCCCTTGATAATAGCAAGATTGGCCAGCCTAAGGGCGTTCCAATTTGTTTCAGCATTAGTGCTTGAGATTATTATGCTTAG